>JBKJTJ010000383.1:0-11184 GCA_046590855.1 Actinomycetota bacterium
TCGCCCACAGCACCCAGCCGGGGCCGTCGAGCTGGGCCCCCCGGGCATCGGGCGTCCGGCCTGAACCATCGGGCAGGTAGCGGCCCTGCCACCCGGGCAGCCCGAGGTCGGCCCGGCGCTGCTCCTGACGCTGAACCGCCATCAGCACCCGCAGCCCGTCGGCGGGGCGGCCGGACACCGCGAGCGCCGCGGCGACCCATGCGCAGTCGCGGGTCCAGGTGTAGTGCCACGGGCCCCGCAGGCCGGCCAGCACCGCGCCGTCCCGAGCGCCGCCGTCCAGCAGCATCAGGTCGAGATCGCGCAGCGCGTCGGCCCGCAGGTCGGCGTACCGCTGGCTGCGGGTCGCCCATGGCAAGAGTGCCGCACCCTGAACTCCCGGCGGCACCGCGACCGGGTCGCCGTCCGGCCCGGCGACGACGCCTTCGCTGTAGAGCGGGGGAGGCGGCGTCAGGTCACCGCGCGTCGACGCGCCGACGGCGAGCGCGGCGACGACCGCGAGCGCGGCAGAGCCGGCCCGCCGTCGTCGCCGCATGCTTCCCCCCGAGTCGCTGGTGGGGGGAAGCGTAGGTCAGGCCGCCACACCGACAGGCAGAAGTCCTCGAACGGCACCGTGCTGAGCACGGGCGAGGCCGCCCGACCGAGGTTCTGCCTGTCGGTGTGGCGGTGGCGGGCGCCGAGGTGACGGTCAGCCGATGGCGCCGGTGTGGTCGGCGAGGTTGGCTGTGACGATGTGCTGGCGGAAGGTGAAGACCTGGGGGTCGCGCGGGTCGACGTCGGCGCTGACCCAGTGGTTCTGCGCACTGCCGAAGGTCTGCACGCGGGTGAAGTTCTCGACCGCCTCGCCCTTGGTGTCGGCCAGCGGCTTGTCGACCACGAAGCTGTGCGAGTCGCCGTTGACGAGCACGACCTGACCGGTGAACCCGACGGTCTGCTGCAGCAGGGTCTTCCTGGTCGCCGCGAACCCGTCGGTCGTTCCGGGGGTGAGCGGGAACTGGTGGTACCAGTCCATGTCCGCCTGCAGCACGACCATCACGGCCACCGAACCGCCCGCCTTGGCCAGCTCGAAGGACTGGCGCAGCCAGGCCTGGTTGGCGGCGTCGCGTGCGGAGGCCTCGGCCGCGTCGCCGTCGACCCGGCCCTTGGAGTCCAGCACCGGCGTGCCGGCCGCGTCGAGCACCGGGTAGTTGTTGTTGCTCCCGGTCACGTGCAGGACGACGTAAGTGACCTTACCCTTGGTGAAGCGCTGGATCTCGGGGTAGCCGGCGGCCTGTTCGACCCGTAGCTGGCGCTGGCCCAGGCTGTAGGGCGTCGAGAAGTACGTCTGGCGGATGATCGCGAGCCGGCTGTTCGTGTCGTACCCGCCGTTGTTGGCCCGGTCGCAGTCGGTCCACTCGTTGTCGCCGACGGCGTAGACGGCCGGCTGTCGGTAGACGTCCCAGTACGCCGCCTTGTTGGCGGGGTAGAACGAGTCGGGGCACTTCTCGGACCCGCTCTTGGTATCGCCGTCGAACAGCGTGAACGCCGGCCGGAAGGCGTTGATCTCCTTGATGACGTTCGGGTACTCGGCGCGGCCGCGGTCGCCGTACGGCATGTCGCCGTTCAGCGCGATGCGGTAGACGCCGGCGTCGTCGCGGTCCTCGCGGTCGCCGTGGTCGTACGTCGAGGCGCCGGCCGAGACGAGGGCGGCACCGGCGAGCAGGGCGGCGGTGAGTCGGGTGAGCGAGCTGGCCATGAGGACCTCCGGGGGCGCGGGACGGGACGCACCGAGCCTGCTGGCGCTGCGGGCCGGCCGGACGAACGGCGGGCGACGCCGCGGTGAACAGTGGTCAACGAGCGGTCGCGGCTGCTGCGGCGACGGTGATCGGGCGCGAGCGGTCACCTGCCCGGACGACGTCCACGAGGTGCTCGTCCGCGCCGACGTGCGCACCGTCCCAGACCACGCACCGCTCGAGGGCTCCCTCGACCACCGCGCCGGCCCCGACCACGCTGCGGCCGCCGCTGGCCAGCAGGTTGGCGCGCAGGTAGTCGGCGGGGGTTCCGCAGTCGACGACGGTGCCGCTGGTGACCGCGAGGTCGAGCCGGCCCGAGGCGGCCAGGTCGCGCCACAGCACCTCGTACAGGCCGCTGGGGGACGCGGCCAGCCCCGACACCAGCCGCCACGGCAGGACGCAGGCCCCGACGTACCGGACAGGGCGCCCGGCCCGGGTGAAGTCACCGCGAGCGGCGGGGTCGAGCTCGCTCACCAGCAGTCGACAGCGCTCACCGTCGAACCCGGCGACCAGGACATCCAGCGCGCCGGGCAGGTACGCGTCGGCGTTGGTCACCACGACGTCGGACCCGTCCAGCCAGTCCCTCAGCCGACCGAGCGCCCCGGCCGTGCCGAGGGCGTCGGGCTGCTCGATCGAGACGTGCGCACGGCCGGCGACGTGGTCGGCCAGCTGCGCAGCGAGATGGTGGGCGTTCACCGCGAGGCGCTGGACGTGCGGAGCGACCCGGTCCATCGCCAGGTCGACCAGGGGCACGCCGTCGACCGGGCACATCGCCTTGGGGCGCAGGTCGCTCAGCGGCCGCAGCCGCGTCCCCCGCCCGGCGGCCAGCACCACCCCGGCCAGGGGCATCAGGGCAGGATGCGTCCGGCGTACCCGCCGGGGTCGCTGACGTCGCGCGCCGCGGCCAGGATCTGGCGGGTGGGGCCGTCGACCTCGGTGACCTCGGCCGGGTCGAGCCAGCGCGCGGTGGTGGCCTCGCCGCCGGCGCGCTCGCCGATCTCGCCCTCGACCTGCACGCGGTAGACGACGTCGACCCGGCGCAGTGGCGCGTCGACCACGACGGTCACCGGCCGCCCGACCCGCACCCGCACCCCGATCTCCTCGACGAGCTCACGCTGGACGGCGTCGGCGGCCGACTCGCCCCGGTCGAGCAGCCCGCCCGGCAGGCTCCAGCCGACGCGGTGCGGTTGGCGCAGCATCAGCAGCAGGCCGTCGCGCTCGAGCAAGCAGACGGCGCCGACGGTGAAACCCGGCGTGCCGGCGCGCACCGCAGCCCGCCGCAGCGGAGCGGGCATCCGCCGGAACACCCGCAGCGCGGTCAGGTAGATCGGGCGCGAGCGGATCGGTGGTGCCGGCATGCGCCAACCGTAGTGACGAACGCGCCGCCCGGCGCCACGACGCGAGCGGCGGGTAGGTTCGCCGGGTGCCCGACCCCATCACGCCCACGCCACGGATCGTGGTGCGGCCGACGACGTCGGACCGGCAGTGGCCTGAGGTCGAGCTGCAGCACGGTGAGTCGCCCGCGCAGGCAGCCGCGCGGTCGGTCGGGGCTCCCGTCGTGGTCGTGGCCCCGCACGCCGCCGACGTCGTCGACGACGTCCTCGTCCTCACCCTGCGGGTGCGCGGCGACCCCGGCGCCGGGCCCGCGGTCGCCCCGGACGACGGTCGGCCGGCCGTACGCTTCCGGCGCGTGGCGGCGTACGCCATCGTCCGAGACGCCGACCGCGTGCTGATGACCCAGCTGGCCGAGGCGACGCCGGCCCCGGGGGCGTGGACGCTGCCCGGCGGCGGCGTCGACCCGGGGGAGTCTCCCCTGGACGCCGTCGTGCGCGAGGTGCACGAGGAGACGGCGCACCACCTCGTCGCACCGCGGCTGGTGCACGTGGACTCGTGGCGCTTCACCGGCATGGCGCCCTCGGGCCGGCTCGAGGACTTCCACGGCATCGGGATCGTCTACACGGCGGACGTCGACCAGGTGCACGAGCCGCAGGTGCTGGACGTTGGCGGCTCGACGGCCGCCGCGGCCTGGGTGTCGCTGGCCGACCTTCCGGGGCTGAACCTGGGTCGCCGCGGGCCGTGGCTGCTGCAGGTGCTGGGACTCGGGCCGACCACCGAGGCGTAGCGTTCTCGCCATGACGACCCAGGCAGCCAAGACCGGTCAGTTCGGCACCGAGACCGCCGGCGGGGAGTGGAAGCGCCAGGGCAACCGGTTCACCGACCGCATCAGCGCCGACAGCGACAGCGGCCCCGGCGAGGGCCCCGACGCGCAGGGCCGGTGGCCGGTCGAGGCCGGCCGGTACCGGCTCGTCGTCTCGCTGGCCTGCCCGTGGGCGCACCGCTCAGTCATCGTCCGCGAGCTGCTTGGCCTGCAGGATGCGATCTCGCTGGCCGTCGTCGACCCGGTGCGTGACGAGCGCGGTTGGCGGTTCTGGCTGGACGACGGGCACCGCGACCCGGTGCTGGGCGCCGAGTTCCTGTCCGAGCCCTACCTGCGCACCGACCCGACGTACGAGGGGCGCGTGACGGTGCCCTGCATCGTCGACACCGCAACGGGTCTGGTCGTCACCAACGACTACCCGCAGATCACGCTCGACCTGTCGACCCAGTGGCGCTCGCTGCACCGCGACGGTGCCCCCGATCTGTACCCCGAGTCGATGCGGGCGGAGATGGACGTCGTGATCGACGAGGTGTTCCGCGACGTGAACAACGGGGTCTACCGCTGCGGGTTCGCGACGACGCAAGAGGCCTACGGCGAGGCGTACCAGCGGTTGTTCGCCCGCCTCGACGTCCTGGAGCAGCGTCTCGCCGGCCGCAGGTACCTCATGGGCGAGACGGTGACCGAGGTGGACGTCCGCCTATTCACCACGCTGGTGCGCTTCGACGCCGTCTACCACGGCCACTTCAAGACGAACCGGCAGAAGCTCACCGAGTTTCCCAACCTCTGGCGCTACGCCCAAGACCTGTTCTCGCAGAACGGTTTTGGTGACACCGTGAACTTCGACCACATCAAGCGCCACTACTACGTCACCCACGACACCATCAACCCGACCGGGATCGTGCCGGCAGGCCCTGATCCTTCGGTCTGGACCGAGTAGGCCCGCTCGCCGGACGTGTGTCACCACGCTCTTAGCGCGTCTGTCGAAGCGGGTCCCCGGGGGTGCAGAGGATGCGTTGTCGGTCGAACGTGGACGGGAGCCCGAGGTGCCCAATTCGTGTCGTCCGACGTGCGGATGAGTCGCTGCACACCGCCCAGACATGGCGTGATCTCGGTGCTGCCACACAACGCCGTTCATGACACGGGCACCCAGTTGATGACGTGGCCGAATGACGGGATGGTGTTGAGGGTTTGTCCTCCGTGGAAGTTCTCCCCGTCAGGCTGGGTCTGGCCCTTTCGTGGGTCCCAGGGGTAGCCGCAGCTCAAAGACAGCCCCCGCCTGCGCGCCCCCGGGAAGCAGTGCGAGCGTGCCCCCGTGGGCCTGGGCGATCTCCCGGCTGATTGCCAGGCCCAGCCCGCTGCCACCCTGGTCTCGGGTCCGGGCCAGGTCGAGTCGAGTGAACCGGTCGAAGATTCGAATGCGGTCCTCCAGCGGCACACCGGGGCCGTCGTCGGCGACGTGCACGACCGCCCAGTCGCGGTCACGGCGTAGCGACAATGACACGGTTGAGGTCGCGTGGCGGGCTGCGTTGTCGGCCAGGTTGGTCACGACCTGGGCGAGCCTGGCGCCATCCCCACTGACCCGCAGGGCGGGCAACGGCTCTAGGTGGACTATCACCTCGGCGTGTCTGCGCAGCCGTTCGGCCTCTTGGTGCACGACGTCGTCTAGGTCGACGTCCTCGTGAACCAGAGGGAGACGACCATCCAGGCGCGCTAGCAGCAGCAGGTCCTGGACCAGGCGACGCATGCGCTCGTACTCGCCCTGGAGCTCGTGTCCAGTCTCCTGCCACAGGTCCAGGTCCTGTCGGGCGAGAGCCACCTCGAGGCAGGCCTGAATGTTGGCCAGGGGGCTGCGTAGCTCATGAGAGGCATCGGCGACAAACCGGCGCTGGCGGCCTGCGGCGGACTCCAGCCGGTCGAGCATCGAGTTCATCGTCTGGGCCAGGCGATGTACCTCATCGCGTGCGGCTGGCACAGGCACACGATTGGACAGGTCGCCGCTGCCGATCGCGGCTACCCCGCGGCGTATCCGCTCGACCGGCGCCAATGCGCGGCCCACTCCCAGCCAGGTCGCCAGCGCGGTCAGCAGCAGGGCTGCCGGTAGGACTCGCAACAGCAGCGATCGCGCACTTTGGACCGCGTCGTCGACGGGGGCCAACGACACAGCCACGATGAGCGTGCGTGGCGCCGTTGGGGGCCCGGTGATCTCCTGCAGGACCCGAAAGCGCTCCCCGCCGCCAATCGGCAGCCCAGACAGCGTGCCGATCTGCGGGCCGCCTTGGCCCGGGTTCGGCTGGACCAACGCGCTCTCGCCCGCGATGTTGGCGCTGGCTGCCAGGACTCGCCCGTTGCTGTCGAGCACCTGGGCCAGGCTGGCGTCGTCCTGGTTAGCGGGCAGCGATGCAGGCAGGGTGCCGTTGCTCAGCGCCACGATGTCTTGGGCGCGAGTGAGTACCGACGCGTCCACACCGTCGAGCAGATCGCGCTGCAGCAGCATGACAAGCGCGACGCCTGCCACGGCCAGGACTACCGCGACCGCAGCCGTGGTGGCCAGCGTGATGCGTCCGCGGACGCCAGGTCTGGTCCACCCGTTCATCGCCGTCCCCTCAGGTGGTAACCGACGCCACGGACGGTGTCAATGCTGACGTCGTTCGAGGACGCGAGCTTGCGTCGAAGGCGTCCGATGTAGACCTCCACGACGTTCGCGTCCCCCTCGAAGGCCTGGTCCCAGACGTGTTCGAGGATCTCGGTCTTACTCACTACATGGTCCACCCGGTGCACCAGATAGCTGAGCAGGCCGAGCTCGCGGGCGGTTAGGTTTAGCTCTTGCTCGCCCAACCAGGCCCGGTGCCGCTCGGGCTCGACCCGCAGCGACCCCACCGTCAGCGAAAGGTCCGGGCCGGCGCTGCTACGGCGAAGCAGGGCCCGTAGCCGGGCCACGAGGACGACCGGGGAGAACGGCTTGGACACGAAGTCGTCAGCGCCGATGTCCAGAGCGTCTGCCTGGTCGTACTCGCCGTCCTTGGCGGTCAAGAACAAGATCGGTGTGTTGTTCCCGGCCGCACGCAAATTCCGGCAGATGTCATAGCCCGACATTCCTGGCAGCATCACGTCCAAGACGATGACGTCGAAGGACTGTTCGCGGGCCGCCCAGTCGCCGTCGACGCCGTTGGCCGCCAGTACCACCGTGAAACCCTCGGCCTCCAAGGACCGGCGCAGGGCCCTTGCCAGGGGGCGTTCGTCCTCCACCACCAGGACCCGCACCGTCGTCTCTCTTCCGTTGGCTTGCTGAACCACACAGTAGACGCCCTGGACAGACCTGTGGGCGGCCGAGAATCAGCCCGGCCGCCCACAGATCAGTACCTGGCTACTCGTTGCCCTCGAACTGGTGGTCGACATTGCTACCGGCAGCGTCCGCGTGCCCGCCGGGACCATCCGAGACGTCAGTCTCGCTGCCGGCCTTTTCGGCTGACGCGCCGGTGTCGGGGGTGCTCTGGTCGCCCTGCTGGACGTCGACTCCGGCAGCGTCCGCGTGCCCGCCGGGACCATCCGAGACGTCAGTCTCGCCACCGAATGCCTCGGCCGATGCCCCGGTGTCGGGGGTGCTCTGGTCGCCCTGCTGAACGTTGCTTCTGTGGCTGGTGGCGCCCGGGGCGGTACCGGCAGCGAAGGCCGTTCCCGTTCCGGCCAGAGCCACAATCCCGAGGGCGGTGGCTGCGGCGCCGCCAATGACGATCTTCCTGATGTTCATGGGGTCTTCCATTCTGTTGGGATCGTGCGAACAACCCCACTGTGCGGTCCCACCCCTGATCGGAACCTGACACAACCTGTCAATCCATTCAGGTTCGCCCAGGCCGCACATACCAGGCGGAAACGAAGGCGCAGTCGCGGCCTGATCCACCCCGCCGGCGCCGGCTCGGCCGACAGGACCCTTGGACCAGGGTCACCCGTTCGATGGCGACGAACTGGTCAGTCGACCGCTGGGTTCGTGTTCGTCTGGCTCAGTAGGTCTACGCCTGGATGCGAGTGCACGCGGCGAGGGCGGCGGCGTTGTCGGCGCTGAGGGCTCGTCCGAGTAGGACGAGGTCGGCGACTCGTGGGTCGGTGACGCGGTAGTACGCGAACCGGCCTTCTCGTCGGACGGTGACATAGCCGCAGTCAGCGAGGCAGGCGAGGTGAGTACTGACGCGGCCTTGGGCGAGCCCGACGTGTTCGACGCACTCGGTGACGGTGTGTTCGTCGCTGAGCAGGAACTGCAGGAGCCGCAGGCGTGAGGGGTCCGACAGTGCTTTGAAAAATTTGGCGAGCACAGCTCGGCCGGTCTCGTCGACCGGGACCAGCACATCGTTGTCGCGTGTCTGGCTCCTGAGCACCGTGCCTCCAACGTTGTAGCAGCGAGGGATCAATTCTAGGCGGTCCCGGTAGACGCTCGGCCCAATGACGTCGCCGTCAGGCGGGGTGCAGTGGTGACGGAGGAAGGTCTTGCAAGCATCTGGACATCCGGATACATTATTCTGGGAGGTTCTGGTGAAGCTGCAAGACGCCCCGCGCAACGTGCTGGTGCCGACCGAGCTGGGAGGCCGTCAGGTGCTGGCCAAGTTCTTCCGCGCCCTGGGTGACCCAACCCGCCTGATGCTGTTGGAGTTCCTGGTCGGTCAGGAGCACACCGTCACCGAGTGCGTCCGGGTCGCTGGCCTCAGCCAGGGCCGGGTCTCCTCACACATGGGCTGTCTGGCGGACTGCGGCTATGTCACTTCCCGCCGCCAGGGCCGCCACACCTACTACCGGGTCACCGACCCACGGGTCGCCGAGCTGGTGTTGTTGGCCCGCTCCTTGGCCGCTGACAACACCGCGGCGCTCGCGCTGTGCGCCCGCATCGACAACGACGACAGGACGAACCCGTGACCCTTCCCACGCCGGACACCACCCGAACCCCCGTCAGCGGCAAGGCCAGCGATAAGCCTGGGGCCTCCAGTTGGTGGATCGGGCTGCTGGCGCTGCTGCCGATCGCCTGCTGCGGCCTGCCGCTGCTGATCGCCGCGGGCTTCTTCGCCGGGACCGGGGCGCTGCTGGGTGGTGCCACCGGAGTCGTGTTGCTCGTCGTGGCGGCGCTATTGGTCGTGGTGAACCTGCGCCGCCGACGCAACGCCACCGCCGGTGCGGACGCCACCGCGCCTGGGGACAAGAAGGGCTGCTACTGATGGCGTCGCCGGTGACGTCTCTCACCGGTGTCGCCGCGGGTGCGCGCATCGCGACGGCAGGGTGGGCGCTGAAGTCGGTGGTGGCACAGCGGGCCAACCGGGTGTTGTTCGCCGTCCTGGCCGTCGGGGTCACCCTCGCTTACAGCCTTACGTTGCCGTTCGCGTTCACACAGCGGTTGTCACTGCATAACTGGCAGTTCCTGACCCCCCGGCTGGCCGGCTTCGCGCTGGCTCTGGGCGTGGGGATGGCATTCCTGCTCACTGTGCAGGTCCACGCGTCCCGTCAGGCAGCGGCCGCCCGCCGCGCCTCCGGTGACCAGGCGCTGAGCGGTTTCGCGTTGCTGGTCAGCCTGCTGCCGACCTTCCTGTGTTGCACCCCGGTCATCCCAACGGTGCTGGCGACCTTTGGTCTGTCCGCGATCAGCGTCTACAGCACCACCCGCTCGCTGCAACGGTTCTTCGAGGTCCACCAGAGCGCGTTCATCGTCGCCAGCCTGGGACTGCTCGCCGCGACCGCGTGGTGGAGCCTTCGCCAGGTCGCCCGCGCCGACTGCCTGACCCAGATTGGCTGCGACCTGCCCGCACGACCCGCCACCACATAAGGACCCCGATGAGCCGCACCCGCACTACCGTCCTGGCCGTGACGGCCGCCGCGCTCCTGGCAACGGCAGCGTGCGGCACCCAGGCCAATGGCACCGCCACCACCGTCACCGGGGCTGTCGGCGCCACGGGCGATTCGGTGTCGTCCGCGCCCGCGAAGGTCGGGTCAACCGCACCGGGCGGTACCTACACCACCCTGGATGGGCAGTCCGTGGACGTGGCGTCGCTACGCGGCAAGCCCACGGTGCTGTGGTTCATCGCGGCCAACTGCTCCAGCTGCACCGTGAGCATCACGGCCTTGGCTGACCACCTCGCCGAGCTCAAGGCCGACGGTGTCCAGGTCAAGGTCATCGACCTGTACGGCGACCTCGGTCAAGGCCCCAAAGCCGCCGCAGCCCTGACCGAGTTGGGCCGTCAGTTCGCGGGCAAACGGTTCCAGGACCCGACCTGGCAGTGGGGCATCTCCTCGCCCGAGCTCAGCTTCCGGTACGACCCGCGCGGGCAGCCCGACATTTACTACATCGTGGACCGCACCGGCAAGATCACCCACCGCAACGGGGTCCCGGTCAGCACCATGGGCGACCTGCTCGCCAACGCCCATGCCGCAGCCCAAGCCTGACCCGGCTCAGCCCCCCGACCCACTAACAGTCCCACCCGACGCGCTCGGGCCAGACCATCAAGGCTCCTGGCGGTGGCGCACTGGTCGGGGCGGTGGCCGCGGCACCCGCGGTGGGTGCCGCCGGGTTGAGCAGTGTTCTCGCCGGGTGCCTGGCCTGCCTGGGCGCGGGCCCGGCCTACCCCGGCGGTGCGACCGCCGGGGTAGGGGTGTCGACCGGCGGGGTTACGGCCGCTGGTGGCGACGGGTGGTGTCGCCCACTGCAGATGCTGCGGGTGCGGGTGCGGGTGCCTGCCCGGCCGGACCGGCCCGACGCGGCGCCGTCCGCCGGCAGGTCCTGACCCTGGTCCTGGTCGGGGGGTCTGAGCTTCGCCGCACTGCAATAGGTCGTGACACCCGTGGTTGGCCCCGCCACGGCCGGCCTCCGGCGCTCCCCTAGTCCTGCCCTGAATAGGTTTAAGGGCATCAGATCCCTCGCTGTGTGCAGTATCCGCTAAAGCGGATACGATGTGGTTGCCCTTCTGGCGCACCGGCGCACCACGCACCTGAGCATCTGGGGGGCCTGGGCGACCCGGGCTACCACCTGCGACCGAAAGAGGACCCTTGATGAGCGAGACCTTCGATGTGGTGGTGCTGGGTATAGGACCTGGCGGGGAGGTCGCCGCGAGCGCCCTGTTGGCCGCGGGCCGCAAGGTCGCGGTGGTCGAACGTGAGCTGATCGGTGGTGAGTGCGGCTACTGGGCGTGCATCCCATCGAAGACGTTGCTGCGCCCGCCCGAGGCCAAGACCGGGGTGGACCGCGCCGACGGCGTGACCGATGCCTCGCTGGACTGGCCCGCGGCG
>JBKJTJ010000080.1:0-3943 GCA_046590855.1 Actinomycetota bacterium
GCCGTCGAGCGCGAGCTGCTGGACGCGATCGAGGTGCCCTACCGGGTGATCGACGTCGCCGCGGGTGACCTCGGCGGCCCGGCGTCGCGCAAGCTCGACTGCGAGGCGTGGGTGCCCACCCAGGGCCGGCACCGCGAGCTGACCTCGACGAGCAACTGCACGACGTACCAGGCGCGCCGGCTGCAGATCCGCGAGCGCGACCCCGAGGGCGAGGGGCGCACCCGCCACGTCGCGACGCTGAACGGCACTGCCGCCACCACCCGCTGGCTGGTCGCGATCCTCGAGAACCACCAGCAGGCGGACGGGTCGGTCGTCGTCCCCGCGGCGCTTCGCCTCTACGTCGGGCTCGACGTCCTCGAGCCGGTGCGGCGGTGACCCCGGGCCTGGTGGCGCTGGACGTCGACGGAACCGTGCTCGACCACGACGGCCGGTTGACCGACAGGGTGCGGGACGCCGTCCGCGCGGTGGCCGACTCGGGCGCGCACGTCGTGATCGCCACCGGCCGATCCCTGGTGGCGACGCTGCCGGTGCTCGACCAGCTCGGCCTGCTCACGGGGTACGCCGTGACGAGCAACGGATCGGTCACGGTGCGGCTGGATCCCGTTCTGCCGCAGGGCTGGGAGGTCGTCGAGGTGGTCACGTTCGACCCCTCGTCGGCGCTGCTGATGCTGCGCGAGCACCTGCCGGCCGCGGTCTACGCGGTCGAGGACTTCGGCCTGGGCTTTCGGCTCACCGGCCCGTTCCCGGACGGCGAGCTGATCGGCCGGCTGACGATCGTGCCGTTCGAGGACCTGCTGGGGACGCCGGCCACCCGCGTGGTCGTGCGCAGCCCCGAGCACACCCCTGAGGACTTCCTGACGCTGATCGAGCGGCTCGGCCTGCACGGTGGCAGCTACGCCGTGGGGTGGACGGCGTGGCTCGACATCGCCCCCGAGGGTGTGAGCAAGGCGCACGGCCTGGCGATCGCCGCGCGCGAGCTGGGCGTGCCGGCGTCCGACGCGCTCGCGGTCGGTGACGGCCGCAACGACGTCGAGATGTTCGCCTGGGCCGGTCGGTCGGTGGCGATGGGCCAGTCCTCACCGGACGTCGTCGCCGCGGCCGACGAGGTGTGCGGCACGGTCGAGGACGACGGGCTGGCCGACGTCCTCGAGGCGCTGGCGACGCTGGCGTCGAAGGAGGCGTCGTGATCGAGATGTCGCCGCTGGCCAAGGCGGCCCGCCGGGCGTGGGCGTCGCTGGAGGTCCTGCACGTCACCGGCTACTTCGCCCCCGAGCCGCGCGAGCGCTACAAGGCACTGGGCATGCGGCCCTCGCTGGCCTACTTCGCCGCGCGGTCGGCGCCGATGGGGCCGGTGCCGGCGCAGGTCACCGTCGCCACCTTCTACGTCTTCTCGCCCACCCTGGTCGGCGCGGCCCTGCCCGCGGCGTGGGACGTCGCCAGCCCGGCCACGGTGCTGGCTGCGCGGCACGAGGGAGTGGCCGCCACGCTGCACCGCGTGCTCGACGGCATCGACCCCGCCGAGCTCGCCGAGGCCACCGACCTGGCCCTGACCGCCTGCGCCGGCCTCTCGCTGGCGGGCCGTCCCCTGTACGCCGGGCACGCGAGCCTGCCGCTGCCCGACGACCCGCTGCTGCGGCTGTGGCACGCGGCGTCCCTGCTGCGCGAGCACCGCGGTGACGGGCACGTCGCGGCGCTGGTGCACGCCGGCCTCGACCCGGTCGAGGCGCTGGTGACCGGCGGCGCGACGAGCGGCACGACACCGTTCCTTCGCTCGACCCGCGGCTGGACCGACGAGGAGTGGGCCGCGGGTGAGCAGCGGCTGCGCGACCGCGGGCTGCTGCAGCCCGAGTCGGCCGACCTCACCCCGGACGGCGTGGCACTGCGCGCCGCGGTCGAGGCCCAGACCGGCCTGGCCGCCCTTGCGGGCTGGGCCCACCTGGGTGAGGCGGGCACCACGCGCCTGGTCGAGCTGGCGCGGCCGTGGCGCGACGCCGTCCTCGCCGCCGGCGTCCTGCCCGCCGAGCTCACCCGTCGCCCCTGAGGCGACGCCCCGCCGGCTGACTCAACTTCGCCGCCGCGGTGCCGACAGGTACGGGGCGGCACCGGTCGTCCGCACCCACCTCGCGCAAGGACCACTGTGAACCTCGACTTCCTGGCAGCGACGCCACCGGTCGTCCCTTCGCCGGGCCCGCGCACCGGGGTGGACCTGCGGGTCGCCCGGCGCAGCCGGCTGGCCGGCGCGGGCCTGGTCCTGGTGCTGCTCGCCGTCAGCCTCTTCGCGGTCTGGACCTCGCAGGCCACCAGCCAGGCCTCGGCGCGGGCGGTGAAGGCCAACGGCCTGTCCGACGACTACGAGGCCGCGGCCACCGCCGTCGGGGGCGAGGAGTCGCTGGAGCGCAAGTACCGCCTCGAGCCGGGGACCGACGTCCAGGCGCGGTACGACGCGGTGGCCGACCGGTTCGTCGCCGCGCTGGGCAGGGTGCGCAGTGACGGCGACGCCGCCGACCGGGCCTTCGTCGACGCGACCCTGGTCCAGCACCGCGAGTACCTGAAGGCGATCGACCGGCTGTTCCGGGCGACCGACCGCGGGGACACCGCCGCCGCGCTGAAGATCGACGGCGGTGAGATCGACCCGTCGTTCGGAGCGATCGAGCAGGCGGTCCTGGGAGCGGCAGCGACCAAGCACGACGTGGCGCTGACCGAGCTGTCCCGGCTGCAGCGTCTGGAGTCCACCACCCGCACGCTCACCCCACTGGTCTTCCTGGCCGGGCTCGGCCTCGCCGCGCTGCTCGCGTCCGTCACGCGCGGCCACCGCCGCCAGCTCGACATGGAGCGGTCCCAGGCCTTGCACGACTCGCTGCACGACGCACTGACCGGGTTGCCGAACCGCACCCTGCTGGCCGACCGGTTCGAGCAGGCACTGCGGGCCGACGCCCGCGCGGGCACGTCGACCGGGTTGCTGCTGATCGACCTCGACCGGTTCAAGGACGTCAACGACACCTTCGGTCACCACTACGGCGACGAGCTGCTGCGCCAGGTCGGGCCGCGCATGGCCAGCGTGCTGCGCGACGTCGACACGGTGGCCCGGCTCGGTGGGGACGAGTTCGCGGTCATGCTCCCCGACGTGCGCTCGGTGGACTCCGCCCTCGCCGTGGCCGTCAAGCTGCGCTCCGCGCTCGAGCGGCCGTTTCTGGTCGAGGGCGTCGACCTCGACGTCGAGGCCAGCGTCGGCGTCGTCCGCTCGGGCGAGCACGGTGACGACGCGACGGTGCTGCTGCAACGGGCCGACATCGCCATGTACATCGCCAAGAGCCAGCAGGTCGGGGTGTTCGCCTACGACCCGACGGTCGACGGGCACTCCCCGCCAAGCTGGCGCTGCACGGGGACCTGCGCCGGGCACTGGAGCGCGGCGAGCTCGTGCTGCACTTCCAGCCCAAGGTGAGCATCAGCACCGGGGACGTCGTCAGCGCCGAGGCCCTCGTGCGCTGGCAGCACCCCGAGCGGGGCCTGCTCTTCCCCGACACGTTCATCCCGCTCGCCGAGCACACGGGCCTGATCGCCCCGCTCACCCGGTACGTCCTGGACGCTGCGCTGGCCCAGGCCCGCGGCTGGGTGGATGCCGGACGCCCGCTGCCGGTCTCGGTCAACCTCTCGGCCCGCAACCTGCTGGATGAGACCCTGCCCGCTCAGGTCGCCGAGCTGCTCGCCACCCACGACGTGCCGGCCGCGCTGCTCGAGCTCGAGGTCACCGAGTCCGCCCTGATGACCGAGCCGGCCCGTGCCCAGGCGCTGCTCGAGCAGCTGTCCGACCTGGGTGTGCGCATCAGCATCGACGACTTCGGGGCCGGCTACACCAGCCTCGGCCAGCTGAAGACCCTGCCCATCGACGAGCTGAAGATCGACAAGTCCTTCGTGCTGACGATGACCGAGGACCGCAGCAACA
>JBKJTJ010000113.1:0-5578 GCA_046590855.1 Actinomycetota bacterium
CTGTGGTGGCGAGGTTCTCGTTCACGCTCACGCGGGTGCCTCCTCGAGGGTGGTGTGTCGCTGCGGCGTCAGCGCCGCGATCAGCCGGTCGAGCTCGTCGTCCAGGCCGGTGTCCTCTCCGCGCGCGAGCGCGGCCGTCTCGACCACGGTACGCGGAGAAGCGTCGCCGCTCGCGGCGGGGAGCGCTCGCACGAAGACCCGTCGACGCGGCACGAACAGCGACAGCCCCAGGCCGATCATGGCGGCGATGGCCGAGACCAGCGCCCACACCCGACCCGGGTCGTGGCGCACCGAGAAGCCGGCGTAGCGCTCGACCCGCTCGAAGGTCACCGACCCCAGCCCGTCCGGCAGCTGGGCCGTGTCGCCGGGTGCCATCAGCAGCCGCACCGGCTTGCCGTCGGCGCCCTGCAGTCGCTGCATCTTCGCGGTGTCGAGCACGAACACCGACTGCGGCTGGCCACTGCCTAGGCCCAGGTCGCCCACGAACGGCGTCAGCGCGAGCGCGGGGTTCTTCAGGTCGGGGAACACCGACACCGGCAGCCTCCCGTCGCTGAACGCGACCGTCGGCAGGAACAGCCCCTGCAGCCCGATCTGCCGGGTGGCACCGACGACCTTGACCACCCCGACCGAGGTGTAGTTGCCGTCCTGGTTCAGGAATGGGGTGGCGGCCGAGTAGAGCTCGGTGCCCTTGGCGTCGCGGACGGTGACGGCGGGGGCGTACCCGTTGCCCAGCAGGAAGACCGAGGCGCCGTCGACCTTCAGTGGGTGGTTGACCTCGACCACCGAGCGGCGTGACGCGCCGTCCGGGGTCGCCCGGCTGGTGACGGTGGCCCGGAAGTCGCGCGGCTGACCCTGCTGGGGGCCGTGCTGCTCGAACGCGACGTCCAGCCGGTCCAGGTCGAGCTGGAACGGCGGCAGCGCGCTGACGTCGACCCAGGGGCCGGCGTCCAGCGAGTTGTAGGCCACCGAGGTGTTGCTGAACCGTTCGCCGACGGCCACGATCACCTGACCCCGCCAGCCGAGCAGATGCCCCGCGGCGACGGCCAGCAGCAGGCCGAGCAGGGCGAGGTGGAACACCAGGTTGCCGGTCTCGCGCAGGTACCCCCGCTCGGCGCTGAGCTGGTTGCCGTCGACGCGCACCCGGAAGCGCCGCGCGCCCAGCACCGCCCGTGCGGCCCGCAGCACCTCGTCGGGCGAGGCGTCCACCTCGACCTCGCGGTGGGCGGGCATCCGCTCGAACCGGCGCGGGGCTGCCGGCGGCTGGGCCCGCATCGCCCGCAGGTGCTGGCGCGTGCGCGGCAGCACGCAACCCACGAGCGAGACGAACAGCAGCAGGTAGATGGCCGAGAACCACACCGAGGCGTAGACGTCGAACCCGCCCAGCCGGTCGAGCCACGGCGCCCTGCCCGGGTGGGTCTGGAAGTACGCCGTCACCTGGCCGGGGTTCACGCCGCGCTGCGGCAGCACCGACCCGGGCACGGCGGCCACCGCGAGCAGCATCAGCAGGAACAGCGCTGTGCGCATGCTGGTCAGCTGGCGCCAGACGAACCGCACCGTGCCGACCGGCCCCAGCCGCGGCAGCTGCGGCGACGGCTCGGTCGAGGTGTCGGTCACCGTCGCGCTCACACCGCCACCTCGTAGCCGAGGATCGCGCTCTGCAGGCGGGTGATCAGCGCCAGCCACAGCCCGCTGGCCATCAGCAGGCCGAGGACGACGAGCAGCACTCCCCCGCCCACCTGCAGCCCGCGCTGGTGACGCGACAGAACGGCCAGCACCCGCGACGCGCGTCCGTACGCGGCGGCGACCAGCAGGAAGGGCGCGCCCAGCCCCAGGCTGTACGCCGTCGCGAGGACGACGCCGCGGCCGACTCCCCCGCCGTCGCTGGTCGCGAGCAGCAGCACCGCGCCGAGCGTCGGCCCGCTGCACGGCGCCCAGCCGACCGCGAACACGGCGCCGAGCAGCGGCGCCCCGACCAGCCCGGCCGCGGGCCGCCACGACGGCTGCCAGCGCCGCTCGCCCAGGGGCGACCACCCGATGAACACCAGTCCCAGCAGGGCGACGACGACGCCGGCGAGCCGGGTGAACAGCTCCTGGTGGCGCACCAGGGCGCCGCCGGCGGACGCCGTGACGGTGACCCCGACGAACACCGCGGTGAAACCCAGCACGAACATCAGCGCGCCGAGCAGCATCCGTCCGCGGCGCTGACTGCGCAGGTCGACGCCGGTCAGCCCGGTGACGTAACCGAGGTAGCCAGGCACGAGCGGCAGCACGCAGGGTGAGGCGAACGACACGACGCCCGCGATCAACGCCACGACGAGGGCGACCGGCATCGACCCCGAGGCGATCAGCCCGCTCACGCGGGTTCCTTCAGGACGTCCTGCACCAGCCCGGTCAGCGTGCCGGTGTCGATCTGCACGGTGACGCGCGCCGCGATCCGGCCGTGACGGTCGAGCACGATGGTCGTGGGCGTCGCCACCGCCTTGCCCTTCAGCTGCAGGATCACGGCGCCGCCGTCGTACCGCACCGAGGGGTAGGTGATCGAGAACTTGCGCTCGAAGCCGGTCATCGACGCGTCGTCGTCGCGGACGTTGACGCCGACGAACTCGACGCCGTCCGGGCGCAGCTGGGTGTAGGCCCGCTGCAGCGCAGGGGCCTCGAGGTTGCAGGGGCCGCACCAGCTGCCCCAGGTGTTCAGGACGACGACCTGGCCCCGGAACGCGTCGGTGTCGATCGCCACGTCCGTCGGCGTGGTGCCCGTCACCCTGATCGACGTGGTGCGGTCGGCGGGCCGGATCGTCTCGACCGTGCCGCCGCCGAGCTTGCCGCCACCGTCGCGGTAGTCGTTGATGCTGGCGTTCGAGCCACCGCACCCAGCGAGGGCCAGCGCGCTCAGCGCCACAACTGTGAGCAGGCGGCGCATCAGGCGCCTGCGATCCGGCTGGCCCCGGGCAGCAGCGCCGCGGCGGGCTCGCTGAAGGTCACGGCCAGCAGGCGGTCTCCCTCGTAGGTCAACGAGGTGAGCGAGGCGAGGCTGCACTGGCGCTTGCGCGGGTCGTGCCACAGCCTGCGGTGCTCCAGGGCCAGCCGCGCGATCCACACCGGCGACTGGTGCGAGACCAGCACCGCCTCGTGCCCGGCCGCCTCGACCCGGGCCCGGTCGACGACCTCGAGCATCCGCGCCGCGATCCGCGCGTACGGCTCGCCCCACGAGGGGCGGAACGGGTTGACCAGCTTCGGCCACACCGAGGGGTGGCGCAGCGAGCCGTCGCCGACACCGAACTCCTTGCCCTCGAACCAGTTGCCGGCCTCGATCAGCCGCGGGTCGGTCTCGATCGCGAGCCCGTGCGACGCGGCGATCGGGGCCGCGGTCTCCTGCGCGCGCTCCAGCGGCGAGGCGATCACCAGCCGCACGTCGTTCGCGGCCAGGTCGTCGGCGACGACGTCCGCCATCCGCCGGCCGAGCTCGGACAGGTGGTAGCCGGGGAGCCGGCCGTACAGGACACCGGCCGGGTTGTGCACCTCTCCGTGGCGCATCAGGTGGACGACGGTGCGCCCCTTCACGCCGACGCCTCCGCGGCGGCGCGTGCGGCTGCCGGCAGCGCCTGGACCACACGGTCGACAGCGTCGTCGTCGTGGCTGGCCGAGACGAACCACGACTCGAACGCGCTGGGCGGCAGGTGCACGCCTTGGCTGAGCATGGAGTGGAAGAAGGCCGTGTAGGCCCCGAGGTCCTGGGCCTTGGCGCCGTCGTAGTCCAGCACCTGATGGGCGCCGGTGAAGAAGACGCTGAACATGCTGCCCGCGTACTGGATGCGGTGCGGCACACCTGCGGCGTCCAGGCTGGCGTGCGCCTCGGCGCTGATCCGGGCGGCGACCGTGGCGATCCGGGCGTAGACCTCGTCGGTGCAGCCGCGCAGCGTCGCGAGGCCGGCCGCCGTGGCGACCGGGTTCCCCGACAGGGTGCCGGCCTGGTACACCGGCCCCTCGGGCGCCAGGTGGGCCATCACGTCGGCGCGGCCCCCGAAGGCCGCCGCCGGGAAGCCGCCACCCATGACCTTGCCGAAGGTGAACAGGTCGGGGGCGCCGGCGTCGTACGGGCCCTCGAGCCCGTACCAGCCCGCCCGCGAGCAGCGGAAGCCCGTCATGACCTCGTCGCTGACGAGCAGCGCACCGTGCGCCCTCGTGATGCGCAGCAGCGCCTCGGTGAAGCCCTCGACCGGTGGGACGACGCCCATGTTGCCGGCGGCCGCCTCGGTGATGACGCACGCGATCTCGTCGCCGCGCTCGGCGAACAGCGCCTCGAGGGCCGCGATGTCGTTGTAGGGCAGCACGATGGTGTCGGCGGCGCTCGCGCCCGTGACCCCGGGGCTGTCGGGCAGGGCGAACGTCGCGACGCCGCTGCCGGCCGAGGCGAGCAGCGAGTCGACGTGCCCGTGGTAGCACCCGGCGAACTTGACGATCGCGCTGCGGCCGGTGAACCCGCGCGCCAGGCGGATCGCGCTCATCGTCGCCTCGGTGCCGCTGCTCACCAGGCGCACCTGCTCGACCGGCTCGACCCGGGCGACGATCTCCTCCGCCAGCAGCACCTCGTTCTCGCTCGGGGTGCCGAAGCTGAACCCGTCCGCAGACGCCCGCCGGACGGCGTCCAGGACGTCGGGGTGCGCGTGCCCGAGGATCATCGGCCCCCAGGAGCAGAGCAGGTCGACGTACTCGCGTCCGTCGGCGTCGTGCAGGTAGGGGCCGGCTGCGCGCAGGACGAAGCGCGGGGTGCCGCCCACCGCCCGGAACGCGCGCACCGGCGAGTTGACCCCGCCGGGGGTGACAGCCCTCGCCCGCTCGAGCAGGGCTGCGCTGGCGGGGGCGTCGTACGGGTAGCTGGGGATCACCCGTCCATTGTCGCAAGGTCTCTCAGACCGTGCACCGCCCGGCCGGGTCGATGCGGTTGGCCACCTTGGTCAGGCTCGCACCGAGCGCCAGGAACTCGGTGCGGGTGAGCGGGTCGACGAGCACCTCACGCACGCCGCGCACGTGCGTGTGCGCAGCGGCCTCGAGCGTCGTGAAGCCGGCGTCGGTGAGCAGGCACTCGACACCGCGGCCGTCCTGGGGGCAGGGACGGCGGGCGACCCAGCCCGCGCGCTCGAGCCGGTTGACCGTGTGGGTGAGGCGGCTGCGCGAGTTGACCACCTCGTCGGCCAGCTCGGACATCCTCAGGGCGCGCCCTGGCGACTCGGACAGCCGCACCAGGATCTCGTACTCGGGGTGGCTGAGCTCGTGCTCCTCGAGGCCGCGGCGCAGCACCTCGTCGACCAGCCGGACGGCGCGCACGTAGCTGCGCCAAGCCTGCTGCTCCTCGGGGTCAAGCCACCGGGTGCCCTCGTTCTCCATCACCACATCCTACCCACCAGACAGTTGAACTCTCAACCACGATGCGCTACGTTCTGAACGCGCCGCCCCCACGTCGCGCCCCCCAGTCAAGGAGCAACCATGGCCAGCACCCTCGAAGGTCTCACCCCCGGCGTCTGGAACGTCGACCCGTCGCACTCCGAGGTCGGCTTCACCGTCCGCCACCTCATGGTCA
>JBKJTJ010000143.1:0-14761 GCA_046590855.1 Actinomycetota bacterium
CCGGGTCGTGCTTGACCCGCGCGGCATCCACGACATCGGACAGCCGGGCGCGGGCGTCGCTGACGGTGATCTCGCTCATGTCGACAGGCTACCGCCATAACAGCGTCTTTGTACAAAGTGCGCGGGAAGGTCGGCGGTGGTAGTCCATCCACTGCCGGATCCTCAGACGCCGGCGACGTGGGCGGTGAGGAAGTGGACGGGGCGGCGGTCGAGGTTGCCGCGGGCGCGGCCGTAGTGCTCGGGGGTGCGTGGGCCGGCGTGGCGCGCCAGGATCTGGGCATCACGTGGGGCACGCCGCCGTCCAGGTCATTGGTGATCGCCGCGTGGCGTCAAGAGTGGGGGCTGATGTGCCGCGGGATGCCGGCGGTGTTGGCGATCCGGGTGACCATCCGGTAGACGTCGCGCCGGTCGATCGGCTTGCCCGAGACCGGGCGCAGCACCAAAGAGCCGTCGGTCCGTTGCCCGCGGCAGGCTTCCAGGGCCCGCAGCACCGGGACGGTCACTGGCATGGTCGCGGGCTTGTTGCCCTTGCCGACCAGGTGCAGAACCCGGTGCCCGCGCAGGGTGTCGGCGTAGTCCTCGATCCGCACTGCCGCGGCTTCGGATGCGCGCAGCGCGTTGATGCCCAGCAGGTAGGCCAGGGCGCCGTGGTGGACCGTCAGGGTCTGGGCGACCTGGAGCAACCGGATCAGCTCCAACCGGTCCAGGCCTTGGGTGCGGGACTCGTCGCGGTGGATCTTGGGTAGGCGGGCGTACACGGCCGGGTCGGCGGGGATGAGGCCGTCGATGTGGGCGAACCGGAAGAAGCCCCGGACGGCGTGCATCGTGGTGACGACCGAGGAGTCCATCAGGCCGCGTTCGCCAAGACCGCGGATGTACAGCTCGACGTGGGCCCCCGTTGGATCCCGACCAGAGGGTCTAGGGCGTTGCTCTGGCACCAGGTGAACCACAGCCCAGCTAATAGGTGTAGAGCACGTGGGTGCGCCCGGCGAGCGGGCCAGGTAGGACACCGCCGCCAGCTGGGCAGTCGACATCGTCGCGGGCGAAACGGCAGAAGAGTCGCAATCGGGACGGACATGGGATCGCCTCACGCGGCGCCCCAACCGGGCCCAGCCCCGCCCGCCGCCGACGCGACCAGGCACTAGAAGCCAATGACGGTAGACCGTTGCGGCCCCTGTCGTCTGTCCCTGCTCGCGGTGAAGTGACTCACCTCCAGGATCGCGGCATGAAGCGGGCGTTGGCCTGGGCACCACACAGGTGGGTGCCTTGGGAACCTCCGGTGAGGCGCCTACTTTCGTTGCCACGCAGATGGTTTGTTATGACGCTGGCGCGGGTGGGGGCGGGAATTCGATCCCATACCTTCTTGCGACCTCGATCAACCTCGGGATGTCTGGCTCGCTCGGTTCAGGCAGGCGGTCCGTGGTGGTGGTCGCAGTCCCCACTTCGGCTACGAAACCCTCGAACCCGGCGGGTGTCGTGATCGTCAGTAACGTGCAAGGCCCGTCAGCACTGACGACGAAGCCGTGCTGCACGTTTCTCGGCAGCCACAGAAACGCCCCTGTCTGCGCGGCGATCTGCTGTTCACCGACCTGTGCCACGATCGCCCCGGACAGGAGGTAGAAGGCCTCGTCCTCGTTGTGATGGATATGCGGCGGCGGGGAGAAGCCAGCGGGCAACCGCATCTCGACCACCCCCAGCGCGTTGTGGGTCGTGGCCGCGCTCGCCTTCACGAGGGAAAGCGTGCTCAGGAAGTCGTAGGCTTCACCCTCGTCGACTGCGAGGTGGTAACCCGTGGAATCTGGCATATTCGTCCGTCCGCTAGGCACCTGAGGGGTTCGGGTAGCAGTGGGAATCAGACTCTGCCAGGCGGGGACGTCCGGGTAAAGACTTTTTCACGCTGGCGACAGGGCTTACTATCGACGGTCGCGCCGAGCGATTCGGGTCGACCAACGGCAAGTGCCACCGACGTCCGCGTCGTCGCGCAGATGCTTGTTCCCGCAGAATTACGAACATCGCCCGTCCCATCTGTGACGCCAGCGAACACCTGGCTGACGCCGTGACCGACCGCGACGAGGCCCAGCACCCGGAGTAGGTCGAGGGTGCGGTTCTGGAGTATCAGCACAGGGCGGCCCGAGCGCGATTGACGACTGGTGCAGCGCAACAGGCATGAGCTGTTGAAGGCAGGGAAGCAGTTGCAAGCTATGCGTGCGGCGTCGACGTTGATGGTGAGTGCGACCTGGTGACGGGTGCAGTTATTGAGTGCCACACCGGTTGCCACTGGCCAACGGCGTACGGACCACGAGCTGTCGGATGGGCCCTTGTCTGACCAATATGCCATCGCGCACTGCACAGCCGTTCCCGCTGCCCCGCGTGGAAGACCTACAGAAGCACCTGCTGGCGGCCCTGTCCCGTGCCTGACGCGGCTTGGACAGTTAGAGCCCCTGCCTAGAGCAGCGAATGCCGCAGGTTCCCGGTTGGCCGCGGCAGGCGCCGGAAGGACCGGGCCACTCTCGCGGGGCAATGACGCAGGGGCGCAGTTGGTGTCGTCAGCTGGCTGATGACACCAAGATGTCCATCGCCCGCAGGGACTGGTCGAGGGTGAAGTGGCGAGGGAAGCGTGCGACGTACTCGTCGGCCCTGGCGTACTGGGCCATCATCTCGACGGCAGCTGGCGCTCCGGTGAAGTCGTCTCCGCCGGTCGCGCGTCGGATCGACGCGGGATCGCGCCCGACGGCATCGCAGTGCGCCTCGAGGGTTGCACACTTGCGGGTGAACTCCTCGGGGCTGGCCCAGGTGTGCCAGACGTCCGCGGTTGCGGCCGCGGTCCGCATGGTCCTGCGCTCCCCACCCCCACCCACCAGAAGGGGCGCGTCGACCGACTGCCGCATCCTCATCACGGCTTGGTCCAGCAGGTCCAGACGGTCCGGTGTGCTCGGGAACCGCAGCCCGTGTGCCGCGTGCTCGGCCTGGTCC
Organism: Actinomycetota bacterium; assembly: GCA_046590855.1. Classification (GTDB taxonomy): domain Bacteria; phylum Actinomycetota; class Actinomycetes; order Actinomycetales; family Angustibacteraceae; genus JACMOY01. Next base: position 2,974 of record JBKJTJ010000143.1, read on the forward strand.
CAGCCGGCACCAAGGCCGAGGACCAGCCGGCCATCGCACAGTCTCTGCAGTGTCTGGGCCATCGCGACCATCACACCGACCGGCCGATGCGTCACCGACAGCACCAGGGTGCCGATCCGGATCCGATCCGTCGTCCACGCGACCGCGGACAGGATCGTCCACGCCTCACCGAACTCCCCAAAGTGGTCAGGAACGTAGACGGCGTACAGGCCGGCATCGTCGGCGTGGCGCGCCAGTGCGGCGATGTCAGCCCACGGCAGAGACGTGTCCAGACACACCGAGACCTCCATGGCGACCACGCTAGGCCGCGGCCAGGACGGAGTTGCGCAACTCCGGCGTTTTGATCGGCCGGTGAGTCTCGGAGCGGCCCTCACGCGTTGGAGTGCCTGGCTTCATGCCTTGTACCGGCTTGTCCGCTCGTGGTCACCGGCCCCGGCCCGGTTGGAGCAGCTGGCCTGATCGGGAGCTGCTCACTGCCCCAGCGACTCCGCGAGAAGTTCGCGACGACTCGATGTGCCGGTCTTGGTGAACACCGACTTCAGGTGATCTTGGACGGTGTGCTCGCTTATCGCCATCAAGCCCGCCACGGTGTGGGTGTCAGCTCCTTCGGCGAGGTGGCGTAGCAGCTCGTCCTCACGGCCGGTCAGGCTCGAGCAGCGGGAGAAGAGGTCACGGCGTTCGGTTGGTGAGCTGGTCTCCATGGTCACCAGGATGTCGCGGTCCTGGACCGGTTCGTCACCGGCGACGCGGTCTGCGCGCAGGGTGAGCCACACGCTTGCGCCGAGGTGGACTCGTACCTGAGCCGGGTGGTCGTCGACGCTGGCTTCGGTAGCCAACAGCTGGGCCGCCACGTTGTACGCGCTCGCCGGTACCGGGCCACGTCCGGACTCGGGTGGGACCAGCGTGGCGAGCCAGTCCTGGGTCTGGGGCGTCTGGGCACGGACGGTGAGGGTGGGAGAGAGGACGAGCGCGCCGGGGCCTCGCTGCCGCGGGATCGTCCTGGCGACGAAGAACGCGGCAGCCTGCACTTCCCGCAGCCGGGACGTGATCGCCGCGCGTGCGGCGACTAGGGCTGCGACCTCGTCATCGCTGAACCGGCTAGTGCGCCGCCACAGGTCCAGGAAGCCCCACATGCCGAACCGGTCCGCGAAGACCATGGACAGCACATCGACGACGCCGAGCTCAGCCAGGTGCTCGCGCCACAACCGGCTCTGCTCCGGCCGCCCGCGGGTGGCCTGCTGCAGGGTCGCGCAGCCGGTGGGGGGCAGCGCTGTCCACCGGTTCACCGGTGTCAGGTACTTCAGCCGGATCAGGGCGGGCAGAGTGGCCAGGTCGGGAACCTCGGCCAGCGGGGAGCACCCCACCGTGGTGGCGGGGTCGGTGAGCAGGAACGCGTAGGTATCGAAGGGTACGAAACGCCCGATGACGTGCAGGATCTGCGCACGCAGGGCCCGATCCTCAGGCCCGCAGACGGCGATGTGCTCGATGGCCGCTGTGAGGTGGACGGCCTGTACGCGACTCTGCACGCAGCAAGGGTATGCCCGGGGACCCCCCTGATTGCTGGGATGGTGGCCGAACCGCGCCCTGTCTAGCGTCGAGAACCGTGAGTTCACTTCAGACCGGGAGGGCCCATGCCAACACTGCTTATCGAGCACGCCATCAGCGATTTCGACACCTGGCACGACGCATTTGTTCACTTCGGCCAGCGCCGCAAACAGGGCGGAGTCATCGGTGAGCGGATCATGCAACCGGTCGACGACCCGCACTACGTGCTCATCGACCTCGAGTTCACCACTATCGAGGAAGCACGAAACTTCCAGAAGTTCCTCGAAACCCAGGTCTGGTCGACGCCAGCCAACTCACCAGCTCTGGTGGGCAGCCCACGAGCACGCATCGCCGACTTGGCGCCTGCAGACCGGCCCTGAACCCACCTCACCCAGGCAGCGCGGTCCAGACGCCGCGACCTGACGCGAGTTTAGGCACCAGCGCAACGCGCGATCAGCAGCGTAAGCGGACGGATGTCGCGCCGCAGCATGCGCTCAGAGCGGAAACCGGTCTTGTGGACGGCTACGGTCAACTGCAGGGCCACCCCGGACCGGCTTGTCGACCTGGATTCTGTGTTCGTTGTCGCGAAGTCTTGGTTCGTAGTGCGTGAAGAACACTTTGCCGATCAGGTCGCGGCGGCTGCGTACGCCGGTCTTGTCGAAGATGCTCTTGAGGTGTTGCTGGACGGTGTGAGGGCTGATCAGCATTTCTGTGGCGATGTCGCTGGTCGAGGCTCCCTGCAACACCATTTGGGTGACGTCCCGTTCGCGCTCGGTCAGCTCGTACGCCGCCATGAGCAGTGAGGTGATGCGCGCGGGGTGCGCCGGTTCGACGATGACAGCGACCCGACGGTCTGCGCCGGACAGCAGGGCTGCCCCGTGCAACACCACCCATTGGCCAGAGCGCGAGAGCACGCGAGCCATGGCCACCTCACCGGGGCGGTCACCCTGTTCGGCAGAACGAAGGGCCTGGCCGGCGACGGTGAGTACCGCGGTCGGCAACCGGGTCCCATCGAAGTCGGGTAGCTCGGCCAGCCATTGTTCGGTGCCCGGCGTGCTCGACTCGACCCTCCAGTCGGCGGTCAGAACAAGCAGGCCGGGTGCCTGAGGACCCTGCGGATCGGTTGCCTCCCCAAACAGCAGTGCTCGGCGGGCCCCCTCGGCCAGGTGAGTGGCCGCCTTCCGCATGAACTGCTTGTCGGCATCGTCGAACAGCGGCTGGTCGGGTTCCCGGTAGAGGCTGACCGCGCCCCACACGCCCCCGGTGCGGGTCCGCAGCGCAGCCACCATCTCTTGGTCGCCACCCAACGCCATGTTGGCCTGCCACCGGGGGCTGGCCGAGGGATCCCCGCCGGTGGCGTCGTGGATCGTGGACACCCCGGTGGGGCTGCGCACGACGTCAGACATCTTGTTGACGTCGTCCTCGTAGTACTCCATCGCCAGCGACTCGCGGGGAAGATCTGGCATGAACGGGTTGTAGTGGCTGGTCATGAGCAACGACACGGGGTCCAACGTGAAGTAGCACGGCCAGGTGTAGTGCGGCACCACGTCCTTGATCACGACAGTTGCCTCGTCCCACAGGCTCACCAGGCTGCGCGGCTGCGCGCTCAGGCGCACGAGCTTGTCGAGAGCACGCGCAGTCGTGGTCACGGCGTCAGACTCTCACCAGAACGGGCCGGCGGATACACCAGCTTTGTGGGGTGACATGTGACCACCAGGCCGCCCTACGGTCGACTTCCGCCACCAGGAGGACATCATGACCGACGTATCGAGCACCCTGACCGTTCGGGTCCTGGCCGCCGGCGAGGGAGACACCTCCTCCCTCGGCGGCATCCGGAACCGCTTCATGATCGACGGCGCCGACACCGGCGGCCGGTTAGCCCTCGTGGAACACCTGTTCGAACCTCGCGCGCTGGCAGCACCGATGCACCGCCACCACGACGAAGACGAGTACACCTACGTCCTCACCGGTCGAATCGGCGCCGTCATCGAGGGCCATGAGGTCGAGGCCGGCGCCGGTGACCTGCTGTTCAAGCCCCGTGGGCAGTGGCACACCTTCTGGAACGCCGGCGACCAGCGAGCCAGCTGCCTGGAGTTGATCTCCCCCGCCGGCCTGGAGCAGTTGTTCCGATCGTTCGCGGCGCTCCCCGGTGCACCCGAGCCCGAGCAGCTCGCCGAGATGGCCGCGAAATACCGCTGTGAGATTGACTTCCCCGCCACCTTCCCCGTCGTGGAGCGCCACGGGCTGTCGTTCTGACATGTTCGCCTCCTCGCCGCAGGAGCTGGAGACCCTGCTCGAGGACGCGGTCCTGCTCGGGGACGTATTGGCCGTTGCGGCTCTCTTCGAACCTGGAGCTGTGCTCATCACCGGCCCAGGCATCACCGGTCCAGAACAGGCACTGGCCGAACTCGCCAAGCTTGGATACGTCGCTGCCATCCGGACCATCACGGTGCAGCCCTGTCTGGCCGTCGTCGTCGGTGATCACGCCGTCAACGTCTCCACCCGCGCCCCCGACGGGGCCTGGCGACTGGTCGCCGCCATCCTGCGGCCGGGCACGGCAGACGACGGGATCGGAACGGCCTGACACGACGAAGCATCGTGCAGGCGCCGTCGCCGCTCTCAGCGAGCAGTGAACAGACGACGAGCGCCCTCCTCGTCGTCGGTATGGCGATTGGCCGCACCGCACGCTCATCGGCATGACGCAATGCGTCCTCGGGCCGGCCGCCTGCGTCACCGTGCTCGATTCAGCGCGCCCGGCTCGCGGCGGTAGGACGCAGGTTCCCGTACCCGGGTCGAGGCGGAACCGGCATGGTCGGTGGATCTCGGTTGGGTTCGGCCTAGGACCTTTCAGCCCGCGGCCCGCTTGAGGATGTCGGGCGGGAACGCGCCGGCCTCGATGCAGCGGGTCGACCAATGCTCGAGCTGTGCGCACACCTCGTTGACTTTGTCGCCTAGCGCATCGACGATCGCGTGCTCCTGCGCGTCGGTGTCGGCCTCGATCGAGGCTCGCAGCGCCCGCCCGCTCTCGGTGAGCTGTTCGCCGTTGATGCAGCCGCGTGCCGTTAGCCCATCGATGGCCTGCTGCATGGCCTCGGGCGACCAGCCGCGGGTAGCGGTGTAGGACAACAACGGCATGCCGACCCACAGCTCGGTGAGGACGTTCATCTCGACCGGGCCGAGGCAGGCGAGGTTAGCGGCCGCAACATGGCTGTCGCCCCGGTGCTCGCGCACCAGGTCGCAGGCCCACCACAACCGGTGCACCGGGTCGCTGGGCCGACCACGCTGGAGCAGGCCGCTGAACAAAGGCCGGCCGGCGCCTTCGGCGCTCTCTGCGGCCGCCGCCAGCAGGTCGGCCTCCTTGGAGGGGTCATCGACACCCAACGCGGCGCGGAGGCTCGCGACGGTTGCCTCCTCGCGGATCGATACCAGCTCGGCGTGGGGCAGGGCGGCGGCTGCTGCGTCATACAGCGTCGCGACCAAGGCTGGCTCGAACCACGCGAAGGCGCTGGCAACCACAGCGCCGTTCGGCTGGCCCAAAGATGTCGCGCGTCCACCGACGTAGCTGCTCATGAAGTCGAGTCCGTGCGCGGCCAGCGCGGCGTTGGTGCCGGCGCTCCACACGGCGTGCATGGCCACCGGCTCGCACGCGTCGCGCAACCGCCGGGCTGGGCCGCCCCCAGCGACGACTTCGGGAACGGGGATGCCTCCCGGCCGCGGGAGGAAAGCCGTGGCAATGACGTCGCTGTAGTCCATGTCGCACTGTCTCAGAGTGGCGTTGACGCTGCCACCAGACTGACCACGTCAGTAGTGCCAGACGTTGATCATGGCCAATCAGCGTCACACCCCTATCCGGTATGACGCGTCGGACAGGCAACGCCAGGACGCCCGACAAGGATCCCAGCCCACTGCCCGGACCGAGGACCTCCGGTCTGTAGACGGACGCGAGTGGCGCCAGACGTTCCGCGGGTCCTTGTGCTGCGCCTCCGGAGCGCTGCGCCGGGTGCGCGGTCAGCCCGGGTCGGCGACGAGCCGGCTGCGAAATGCGGCGGGGTCCGACTCGAGCCAGCCCTCAGCGGCCCTGCCGTCTTCCATGCAAAAGATCTCGATCCAGGTGGTCGTGACCACTCCGCCCGAGGCGGGGTACCCCATGAAGTCGCCACGATGGGTCCCCGGGTTCCTGACCCTGATGATTCCGCCCGCGATCGCCATCGCCCAAGTCACCTCGATGGGCAGTTTCGCGCTGCCGGTGATGTTGCCCTCGGCATCCTGGGTCACCGGATGACCCACGAGGGCACCCACACCAAAGTCGTCGACGCGACCGTACCGGTGTCATCGCCAGAGCCCTCCCAGCAGGTGTACCCGGCCGGCTGATGCCCCCAACGTCGGCACGGTCCTGCTCCACCGTCGCCCGGTTGTCCACCGCCGGCGCCGAGTTCCTATCCTCGAGAGTGAGGCTCCCTCGAGCCGACCGTGACGCGGAGAGTCTCTATTGGCAAAGTGAGCACCTTTTCGCGGTGAAGTATCGCGCCTTCGAGCCACGTCGTCAGGCGGCGGCATGAGTCCGGTTAGCGGGCTCCGGGCCCGTCTGGAGCGGCTGGCCGAAGACTCGGGCCGCCAAATTAGCCTGGTTGGTTGGAGTTTGGGTGTGTCTCAACGTCCACGTACGAACTCGCCGTACTCCCGGCCGCGTTCGCCATGTCCTCATGTTGGGCAGCCCGGTGAGGTGGTCCACCGGGCGCGGGCCACGTCAGACATATTCGACCGGCTCCCGATACGCATAGGCAGCAGACTCCCTACAGAGCTACGCTGAACTTCAGCTGCACGTCCGGCCGCGTGTTGCGCTGCATCAGTGCGAGGGAGTGCGTCATGCCCGTCGTTGAAGAGAGTGTTTTCATTGCCCGTTCGCCCCAGGAGGTCTTCGACTACCTGAATGTTGTCGAGAACCTGCCAGTGTGGGACTCCTCGATTATGCAGGCAGAACAACCGGACGCCGGTCCGGTGGAGGTCGGAACACGGTGGTGTGGGGTCAGTAAGATTCTCGGCCGCCGTTTTGAGTGGACCGCCGAGGTGACCGACCTGCAGCCACCCACCCGAATCAGCAGCCGGGCGGTGGAGGGCAAGATGCAGTTCACCATCACGAACACCTTGCAACCCGTGAACGGGGGGACCCGCTTCACCCACCGGGTGGACGCCGAATCGGGTTTGGGTGGTGTCTTTGGTCGGCTCGCTGATCCCCTGGTGGAAAAGGCCCAGCGTCGTACGGTTAGGGCGAACCTGGACACCCTTGCCGAGCTGCTGACGGACTCGGACCCCTGAGTTGACCGGAGGTACGCCCTGCAGTTCAGGGGGTGAAGTCTGCAGCAGGAATCGCTGACGTCCACTGATCGGCAAGAGAGCGCGGCCGCGGCGAAGTCGCATGTCGATACCGGGAGCGCGGCGCTCTGGGTGGACCCTAATGTGAGCTCCCTGGTCACCGGATCAGGTGAGCACAGAGGCTCCTCGGAGGCACTTCGGACGTCGCAGCTCGCCCGTTAGGGAACCCGGCCATCGCAGTCTTGAGGTGGTTGACACCCGTGACCAGTGGACGCATCATGCGAAGCTAGGGTCTGCCAGGCGGAGGTCATCATGACGAACCCCAACGAAAAACTCGTCCGAGATCTGTACGCGGCGTTCTCTGCCGGGGACGTGGACGGCATGCGCCGCATCTTTGATCCGGGCGTCCGGTGGCACCAGCCCGGGCGCAGCGTTCTCGCCGGAGATCATGTGGGGGTGGAGGCCGTCTTCGCCTTCTTCGGGAAGGTCGCCGAGGTCAGTGCTGGAACGTTTGCGGTCGAGCTGCACGACGTGGTGGCCGGTCCAGATCACACTGTGGCCCTGCATACCGGCCGCGGGCAGGCGCACGGGGTCAACCTGGAGGACCACAACGTCCTGGTCATTGATTGCGAGGGCGGCCGCGTTCGGGAGGTGTGGGAACACCACGAGGACCTCTACGACGTCGACGCGTTCTGGGGCGCCCCCGGGGGCGCGTGAGGTCAATAGCGCCTCCCTCGCACGCGGCGGCAGTCGGTCCGGGGGTGCGCGTTCCCAGCACCTGTTTCATGAGGGCGGGGCAGCGCGGAACGGGACTACCCACTCACCGGATTGGACTGCAGCATCGGACGCCGTCCTGAGCCCGACACCGGCCACGACCCCCTTCCCCGAGTAGACGCACCAGGGGGCGATCCAGCAGCGGCAGACAGGACACGCAGCGATGGCCTGTTCGGGCGTGCTGGGCCGACATCTGGGCCAAACCATGTTCAGTTGAGGCGGCAGGATTCCTCGGCGTTGCCGCGGATTGAGCAAGGCGACGCACCGCGAGTTGGCGTTGAGTTGACGATGGGACGCCGTGAGCGTTGGGGCGGGGCGTCAGTACAAGACGCTGCGCGTGGCCGCACTCGAACTGGTGTGTCCGCGGTGGCGTAGCAGCAGCACGCTGATGATGAGCAGCCACAGTGCGTAGGCGGGGATGCTGACCGGGCCGATGATGGCTGCGGCAATGAGCACCACTCCAGCGATGGCGGTGCCTCGCGAGACCGTCGTCGACCACAAGCCGATCGGGGCCGCGCGTGATAGGCCCAGCAGGGCTAGCCCGGTGGCGGCGGTGCCGGCTGCGGCGGCGAGGTGTCCGGCTTCACCGAACGCCACGTACACCGGCAGGGACAGGTTGTGAGCGGCGGACGGTGCGGCGGCGGTGACCAGTGACGCACCGACCCAGGTAGCGGCCTGTCCGGCAACCGCCGCGGCGGTGAACACATCACGGCTGGCACCGCCGGGCAGCAGATGGCGTAGGCCGACGACGAAAACCAGCCACGTCAGGCCGCCTGCAACCGACAGCAGCCACGCGACCGCTTGCCATCGGCCGTTCTCGTCCAGGAAGGCATGCAGCTGGGCGCTACTGGACAGGTCCTGCTTGGGGGCTACCAGGACGGTAGCCGCGAAAGTCGCCAAGGTCACCAGACCGGCCACACCAGTGGTTCGGCGCGTTGGGGAGACCGGGTGGGGTGGGGCGTCGTGGGTGGTGACGAACGAGGAAGCAGACATCGGGGGCATCCCTTCAATGGTGTTGATTCGGCGCCCATGGCCGAATGCACTGGACGCTAGGCACGACATGGCTGTCCGGCGTCACCCGAGCGGTGGAGCGAGTCCCTCTCGAGGTGGACGAGGTCACCCGTGGGGATGACCTGGACGCCCGCTTGAGTGGCTACGATCCGAAGCGTGCAGCGGTGGTGGCGCGGCCTGGTGGGTTCGGTGTGGACCGTGCCGGTGCTTGTGCTGTTGTTCTCCCAGTGGGAGGTGTGGATCGCTGGCCCGACGCATCTGGTGGGGCCTAGGTGGTCGGCCGCGGTGAGCATGGCCGCGGGATCACTGCTCCTGGCCGGTCGCCGGCGGGTGCCCTTGGCTACCCAGATCGACGCGGCTGTGGTGACGGGGCTTCCGTGGCTTTGGTGGGGCTCCTCGCAGATCGGTAGTTCCTTCGCCATCGGAGTGGTGTCGACCTACGCGGTCGGCCGATGGGGTCATCGCCCAGCGGCGTACGTGGGCGTGCCGGTGGCAGCCGGGTGGGCGCTGCTCCAGATCGCCCGTGATCCGCTGCAAGGCGGGGTGGGAGCCGGATGGGGGTGGGCGCTCTACGCCGCGGTGTCCTGGGGCGGCGGCGCCTGGGTCGCCCAGAACGACGAACTGACCGCCCGTCGCGAGGCTGAGCATGCAGCCGCCAGGCAGGCCGAGCTCGCTCGACAGCGCCTGCGGATTGGCCGTGACCTGCATGACGTGCTCGCGAACAGCATCGGCGTCATGGTCGTGCACGCCGAGGCAGCCGAGGAAATCCTCGCCCACGACCTCGACAGGGCAGCCCAGGCAATGCGGCGCGTGCAGAACACCGGCCGCGCCGCGCTAGGGGAAATAAGAGCGCTGTTAGGGACGCTTCGCTCCGAGGCGAACCAGGACGACGCGGGGACCGGATCCCGGCCATCCGCGGCCGCCGGCCCGACCGGCTTCAGTGACCCTCGGCACGACATCGACCACCTCCTGGACTCCATGCGCGAGGCAGGCCTGCCCCTGCGCGTCACCCGCCACGAGACCCGGATGCTCCCCGCGGCTGCCGCCGAAGTCATCTACCGGATCCTGCAGGAGTCGCTGACGAACACCCTGCGCCATGCTGGCCCGGTCGTTACCCACATTCGGCTCGACGTCCGTACAGACTCAGCTACCGTCGAGATCCTCGATGAGGGCATGGCCAGAGTCGGTAGTGGCACAACGAGCGGGCATGGTCTGGTCGGGATGCAGGAACGGCTCCAACGTCTCGGCGGGACGCTAGTGGCCGGACCCGGCGCCCAGAAGGGGTTCGCCGTCCGCGCAGACCTTCCACTGGATCCCGCACCGGGCCTTGGGCACGGAAAGGCACCGCAGGACGCTGACGCCCTGCAGCAGCCATGGTGATTCGGATCGGTATCGCCGACGACCAGGAGCTGCTGCGAGAGGGGTTGGCCCTGATCCTGGACGCCCAGCCGGACATGACCGTGATCGGCCACGCCGGAGATGGCGCCGAAGCCATCACGATGGCCCGCGCGCAGCAGCCGGACCTCATTGTCATGGACGTCCGCATGCCACGGCTGAACGGCGTCGAGGCCACTCGCCGCATCATCGTCGAGCACTCCGCCACAAAAATCCTCGTGCTGACCATGTTCGACCTCGACGAGTACGTCTATGCCGCGCTCCGTGCCGGCGCTAGCGGCTTTCTCCTCAAGGACTCACCACGAGCTTCGATCATCGCGGCCGTCCGGTCGATCGTCGCCGGCGACGTACTGCTGGCCCCCGAGGTCACCAGGAGACTCATCGCCCAGCACGCCCAACCCCGCTCCTCACCGGGCATCATTCACCCCGGGCTGAGCACGCTGACGAACCGCGAACGCCAAGTCCTGACCGCACTCGCGGGCGGCAACTCCAACGGCGAGATAGCCACCCGCCTCGGCATCGGCGAGGCCACCGTCAAGACGCACATCGCCCGACTCCTCACCAAGCTCGGGCAACGGGACCGCGTCCAACTCGTCGTCCTCGCGTACGAAACCGGCATCGTCCGACCCGCCGCACCACCAGCAGCCACCTGACCTCAGGGCGGGCCGGCATCGTCGTAAGTCACCGACACCCGGCAACCCACATCGAAAGCCGAACCCACCCAACGGTCCAGTGCCATCCTGACCAGCGGCTCCTCAGGGGCTGCCGTCTCGACGTCTTCCGGCCCGCCGGGCGGTCCACTAGCGGGGAAAAGACGCATGATGGGAGACCCGCTTGCTAGTAGCGGCAGTCGCTGCTCGTCCAGGCCGTGTCAGAGCACAAGCTTCAAGCGTGGTGCGGTTGTCGTGACGAAGCCTGCCCGCTTATAGATCCGCTGGCCTTCCGGCGTGGCGCTGAGGTCGATGCGGTCGGCATCGATCGACCTGGCCCATTTGGTGATGTCGCTGACGACCAGGTGCCGTAGCCCTTGCGGCGGTGCTCCGGGTGAGTGATTACGTTCGCGAGCCGGACCGTGCGTCCTTGGGGACAGAATGGATTCGGGACTCCCAGTTCGAGCGAGCCGATGCCTGTCGCGACGATCTGGCCATCGATGTCGATGATGGGGAATCGGGCGACGTTTGGATCCCCGACGACCTGGGCGAGCCACATTTGCGCGTGACCTCGCCACGGCTCGTTGCGCCTGGCGTCATCCTCGTCGAACAGCAGTGCCCAAAGTCGAAGGAGGTGGGGACCGTCGTCGGGGGTAGCGGTGCGCAGGTGCGTGCTGTGGTTCGGTGGCATGGCGTCATGCTGACATCTGCCGAGGCTTCGGAGCAGTCCTTGCCCGCCCGTGCGAGACCGCCGGATATGACGCTGGCGGGCGGATGGGCGTCTCGCGGTGGAAGGGGACGCGGCCCCTTTCGTGGCGGTAGCACGTAACTTGGACCACGAGCCCGTTGAGTTAGGGCAAGTTGGTGCCATGACACTCATGCACGGCGTGCTGTCGACTGTGCTGAGTTCGTTGTTGAATACAGCGTCTTAGCCGATGAAACTGATCGCCGACGGCGATTGCACACGGCAAGGTCGGCCTCGACATTGCCAGAGCATTGGGATCGTCCAAGACGCTATGCCACACGTTCCACTGGCGCTCATCCAAAAAATTGAGGGCCGCGACGTCAAACTCATCCTCGAACAGCCGTAGGTACCGGTG
>JBKJTJ010000158.1:0-2938 GCA_046590855.1 Actinomycetota bacterium
CTCAAGGTTGATCCCGCCGAATCCAGGGGCGATCGCCGCCACCACGTCGACGATCCTGTCGGTGTCCTGCGTGTCGAGGCAGATCGGGACGGCGTCGACGTCGGCGAAGTGCTTGAACAGCACGGCCTTGCCCTCCATCACGGGCAGCGCGGCGGCTGGGCCGATGTCGCCGAGGCCCAGCACCGCCGTCCCGTCGCTGATGACCGCGACGGTGTTGGCGCGCGAGGTGTAGACGTCCGCGAGGGTGGGGTCGGCGGCGATCGCCCGCGAGATCTCGGCGACGCCGGGCGTGTAGGCCAGCGACAGGTCGGCGCGCCCGGCCAGCGGGCGACGCGGCGCCACGGCGAGCTTGCCGCCCAGGTGGTAGCGGAAGACCGGCAGGTCGGGGTCGAAGGGCGTGGGCTGGGCAGTCATCAGGGGCCTCGATCGGGCTGGTGCGAGCACGGGTGGACGTCGGCCGTCGGCGGTGGCTCGGCAGGGGACGGCGGCGTGACTGCGGGTGGCAGGCGCACCCGGTGGGGTGCCGCTCGAGCGACGCAACCGTCGGACGGGGGTCACCCGCGCAACCCGGTCATCGTGACACACCCGCGACGGCCCCCAGGTCACGGCCCGATTGCGATCGGGTGTGACGTCCCTGACAACACCCGATTCGGTGGCAGGATGCGCGGCATCAGCACGCCACACCACCGGAGGCCCTTCGTGTCACGTCGTCCCCTCGCTCCCCGCCACCTCGGGCACGTCGCCGTGATCGCCGCCGCCGGGCTGGCGCTCGGTGCGTGTGGCTCGAGCTCGCTGTCCGGCTCGGGGGCGACGGGCACCGGTACCGTCAGCTCGGCCAGCGCCCAGGTCGACCTGTCCGCCAAGCTTCCCGAGAAGATCCAGACGGCGAAGAAGATCGTGGTCGGCACCGACGCGTCGTACGCGCCCAGCGAGTTCCTCGCAGCCGACGGCAAGACGGTGCAGGGCTTCGACGTCGACCTGTTCACCGCTGTGGCGCAGAAGCTCGGCGTGACGGTGGAGTTCGTCCCGTCCAGCTTCGACTCGATCATCGCCGGCGTCAGCACCGGAAAGTACGACGTCGGCGTCTCGTCGTTCACGATCAACGACGAGCGCAAGAAGCAGGTGAACATGGTCGGGTACTACAGCGCCGGCACCCAGTGGGCGGTCAAGAAGGGCAACCCCACCGGCATCACGGCCGACGACGCGTGCGGCAAGCGCGTCGCGGTGCAGACCGCCACCGTCCAGGAGACCGACGACCTGCCCAAGCGCCAAGCGGCCTGCAAGAGCGCCGGCAAGCCGGCGATCAAGGTGCAGTCCTACCAGGGCCAGGACGAGGCGACCGCTGCCGTCGCCTCGGGCAAGGCGGACGCGATGCTCGCCGACTCCCCGGTCGGCGCCTACGCCGTCAAGCAGTCCGCCGGCGCCCTCGAGCTCAGCGGTGACATCTACGACTCCGCGCCCTACGGCTACGTGATCCCCAAGGACCAGACCGACTTCGCGGCGACGATCGCCGAGGCGCTGAAAGCCCTGAAGACCGACGGCACCTACGACAGCGCGCTGAAGAAGTGGGGCGTCGAGCAGGGGGCCGTCACGGACTTCGCCGTCAACCCATGAGCTCGAGCCAGGCGCCCGCCGAGGCGCCCAGCGCGGCACCGGACCGCCCGGGCTCCATCGACGCGGTACCGGTGCGGCACGTCGGCCGGTGGGTCGCGGTCGCCGTGATCGCCGTCCTGGTGGCCATGTTCGCCCACCTGCTGCTCACCAACCCGGCGTTCCGCTGGACCGAGGTCACGTTTCCCGCGATGGTGCAGACGCCCGTCATCGAGGGGCTGATCCGCGGCACGATCGTGGTCACCATCGGGTCGATGCTCGCGGGCGTGGCCCTTGGGGTCGTCATCGCGATCATGCGGCTGTCGCCCAACAAGGTGCTGTCGTACACGTCATGGGTCTACACCTGGTTCTTCCGGGCGATCCCGCGCTACGTCCTGCTGTTCATCATCGGCAACCTGGCCGTCGTGCTGCCGCGCATCGACATCGGCATCCCGTTCGACTTCATCGCCACCGACCTGCTGGGGCTCAGCTCGAACTTCCGTCTGCTGGGCTTCGACACCCAGCAGATCGGGACGTCGATCGCCGGGGGCATCCTGGGCCTCGGGCTGTCCGAGGCGGCCTACATGGCCGAGATCGCGCGCGCCGGCATCCTCAGCGTCGACCGCGGCCAGGACGAGGCTGCCCAGGCCTTGGGCATGAGTCGCGGCAAGGCCATGCGCCGCATCGTCCTGCCCCAGGCCATGCGCGTCATCGTGCCCCCCACCGGCAACGAGGCCATCGCCATGGTCAAGGACACCTCGCTGCTGATCGCGCTGCCGCTCGGCACCGAGCTGTTCTTCCAGCTGCGCGCGATCGGCTCGCGGACGTTCGCCGTCTTCCCGGTCGCCGTCGCCGCGACCCTCTGGTACCTCGTCCTCGGCAGCGTGTTCATGGCCGTGCAGTACTTCCTCGAGCAGCGCTTCGGCCGCGGATTCGGTGTCGCCAAAGCGCCCGGCGCCCAGCCCGTCGTCGCCGTCGGGCAGGGGGGACGGTGACCCAGGTGAGCGAGATGCCGCTGGTGCACGCCGTCAACGTCACCAAGTCGTTCCACGGCACCGAGGTGCTCAAGGGCATCGACATGGACGTCGACCGCGGCCAGGTCGTCTGCCTGCTCGGCCCCTCGGGATCGGGCAAGACCACGTTCCTGCGCTGCATCAACCAGCTCGAGACGATCGACGGCGGCCGGATCTGGGTCGACGGCGTGCTGATGGGCTACGACGACCGAGCCGGTCGCCTGCATCGGTTGGGCGACAAGGCGATCGCCGCCCAGCGCCGCGACATCGGCATGTGCTTCCAGCGGTTCAACCTGTTCCCGCACATGACCGCCACCGAGAACGTCCTCGAGGCG
>JBKJTJ010000347.1:0-3973 GCA_046590855.1 Actinomycetota bacterium
GGCAACCTACCCCGCGGTGCGGCAGCATGACCGCATGGCCCACTACCGCTGCGACTACCCGATGCGCTGGTCGGACATGGACGCCTACGGCCACGTCAACAACGTGCAGTACCTGCGCTTCTTCGAGGACGCCCGGATCGAGGCGTTCGGCGCGCACCGCGCGGGTGAGGACGGCGGCAGCATGCTGGACACCGGCATCCTGGTGGCGCGCCACGAGATCGAGTACCTCAAGCCGCTCACGTGGCGGCCCGAGCCGGTGCACATCGACCTGTGGATCACCACCCTCAAGGGCGCGATGATCGAGGTCGGGTACGAGGTGTACGACGCCCCGGTCGACGGCCCTCGGGTGCGGTACGCGCTGGCCGAGTCGACGCTCGTGCTCTATGACCTGGCGGCCGGGCGGCCACGACGGCTGACCGAGACCGACATCGCCCGGCTCGAGGGGTTGCGCGGTGGACCGGTGCCGTTCAGGGCCCGCCGCCGCAAGAGCGCATGAGCACGCTGCACCTGCCGGACGACGGGACGTCGGCCGACCTCGCCACGTACCTGGGCCGGGCCCAGAAGGTCGACCCCGGCGGCGCGGTGCGCCTGGTGGCGGCAGGGGCGGTGCTCGCCGCCTACGTCTCGCCCGTGCACGGCGGCGGTGGCCCCACCGTGATCGGCCTGCGGGTGCTGCACCTGGCTGCGCCGACCGACCTCGACGTCACCGTCCCGCTGGCCGCGATGGCCGACCGCTTCGCCCGCCTGGGCGGCCCGCTCGACCTGCCCGTGCCACCGGTCGCCGCCGCGGACGCCGGGTGGGCCGGTGTCAGCCCGCCCCGGTCGGGGTGGCAGGTCGTGGGCACCGTGCCGCGCGACCTGCTGCTCGCCGCCGCGGACGCCGGTGTCGCGGAGGTGGCCGCCGGCGTCCCCGACGGTGCCGGGTCGGCTGCGGTAGCCCGGCTGCGTGCTCTGGTGTGGGGGCGCGACCTGCCCGGGGTGGACGGCGTGCCGGCGGGGTCGGCGTACGCCGCGCACGCCCTGGGGTTCGTCGGCGCCGACGAGCCGGTGGCGCTGTACGCCGTCGGGGCGTGGCGCCGGCTCACCACCGCGCGCGGCCACGTGCTTTGCCGGGCCGCCCTGATCTGAGCCCTCAGCCCTGGACCAGGCGGGCCCACACGGTCGTGTCGGCGGGGACGATGACCACGCCGTCCACCTCGCGCAGCTCACCGCTCGCCACGAGGATGACGGTGTCGGTCGGCAGCTCGACGTCGGTCGTGCCGACGTTGGCGAGGACGGTGACCTCGCGGTTGGCCAGGGCAACGACGTCCTCGCCCCACCCGGTCAGCCAGGTCAGCGAGCCGGTGCCGAGGTCGAGCGAGCGGCGCAGACCCAGTGCGGCACGGTAGGTCTCGTACGTCGAGCCGGGCACCTCGCGCTGGACGTCGAGGGCGTGCTCGCGCCACGCGTCCGGCTGCGGCAGCCACGACAGCGGCCCCGGCCCGAAGCCGTACGACGGGGCGTCGGCCTGCCAGGGGAGCGGCACCCGGCAGCCGTCCCGCCCGCGGTGCACGTGACCGGACCGCAGCCACGTGGGGTCCTGCCGCACGTCGTCGGGCAGGGTCGTGTGCTCGGGCAGACCCAGCTCCTCACCCTGGTAGAGGTACGCCGACCCGGGCAGCGCCAGCATCAGCAGCGTGGCCGCGCGGGCGCGCCGCAGCCCGAGCGCGGCGTCCGGCTGGGGGTCGTTCGCCCCGATGCCGTTGCCCAGCCTCGTGCCTGGGGGGTAGCCGAACCGCGAGGCGTGCCGCACGAGGTCGTGGTTGCTCAGCACCCACGTGGTCGGTGCACCGACCGCGTCGGTGGCCCGCAGCGACGTGGTCACGACCTCGCGCAGCTCGCCGGCCGACCACGGGGTCACGAGGTACGGGAAGTTGAACGACTGGTGCAGCTCGTCCTCGCGGACGTAGCGGGCGAGGCGCTCTGCCGGCTCGACCCAGGCCTCGGCGACGAGCACCCGGTCACCGTCGTACGCACCGACGACGCGGTTCCATGAGCGGTAGATCTCGTGCACGTCGTCCTGGTCCCAGTAGGGGGCCTGGGGTCGCACCTCGTCCGTGCCCTGCAGCATCTCGTGCTCGTGGCCGTACGGGGGCAGCCCGTCGGCCTTGACCAGGCCGTGGGCCACGTCGATGCGGAACCCGGCGACGCCGCGGTCGAGCCAGAACCGCAGGATCGACTCGAACTCGGCCCGCACCCGCGGGTGGTGCCAGTTCAGGTCGGGCTGCTTGACGTCGAACAGGTGCAGGTACCACTGGCCGGGGGTGCCGTCGGGCTCGGTCACCCGCTGCCAGGCCCCGCCACCGAAGACCGACTTCCAGTCGTTCGGCGGCAGCTCGCCGTGCTCGCCCAGCCCGTCGCGGAACATGTACAGCTCGCGCTCAGGACTGCCCGGGCCGGCGGCGAGCGCCGCCCTGAACCACGCGTGCTCGTCCGAGGTGTGGTTGGGCACCAGGTCGACGATGACCCGCAGACCGAGATCGTTCGCCCTGTGCAGCAACACATCGGCGTCATCGAGAGTGCCGAAGACGGGGTCGACGGTGCGGTAGTCGGCGACGTCGTACCCCGCGTCGGCCTGCGGCGAGAGGTAGAACGGTGACAGCCAGACGGCGTCGACGCCCAGCTCGACCAGGTGCTCGAGCCGGCTGGTGATGCCGGGCAGGTCACCGATGCCGTCACCGTCACCGTCGGCGAACGAGCGAGGGTAGACCTGGTAGATGACGGCGCTGCGCCACCAGGGCCCGCCGGGTGCGTCTTCGGGGTGGACGAGCAGGTCGGCGGTGGTCGAGGTCACGGGCGACCACGGTACAAGTCGGGCTCGGGTGCGCACCAATGGCACGATCGTGCCCGTGACGCTGCTGCTGGCCCTGGTCGGAGTGGTGATGGTGTGCGCGACCTGGGCGAGCGTCATCAGCACCCTGGTGGTGCCGCGCACGTCGCGCGACCGGCTCAGCCGCGGAGTCGACCGCGTCGTCGACCGGGTGTATGCGCTCGCGACCTCGCGGGTGCGCGACTACGCCACCCGCGACGCCCGCCTCGCCTCGCAGGCCTCGACGACGATCCTCGTGCAGCTCGCCGTCTGGCTGACGCTGCTGTACCTCGGTTTCGCCCTCGTCCTGCAACCGTTCGACGGACGCGGGTTCGGGCACGCGCTCGCACAGGCTGGGTCGTCGTTGTTCACCCTGGGGTACGCCGGCCCCGACAGCACGCCGCTGACGGTCATCGACTACGTCGCGGCGGCCAGCGGCCTGGTCGTCGTCGCACTGCAGGTCGGCTACCTGCCCACCCTGTACGGGGCCTTCAACCGCCGCGAGACGGAGGTGACGCTGCTGACCGGTCGGGCCGGGACGCCGGCCTGGGGGCCCGAGATCCTGGCCCGCACGCGGTTCGGCTTCGCCGAGGAGGACGACGGCGCCGTCATGGACCAGTTCTACCTGCAGTGGGAGCGGTGGGCGGCGGACGTGTCGGAGAGCCACACCAACTACCCGGTGCTGACGCGCTTCCGCTCGCCGGCCGAGCTGTCGTCGTGGCTGGTGGCGCTGATCGCGGTGCTCGACTCCGCGGCTCTGTGGCTCGCCCTCTCGCCGTCCCGGGCGCCCGCTCCTGAGGCCAGACTGGCGCTGCGCATGGGTTTCAGCGCACTGCGGTCGATCGCCGAGACCGTCGGCCTGGACGTCGACCCCGACCCCGACCCGGACTCTGCGATCGCGCTGTCCTACGAGGACTACCTGCGCGGAGTCGAGCGGATCACCTCGACCACGTTCCCGGTCGAGCGCAGCCCCGAGCAGGCCTGGCCGGACTTTCGCGGCTGGCGGGTCAACTACGAGTCCGTCGCGTACGCGCTGGCCTCGCGGCTGGATGCCGTGCCGGCACCCTGGGCCGGGCCGCGCCGCACGGGTGACGCCCCGATGGCGCCCCGACGTCCGCCGAACCG
>JBKJTJ010000134.1:0-11076 GCA_046590855.1 Actinomycetota bacterium
CACGACCGATCGAGAGCAGAACGCTGATGAGCACCCCATGAGCACCCAGCGATGAACACCCCCCTGCACTGACGACGGTCCGCGCCTTCTCTGGCTCGGACCCAGAGAAGGAGAGACGTGGCGAAGGTCCGGGTCTACGAGCTGGCCAAAGAGCTCGGCATCGAGAGCAAGGTCGTCATGACCAAGCTCCAGGAGATGGGCGAGTTCGTCCGCTCCGCGTCATCGACGGTCGAGGCACCCGTCGTGCGCAAGCTGCGCGCCGAGATGCCCGCGGCACCCCCTGCCGCCGCGCCGGCGGCCAAGAAGGCGGCGGCCTCCGCACCGGTCGAGGCGGCTCCTGTCGCAGCGCCCCCGGTCGCACCCGCGGCTGAGCGCCCCGCCGGGCCCACGCCGGGCCCGCGCCCGGCCCCGGCCGCCCCCGAGGCACCGGCTGCCGCTGCGCCCGTCGCAGCACCCCCCGTCGCAGCACCGCCGGCTGCACCCGAGCCGGTGGCCCCCGCCGCAGCCAGCGCCGCCCCGGCGGCACCCGAGGGTGCCCGCCCAGGCGCGCCTCGCCCGGGCAACAACCCGTTCGCGCCCAGCCAGGGCATGCCCCGGTCGGGCTCGGCCCGCCCCGGCAACAACCCGTTCGCTCCCAGCCAGGGCATGCCCCGGCCCGGCAGTGCCGCCCCCCGGCCGCCTGCCGCGCCCGGCGGCGCACCCCGACCCCCCGCGTCCTCGGGTGGTCCCCGCCCGAACCCGGGCATGATGCCGACCCGGCCGAGCGTGGGCCGTCCCGGCCCGGCCGGTCGCGGCGGTCCCGGCGGCGCACCCGGTGGTGCCGCCCGTCCCGGCGCGCGTCCCGGTGGTGGCGGCGGCTTCGCCGGCCGTCCCGGTGGTGGCGCACCCGCTGGTGGTGGCGGCTTCGCCGGCCGTCCCGGTGGCGGCGGTCGTGGCCCGAACAGCCGTGGCGGCACCCAGGGTGCGTTCGGTCGCGGTGGCGGTCGACCCGTCCGCGGACGCAAGAGCAAGCGCGCGAAGCGCCAGGAGTTCGAGCAGATGCAGGCGCCCTCGCTGGGTGGCGTCACCGTCCCCCGCGGCGACGGCACCAGCACGATCCGGGTGCGTCGCGGCTCCAGCCTCGCCGACTTCGCCGACAAGATCGGCGCCAACCCGGCGAGCCTGGTGACGGTGCTGTTCCACCTCGGTGAGATGGCCACCGCGACCCAGTCGCTGGACGAGGACACCTTCCGTCTGCTGGGCGCCGAGCTCGGCTACGACATCCAGGTGGTCTCGCCCGAGGACGAGGAGCGCGAGCTGCTCGGCCAGTTCAACATCGACCTGGACGCCGAGCTCGCCGACGAGGACGACGCCGACCTGATCGCCCGCCCGCCGGTCGTCACCGTCATGGGTCACGTCGACCACGGCAAGACCCGGCTGCTGGACGCCATCCGCTCGGCCGACGTCATGGCCGACGAGGCCGGTGGCATCACCCAGCACATCGGTGCCTACCAGGTGCGCACCGAGCACGAGGGTGCAGAGCGCGCGATCACCTTCATCGACACCCCCGGCCACGAGGCCTTCACCGCGATGCGCGTGCGAGGTGCTCGGGTCACCGACATCGTCGTGCTCGTGGTGGCGGCGGACGACGGCGTGATGCCCCAGACCATCGAGGCGCTCAACCACGCCCAGGCGGCCGGCGTCCCGATCGTCGTCGCGGTCAACAAGGTGGACAAGGAGGGGGCCAACCCCGACAAGATCCGCCAGCAGCTCACCGAGTACAACCTGGTGGCCGAGGAGTACGGCGGCGACACGATGTTCGTCGACGTGTCGGCCAAGCAGGGCACCAACATCGACAAGCTGCTCGAGGCCGTGCTGCTCACCGCCGACGCGGCGCTGGACCTGCGGGCCATCGCCGACAAGGACGCCCGCGGTGTGGCCATCGAGGCCCACCTGGACAAGGGCCGCGGCTCGGTCGCCACGGTGCTCGTGCAGTCCGGCACGCTCAACGTCGGCGACTCGATCGTCGCCGGCCACGCGTACGGACGCGTTCGGGCCATGCTCGACGAGCACGGCGAGCACGTCGAGCACGCCGGGCCGTCGCGGCCGGTCATGGTGCTCGGCCTGACCGCGGTGCCCGGCGCCGGTGACACCTTCCTGGTGGCACCCGACGACCGCACCGCCCGCCAGATCGCCGAGAAGCGAGAGGCGGCGGACCGTCAGGCCCTGCTGGCTCGTTCGCGCAAGCGGATCAGCCTCGAGGACCTCAACGAGGCGCTCGCGGCCGGCAAGGTCGAGACGCTCAACCTCATCCTCAAGGGCGACGTGTCCGGCTCGGTCGAGGCGCTCGAGGACGCGCTGCTCAAGATCGAGGTCGGCAACGAGGTCGAGCTGCGGGTGATCCACCGCGGTGTGGGTGCCATCACGCAGAACGACGTCAACCTGGCGACCGTCGACAGCGCGGTCATCATCGGCTTCAACGTCAAGCCCGCCGAGCGGGTGGGCGAGCTGGCCGAGCGCGAGGGCGTCGACGTCCGGTTCTACTCGGTGATCTACCAGGCCATCGACGAGGTCGAGGCGGCCCTCAAGGGCATGCTCAAGCCCGAGTACGAGGAGGTGCAGCTCGGCACCGCCGAGGTGCGCGAGGTCTTCCGCTCGAGCAAGTTCGGCAACGTCGCGGGTTCGCTGGTGCGCTCGGGCGAGATCCGGCGCGGCACGCGGGCCAAGATCCTGCGCGGCGGCGTCGTGGTGGCCGAGAACGTCGAGGTGGCCGGTCTGCGCCGCTTCAAGGACGACGTCACCGAGGTCCGCGAGGGCTACGAGTGCGGCATCAACCTGGGCTCGTTCAACGACGTCCAGGTCGACGACGTGATCGAGACCTCCGAGATGCGCGAGAAGCCGCGCGTCTGAGCTCGACCGCACCACCCGTGACGTGATGTCGCGGGGGTCCCCCACTACGGTCCGACCGTGGTGGGGGACCCCCGCGATCACGTCGCGACCAGCCCCTCGACCGGCAAGGACCCGCCATGATCGACCACCCCCGTTCCCGCAAGATCGCCGAGCGGATCCAGGTGATCGTCGCCGAGACCCTCGAGCGGCGGGTCAAGGACCCGCGGCTCGGGTTCGTCACGGTCACCGACGTCAAGGTCACCGGCGACCTGCAGCACGCCACGATCTTCTACACCGTGTTCGGCTCGGACGAGGACCGCGAGGGCACGGCCGCCGCGCTCGAGAGCGCCAAGGGCGTGGTGCGCCGCGAGGTGGGCCGCGGTATCGGCATCCGCCTGACGCCGTCGCTGGAGTTCATCGCCGACGCGCTGCCCGAGGGCGCCGCGCACATGGCCGACCTGCTCGCCCAGACCGCCGCACGGGACGCCGAGCTGGCCGCGCGCGCAGCGGTCGGCAGGTTCGCCGGTGACGCGGACCCGTACAAGAAGCCCGTCGTCGACGAGGGCGATGAGGACGACGATCCCGAGCTGGACGACGAGCCCGCCGAGGCCGACCGGACGTGAGTCGCCGCGCCGCACCCAGCGCGTACGACGGGCTGGTGGTCGTCGACAAGCCGGCCGGCCTGACCAGCCACGACGTCGTGGCCCGGGTGCGCCGCCTGGCCGACACCCGCCGGGTCGGCCACGCCGGCACGCTCGACCCGATGGCGACCGGAGTGCTCGTCCTCGGCGTCGGGCGCGCCACCAAGCTGCTCACCTACCTGGTCGGCGCCGACAAGACCTACACCGCCACCATCCGCCTGGGCGCCTCGACCGTCAGTGACGATGCGCAGGGTGAGGTGGTCACCCGGGCCGACGCCTCGGTCATCACCGACGAGCAGGTGGCGGCCGGCGTCCGCGCCCTGACCGGTCCGCTCGAGCAGGTGCCCAGCACGGTCAGTGCCATCAAGATCGACGGACGCCGGGCCCACGCGCTGGTGCGGGCCGGCGAGCAGGTCGAGCTGGCGGCTCGCAGCGTGCGCGTCGCCCGGTTCGACGTCCTCGCGTCGCGTCGCGAGGGCGAGGTGCTGGACGTGGACGTCGAGGTCGACGTCAGCTCGGGCACCTACGTGCGCGCCCTCGCCCGCGACCTGGGGACCGCCCTCGGCGTCGGCGGCCACGTGACGGCGCTGCGACGTACGGCGGTCGGGCCGTGGCTGCTCGAGGACGCCTTCTCGCTCGAGCAGCTCGCCGGGGCCTTCCACGTCGTGCCGATGGCGGACGCCGCGCGCCGGGTCTTCGCCGCCCGCGAGCTGAGCGCGGCCGAGGTCAGCACCGTGCGGTTCGGCCAGCGGGTGGCGGCCACCGGCACCGGCGACACGCCGGTGGCGGCGTTCGCGCCGGACGGCTCGCTCGTGGCCCTGCTCAGCGACCGCGGCGAGCTGGCCCGTTCGCTGCTGGTCATCGCGACCGACTGACCCCCGGGAATGAATGTCGTGCCGGAGGCCTTCTCATCGATGCGTCGCCGATATATCGTCAACGCATCGACAACAACGAGGAGATCATCATGACCAGCTACGCAGCTGCTCCTGGCTTCGCCAGGCCTCGCCGTGGACACGGCGCCCGACTCGCCTGGGTGATGGCGATGAACGAGGGTCGCGGCCCCGGTCACGAGCATGGCCCGCACGATGGGCCGCAGGACGGGCCGCAGGACGGGCCCGGCCGCGGTGCCGGTCGCGGGCGGGGACGCTTCGGCGGCCCCGGCTTCGGGCCCGGATTCGGTGGCCCCGGGTTCGGCCCGCGCGGCCCGCGCGGTGGCGGACGCCGCGGTGGCCGAGGTGGCCGCGGCGACGTCCGGGCAGCGATCCTGCTGCTGCTGCTCGACCAGCCCCTGCACGGCTACCAGCTGATCCAGCAGATCGTCGAGCGCAGCGGCGGTGTGTGGACGCCGAGCCCCGGTTCGGTCTACCCCGCCCTGCAGCAGCTCGAGGACGAGGGGCTCGTGGCGTTCGAGCGGGTGGACGGTCGCAAGACCGCGAGCCTGACCGACGCCGGTCGCGAGCACGTCCAGACCCACCGGGCCGAGCTCGGCTCGCCGTGGGACGACGTCGGCGGCGGCGTCACGACCGAGGTGCGCGACCTGCGTGACCTCGTCGGGACGCTGATGCAGGCGGTCCACCAGGTGGCCCACGTGGGCACGCGCGAGCAGGCGGCCCAGGCCGCGCAGGTGCTCACCGCGGCCCGCACGTCGCTGTACCGCATCCTCGCGGGTGACGACACGACGTCGTGACCCCCGCGAGAACCCGCGATCGGCCCACCTGAGCACCTCAGGTGGGCCGATCGCGTCGTCTCACGCCGTGCGGTCGGCGTCCGCGTGGATCGCGTCCCGGACGTACTGCGCGAGGCCGGCCACCCGCTCGTCGAAGTGCGCGGCGAACCGCGGGTCGCTGACGTACGTGTCACCCAGCCCGCGGTGCAGTAGCGGCGGGCAGTCGTAGAACCACGTGCCGATGTGCTGCCGGTGGGCGCGCGCCAGGTCCATGGCGCGCACGTCGGACGCCGGGACGCCGGCCTCCAGCGCCGCGCCCAGCCCGGCCTCGATCGCCTCGGCCTCGGCCTTGATCTCGAGCCAGTCCTGCTTGGTGTAGGCCGTCGTCCGTGCACTGCTCTGGGCCCACTCCTGCGAGGTGCCCCAGCGCTGCTCGGCCTCAGCGGCGTAGTCCGCGCTCGGCAGGTCGCCGAACAGCTCGAACTGCTCGTGCGGTGTCAGGCTGATCCCCATCTGCTGGGCCTCCATCTCGTGCTCGATGTGGTCGAGCACCCGGGTCAGGCGCTCGATCCGCTGGCGGACGACGGCGTGCTGGCGGCGCAGGTGCGACGCGGTGTCGGCCTGGGGGTCGTCCAGGATCTCGGCCACCTGCTCGAGCCTGAACCCGAGCTCTCGGTAGGCCAGCACCCGGTGCAACCGCTCGAGGTCGGCCTCGTCGTACACGCGGTAGCCGCCGGTGCTGCGCCCGCTGGGGCGCAGCAGACCGACCTCGTCGTAGTGGTGCAGCGTGCGCACGGTGACGCCGGCCACCGCCGCCAGCTGCCCGATCGTCCGGTCCACCGCTCCTCCTTCGTCCACCGCCAGCGTGGGGCCTGACGCGGCGTGAGGGTCAAGCCGGATCCCCGGGGACGCCGACGGGCCCCGGCGTCACGCTGCCGGGGCCCGTCGGTGGTGCGTGCTGCGTCAGCGAATGCTGAGCACCGTGGGGGCCAGGGCCCCGTCGTACGACAGCAGGCCGAGGTACGGCGTGCCCGCCGTCAGGCCCGACCACGAGGCGCTGAACGTGGACCTCTGGCCCTGGTTCACCGGCACCGGGTTCGGCGTGACGGTCAGGTTGCCGACCGACGACGCCGGGTTGACGAGGAACGTCGTCGCGGCGAAGGCACCGGTGCTCTCGCCGGGGGCGTTGGCGAAGTTGTCGACCACCACGAGGTACTTGGCGGCCAGCGGGTCGAGGAGGTCGACCCGCTCGTCCGCCGAGCCCGTCGCGGACTGACCCGCGACAGCGACCAGTGCCGTGCCGGCCGCGTTGTAGCGGTAGACGGTCAGGTCGAAGTCACCTGCGTCGTTGACCCCGTCGACGTCGAACCGGGCGAACCGCGTGCCCGCCGCGACGACGACGTCCTTGGTGAAGCTGGCGCCACTGGCCAGCGACCCCGTGTCGGCGACGCCCGCGGTCAACCCGGCGGGCTTGACCGTCAGGTCACCGGTGAAGCCCGCTGTGACGGTCACCGGGACAGAGCCGGTGGTGCCAGTGCCGCTGACCTCAGCAGGCGCAGCCACCGCGACCGGACGCAGCGCGACCGGCAGTCGCACCACGACCGGTCCGGTCAGGGTGACGAAGCCCTTGGCGAACCGCGTCAGCGGGGCCGTCGTCCGGGTGAACGTGAGCTCGGCGGTCTGCGTCGAGCCGGCCGCCGCGAACGTCAGGCTCGACGTACCGGTGACCTCAAAGCCGGGCACGTCGACCTTCAGGGCGTAGGTGCCCGGCGTCTGGGCCGTGAAGGTGCGCTTGACGGTCTGGGTGCCGGCGAGCTGGCCGACCGCGATCGACGGCACGTTCAGGTCGGTGCCGCTGATGGGGGCGGCAGTGTCGTCGAGGGCGAGTCCCTGGCCGACGTAGAAGCCGACCCAGTCGTCCACGGTGGACTCGACCGTCAGCCCGGGGGAGAAGAACTTCGTCGGGTCGACGTAGCCCGCGCCCTGGGCGAACGGGTCGGTGTTCGTGCTGTTGTCGGCGTTCTTCGTGTCGTACGCGGTCGTCATCATCGCGGACTTGATCGCCATGGGGGTGGCCTTGGGGTTGACCCCGAGGTAGAGCCCGGCGAGCCCGGCGACGTGCGGGGACGACATCGAGGTGCCCGACAGGAAGTCCCAGTTGCGGCCTGCGTTCGGGCCCGGGGCGACGGCGGCGATGACGCTGACGCCGGGGGCGGTGATGTCGGGCTTGAGCAGGTTGCTGTCACTGGACAGCGCGGGGCCGCGCGAGGAGAAGCTGGCGACCTGGGGGACCGGAGTCTTGGCGCCGCCCGTGGTGTCGCCCGGCGTGAGCGTGGCGGTCGGGGCGGACGTCGCGGCGTACGTCTTGATGGCGGCGCCCGCCACCTGGTCGACGTGGACCGTGGGCACGACGTGCAGATCCGAGTCCAGGCTGTTGGGCGAGACGTTGGTCAAGATCATGCCGACACCACCGGCCGCCTTGACCGCAGCGGACTTCTCGGTGCGGGCGTTCACGCCGCGGTCGCAGACGACGATCTTGCCGGTGACCTTGGCCGGGTCGAGCACCGACGGGAAGCAGCGCCTGACCTGCGCTGCGTCGGCCCCGGTCAGCCCGACGGCGGCGGACACGACGATCGCGGCCGTGATCGGCGCGTCGACCAGGCTCGCGCCCTTGTACTTGGTGCCGTTGCCGAGCACGACCGTGCCCTCGAGCGCGCGGTGGGTGCCTGCGGCGACGGTCGTCAGCCAGGGGCTGTTGTGCGCGACGGTCGAGGCGACCGGGCCGGAGTTGCCGGCTGACGCGGCGACGAACACGCCCGCGGCGGCGGCACCGAAGAAGGCGTACTCGACGGCGTCGACCACGGTGGTGAGGGCACCGCTGATCGAGTAGTTGAGGACGTCGACGCCGTCCTGTACCGCCTGGTTGATCGCAGCGACCGAGTCCGAGGTGTAGCAGCCACCGCCGTCGGCGTTGTCCTCCCAGCAGACCTTGTAGACCGCGATCTTCGCGACGGGCGCCATGCCCGAGGCCTTGCCGAAGCTCTTGCCGTCGATGGTCACCGGCACGCCGTAGTTGCCGGCGGCGGTGCTGGCCGTGTGCGAGCCGTGGCCGTCGCCGTCGCGCGGGGAGATGAACTCGTACGGGCTGCGGTCGGCGGCCGGTACGTTCGCGATGAATCCGTCAGCGAAGTAGCGGGCCGAGATCACCTTGCTGTTGCACGAGGTGGGGGAGAAGCTCTGGCCGCGCTCGCAGGCGCCGACGAACGTACCGCCGTCCTTCTTGCGCATGGCGACGGTGATGTTGCCGCCCGCGGTCGCTCCGGCCTTGTACGGCTCACCGATGGTGTTCGTCTTCTTCGAGGTCAGCGAGGCGCCGGCGAAGCTGGGGTTCTCCGGCCAGATACCCGAGTCGATGATGCCGACGACGACACCTTTGCCCGCGTTCGCGACGCCGCCGACCGCAGGGGAGTTCCAGACCCCGCCAGCGCCGTTCGCAGTCGTCAGCCCGAGGAACTCGGGCGAGGCGACGGTGTCGACCTGACGCGCCTCGTCCGGCTGCACGAACAGCACGTCCTTGCTGCCGGACAGCCGCGCGGCCTGGGCCCCGGTCAGGGTTGCCGAGAAGCCGTTCACGACGGTCGTGTACCGCTGGCGCGCGCTGGCCCCGA
Source organism: Actinomycetota bacterium (assembly GCA_046590855.1). Lineage (GTDB taxonomy): Bacteria > Actinomycetota > Actinomycetes > Actinomycetales > Angustibacteraceae > JACMOY01. Next base: position 8,844 of record JBKJTJ010000134.1, read on the forward strand.
CCCGGGCGAGCAGCGCGTCCTGGCGCTGGGCGAGGCGGGCCTCGTAGCGGGCCACGGCGTCTCGGCGGTGGTCGAAGCGCTGGCCGCGCGGGGCCTTCGTCGCGGTGAAGCCGGTGACGCCGCCGGGGTAGCTCGCGGACGGCTGGTCCTTCAGCACCACCAGGTAGCTGCCGTCGGGCATCGTCGGCGCGGCGGGGGCCGCGGTGGCCGGCGTGGCGATCAGCCCGCCGCTCACGGTGGCGACGGCTGCGCTGACCACGACGATCTGGCGCAGCCGCGCATTTCGGGTCGTTCTCGACACGTAGGTCTCCTGACGGAAGGACGATGGACGAGCCGGGCGTCGGCAGTGCTCGCGCCTGGCGTCCTCGGATCAGACCGTAGGAATCGTTACCCCGTCAAGAGGTGGGCTTGACCGTTACGTGAACGTTGTCGGGTCGTCGGGCCTGCAGGGTGTAGCTGCACGCGAGGCGCTCGGGGCGCTCGCTCAGCCGCCACTCGCCGTCCGGGCCGACCGTCATCTGGCCGGGGAGCGCCTCCCACGGGACGCTGTCGTGCTCGGTGAGGCCGGTGATGGTGAGTCCGGCGTCCATCAGCGCCGTCACGATCTGGCCGAGCCCGTGGTTCCACTCGTGGGTCGTGTTGTTGACGAACTCGACGTCGGTCTCGACGTAGGTGCCGCCCTCGTCCCAGACCAGCGGCTCGACCTGCTCGAAGTACGGGTGGTCGACCACCAGCAGCTCGTCCGGTCGCGCATCGGCCAGCGCCCACAGCATCGGGTGGCCCTCGCGGATGAACAGCCGGCCGCCGGGTGCGAGCAGGTCGGCGACCACGCCGGCCCACCGACGTACGTCGGGCAGCCAGCACAGTGCGCCGATCCCGGTGAAGACGAGGTCGAACGACCCCGGGTCGAGCACGGTGGCGGCGTCGTACACGTCGGCCTCGACGAAGTCGACGACACTGCCCGTCGCGGCGGCGAGCGCCCGGCCCTGCTCGAGCGCGGCTGACGAGAAGTCCAGCCCCGTCATCCGGGCACCGAGGCGCGACAGCGAGATCGTGTCGGTGCCGATGTGGCACTGCAGATGCACCCCGCGCAGCCCGGTGACGGCGCCGAGCAGCGGCAGGTCGAAGCGGACGACGTCGCTGAGGAACGTCGGGTCGGCCACGAACCGGTCGACCGCGTACCCCGGTGACGCAGCGTGCGCCGGCGCCCGCTCGTCCCAGCTCGCCTTGTTCAGCGTCACGTAGTCGTCCATGCGGGGCAGCGTGGCACACCGGCCGGGCGGACCGGTGCGGCTGCGTCGGCTCCTGTGGGCGAGGACCTAGGCTGCTGACGTGCAGCGATGGAACGACCTCACCGAGGTCCCTGAGGACTTCGGCCCGTCGGTGGTCACCCTCGGCAACTTCGACGGGGTGCACGCGGGCCACCGGGTCGTGCTGGGCCGGGTCGTCGAGGCGGCGCGGACCGCCGGGGCCAAGGCCGTCGTCGTGACCTTCGACCCCCACCCGCTGCAGGTGCTCTACCCCGACACCGCGCCCGCGCTGATCACCGGGCTCGGGCAGCGGCTGGTGCTGATCGAGGCCACCGGCGTCGACGCCGTCCTGGTCATGCAGTTCACGCAAGAGCTCGCGCAGTGGAGTCCCGAGCGGTTCGTCACCGAGGTGTTCGTCCAGGCGCTTGGCGCCAGCGCCATCGTCGTCGGGCACGACACCCGCTTCGGTCACCGCAACAGCGGGGACGTCAACACCCTGGCCGAGCTCGGTGTCGCGCACGGGTTCGTGGTCGAGGTCGTCGACGACCTCGCGCCCGACGACGCCCCCCGGCGCTCGTCGTCCTCGTGGGCCCGCGAGCTGCTCGCTGCGGGCGACGTCGCGACCGCGGCCGCTGTGCTCGGCCGCCCGCACCGGCTCTCGGGCGAGGTCGTCCACGGCGACCACCGTGGTCGCGAGCTCGGCTACCCGACCGCCAACCTCGAGCCGCACAGCGAGGGCCTCGTGCCCGCCGACGGCGTGTACGCCGGGTGGATGCTGCGCACCACGCTGGCGCACGACGACCCCGACCGCCTGCTGCCGGCTGCGGTGAGCATCGGCACCAACCCGACCTTCGACGGCGTCAGCCGCCGGGTCGAGGCCTACGTGCTGGACCGCACCGACCTCGACCTGTACGGCGAGACCGTGTCGCTCGAGCTGGTCAGCCGGCTGCGGCCGACGCTGCGCTTCGACGGCGTCGAGGCGC
>JBKJTJ010000304.1:0-5152 GCA_046590855.1 Actinomycetota bacterium
CGGGCAAGCGAGGTGGTACCGCGGTGCCGTCCGGGTCGAGCCGGGTGACGTCGTCCTCGTGGCCGGTGACCGACGCCACGAGAGGCACGCGATGAGCTACCCCCGCACCAGCGACACACCGGTGCCCGCCAGCCCGCGCTTCCCCGCCGTCGAGGAGGCCGTGCAGCGCTACTGGGACGCCGACGGCACGTTCGTCGCCAGCGTCGAGAACCGCGACGCGGGGCAGGACGGCAGCAACGAGTTCGTCTTCTACGACGGCCCGCCGTTCGCCAACGGGTTGCCGCACTACGGCCACCTGCTGACCGGCTACGTCAAGGACGTGGTGCCGCGCTACCAGACGATGCGCGGCCGTCGGGTCGAGCGCCGGTTCGGCTGGGACTGCCACGGACTGCCCGCCGAGGTCGAGGCCGAGAAGCAGCTGGGCATCACCCACAAGTCGGAGATCGAGGCGATGGGCATCGAGACGTTCAACGACGTCTGCCGCAGCTCGGTGCTCGCCTACACCAAGGACTGGGAGGAGTACGTCAACCGCCAGGCCCGGTGGGTGGACTTCGAGCACGACTACAAGACCCTCGACACCGACTACATGGAGTCGGTGATGTGGGCCTTCAAGTCGTTGTGGGACAAGGGTCTGATCTACGAGGGCTTCCGGGTGCTCGCCTACTGCTGGCGGTGCGAGACGCCGCTGAGCAACACCGAGACCCGCATGGACGACGTCTACCGCCAGCGCCAGGACCCCGCCGTCACGGTCGGGCTGCGGCTCGAGACGGGCGAGTACGCGCTGATCTGGACCACCACCCCGTGGACCCTGCCGAGCAACCTGGCCGCGGCGGTCAACCGCGACGTCGAGTACGTCGTCGTCACCGGCCCCACCGAGGGCGCCTTCGCCGGCGAGCGGCTGGTGCTGGCTGCCGACCGGGTCGGCCACTACGAGCGCGAGCTGGGCCTCGCCGACGTCGCGGACGCGGAGGCCAAGGGCCGCCTGGTGCAGCGGCTTCGGGGCGCCGACCTGATCGGGCGGCGCTACACCCCGCCGTTCGACTTCTTCGCCGGGCGCACCAACGCCCACCAGGTGCTCGAGGCCGACTACGTCACGACCGACGAGGGCACCGGAATCGTCCACATCGCTCCGGCCTTCGGTGAGGAGGACAAGGTCGTCACCGACGCCGCCGGCATCGAGCCGGTCGTGCCGGTCGACGGCCGCGGCGAGTTCACCGCCGAGGTGCCGCCGTACGCCGGGATGCACGTCTTCGAGGCCAACAAGGTCATCGCCCGAGACCTGCGCGAGGCGGGGCTGCTGCTGCGCCTGGAGACCTATGACCACCCCTACCCGCACTGCTGGCGCTGCGACAACGCCCTGATCTACCGCGCGGTGTCGAGCTGGTTCGTCGAGGTCACCGCGTTCAAGGACCGCATGCTCGAGCTCAACCAGCAGATCACCTGGGCGCCGGACCACATCAGGGACGGCTCGTTCGGCAAGTGGCTCGAGAACGCCCGCGACTGGTCGATCAGCCGCAGCCGCTACTGGGGCAGCCCGATCCCGGTCTGGACGAGCGACGACCCGACGTACCCCAGGGTGGACGTCTACGGCTCCCTCGACGACCTCGAGCGCGACTTCGGCGTGCGCCCGGCCGACCTGCACCGCCCGCACGTCGACGAGCTGACCCGCCCGAACCCCGACGACCCCACGGGCCGCTCGACGATGCGCCGGGTGCCCGAAGTGCTCGACTGCTGGTTCGAGTCCGGCTCGATGCCGTTCGCCCAGGTGCACTACCCGTTCGAGAGCAAGGACTGGTTCGAGCACCACTACCCGGGCGACTTCATCGTCGAGTACATCGGCCAGACCCGCGGCTGGTTCTACACGATGCACGTGCTGGCGACGGCGCTGTTCGACCGGCCCGCGTTCCGCAGCTGCGTGAGCCACGGCATCCTGCTCGGCGACGACGGCCGCAAGATGAGCAAGAGCCTGCGCAACTACCCCGACGTGCGCGAGGTGTTCGACCGCGACGGCTCGGACGCGATGCGCTGGTTCCTGATGAGCTCGCCGGTGCTGCGCGGCGGCAACCTCGTGGTCACCGAGCGGGGCATCCGCGACGGCGTCCGTCAGGTGCTGATCCCGCTGTGGAACGCCTGGTACTTCTTCTCGTTGTACGCCAACGCTTTCGACGGCGGCAAGGGTTACGAGGCGCAGTGGTCGACGGCGTCCACCGACGTCCTGGACCGCTACCTGCTGGCCAAGCTGCGCGGGTGCGTGAGCGGCGTACAGGCCCAGCTCGACGCGTACGACGTCAGCGCTGCCTGCGCGTCGGTGCGCGACTTCCTGGACGTGCTGACCAACTGGTACATCCGCCGCTCGCGCGAGCGCTTCTGGGGCGAGGACGACACCGCCGCGTTCGACACTCTCTACACCGCGCTCGAGGTGCTGACCCGCGTCGCCGCGCCGCTGCTGCCGCTGACGACCGAGGAGGTCTGGCGAGGCCTCACCGGCGGGCGCAGCGTGCACCTGACCGACTGGCCGGACGCCTCCGACCTGCCCTACGACCCCGAGCTGGTCACGGCGATGGACCGCGCTCGCGAGGTCTGCTCGGCGGTGCTCGCGCTGCGCAAGGCCGAGGGCCTGCGGGTGCGGCTGCCGCTCGATTCGGTCACCGTCGTCAGCGCCGAAGCCGCTGCGCTGCAGGGGTTCGCGGCGTTGGTCGCCGACGAGGTGAACGTCCGCGAGGTGCGGCTGCTCGGCCTCGCCGACGCGGGCGACTTTGGGGTGCGCGAGCGACTGACCGTCAACGCGCGGGCCGCCGGGCCGCGGCTGGGCAAGGCCGTCCAGGCCGTCATCCGGGCCAGCAAGGACGGCGACTGGCAGGTGGCGGACGACGGCACCGTGACCGCAGGCGGGGTCGAGCTCGCTGAGGGCGAGTACCAGCTCGACACCGTCGTCGAGGGTGGGGCCGCCGACGAGCGTCGGGCCGTGGGCACGTTGCCGCGCGAGGGTTTCGTCGTCCTCGACACCGCGGTGACGCCCGAGCTCGAGGCGATCGGCCTGGTGCGTGACGTCGTCCGCGCCGTGCAGCAGGCCCGGCGCGAGGCCGGGCTGCACGTCAGCGACCGGATCAGGCTCACCGTCGTCGCCGACCCGCCGGTCTGGGAGGCGCTGGTCGAGCACCAGGCGCAGCTGCTGGCCGAGACCCTCGCCGTGCAGGCCGGGCTGTCCGGCGACCTCGCCCATCTGCCGCCCGGTGACGGGGTCAGCGAGGCCACGGTCGGCGACGGGTTCGCTGTCCGGGTGCGCGTCGAGAGGGCGTCATGAGCGACGACGCCCTCGCCGCGCGGCTGCGCGAGGTCGAGCAGCTGGTGCTCGGCCGCGCGCCCGAGAACGACGTCGACCCCTCACTCGAGGCGATGGCCGAGCTGATGGACCTGATGGGCCAGCCGCAGCGCGCCTACCCGGTCGTGCACGTGACGGGCACCAACGGCAAGACCAGCACCGCGCGGATGGTCGAGCGGCTGCTGCGCGAGCTGGGGCTGCGCACCGGACGGTTCACCAGCCCGCACCTGGTCGACGTGCGCGAGCGGATCGCGTTCGACGGCGAGCCGGTCGACGCCGAGCGGTTCGTCGCCGCCTGGGACGACGTCGCGCCGTACCTCGCCATCGTCGACGAGCGGGCGCGGGCTGTGGGTGAGCCGCTGATGAACTACTTCCAGGTGCTGACCGCGATGGCGTTCTCCGCCTTCGCCGACGCGCCCGTCGACGTCGCCGTCGTCGAGGTGGGCCTGGGCGGCACGTGGGACTCGACCAACGTCGCCGACGGCCAGGTCGCGGTGATCACCCCCATCGGCATCGACCACGAGCGCCTGCTGGGCTACACCGTCGACGCGATCGCCGCCGAGAAGGCGGGCATCATCAAGGACGGCGCCGCTGCCGTCATCGCCCTGCAGCCGCCCGAGGCCGCCGCCGTGCTCGGCGAGCGGGTCACCGCGGTCGGGGCCCGGGCGCTGGTCGAGGGCCAGCAGTTCGGGGTGCTGCACCGCGAGGTGGCCGTGGGCGGCCAGGTCGTGACGCTGCGCGGTCTCGGTGGCGACTACGCCGACCTGTTCCTGCCGATGCACGGCGCGCACCAGGCCCACAACCTGGCCTGCGCGCTCGCGGCGGTCGAGGCGTTCTTCGGCGGGGGAGAGCAGCCGCTCGACCTCGACCTGGTGCGCGACGCGGTGGCGGCGATGACCTCGCCCGGACGCCTCGAGGTCGTCCGCACCAGCCCGACCGTGGTCGTGGACGCGGCGCACAATCCGGCCGGGGCCGTCGTCGTGGCCGAGGCCGTCAGTGAGGCGTTCTCGTTCCGACGCCTGGTCGGCGTGGTCGGGGTGCTGCTCGACAAGGACGCGGCCGGCATCCTGGAGGCCCTCGAGCCGGTGCTCGACGAGGTCGTCGTGACCCGGACGACGTCCCCGCGGGCCACCGACCCGGACGACCTCGCCGCCACCGCGCGGGACGTGTTCGGCGAGGACCGCGTGCACGTGGCCCGGTCGCTGCCCGACGCGCTCGACCTGGCCGTCACCCTGGCCGAGCAGGACGGCGAGGTCGGGGCCGGCGTCCTGGCGACCGGGTCGGTCACCATGGCCGCCGAGGTGCGCACGCTGATGGGTGCCTCGTGAGCACCCCGGCGCCGGTCCGCCCGGCGCGCTCGTACCGGCGGCTGTTCGCCCTGATGGTGCTGGTGGGCGAGGCGCTGGTGGTGGGGTTCGCGACGCTGGTCGCCAAGGACCTCGCCGACGTCAGCCGCGGGCACGTCCTGGCGGTGGGCGCGGTGCTGGCCGCCCTGTGCGTCGTGGCCGCCGGCCTGCTGCGCTCCCGGGTCGGGTACCTGCTCGGGTGGGTGGTGCAGCTGCTGCTGATCGCTACCGCCCTGTGGGTGCCGATCATGCTGTTCCTGGGCCTGGTGTTCGCGGGTCTGTGGGTGGTGGCGCTGGTACAGGGCAGCCGAGCGGACGCGCTGACCGCCAGCCGGGCTGCGCGAGCCGGGTCACCGACGTCCACGCCCTAGTCTGGGCGCCCCGACCGTCCGACGAAGGGCCCTGCCGTGACCGAACGCTCCCTCGTGCTCGTCAAGCCGGACGGCGTCCGCCGAGGCCTGGTCGGTGAGGTGCTGCGGCGCGT
>JBKJTJ010000359.1:0-8995 GCA_046590855.1 Actinomycetota bacterium
CGAGAGCGGCGTGCACTTCGGGCACCAGACCCGACGCTGGAACCCCAAGATGAAGCGCTTCATCTTCACCGAGCGCAACGGCATCTACATCATCGACCTGCAGCAGTCGCTGACCTACATCGACGACGCGTACGACTTCGTCAAGCAGACGGTCGCGCACGGTGGGTCGATCCTGTTCGTGGGCACCAAGAAGCAGGCCCAGGAGCCGGTCGCCGAGCAGGCTGCGCGCGTCGGCATGCCCTACGTCAACCAGCGCTGGCTCGGTGGCATGCTCACGAACTTCCAGACCGTGCACAAGCGGCTGCAGAAGCTCAAGGAGCTCGAGCTGCTCGACTTCGACGACGTCGCCGCGAGCGGCATGACGAAGAAGGAGCTGCTCGTCCTGCGTCGCGAGAAGGACAAGCTCGAGAAGACCCTGGGCGGCATCCGCGACATGGCGAAGGTCCCCTCGGCGGTGTGGATCATCGACACCAAGAAGGAGCACCTCGCGGTCGACGAGTGCAAGAAGCTCGGCATCCCGATCGTCGCGATCCTCGACACCAACTGCGACCCCGACGAGGTCGACTACAAGATCCCCGGCAACGACGACGCGATCCGGTCGGTGCAGCTGCTGACCCGCGTGGTCGCCGACGCCGTCGCCGACGGTCTGATGCAGCGCTCGCGCGGCGCCGGATCCGGTGACGCGGGCCAGGTCGCGGCCGACGAGCCGCTCGCCGAGTGGGAGCGCGAGCTCCTGCAGGGCAGCGAGACCCCGGCTCCGGCTGCTGAGGCCACCCCGGCCGACGCTCCCGTCGCCGACACTGCAGCTGCCGACGCCCCGGCTGCTGACGCCCCCGTCGCCGAGGCCACCCCGGCCGACGCTCCCGCTGCTGAGGCACCGGCCGACGCGGCACCCGCTGCTGAGGCACCGGCCGACGCGGCACCCGCCGCTGAGGCACCGGCCGACGAGGCGCCCGCCGCCGCGGAGCCGGCACCGACGGCCTGACGCACGAGGACGGCAGGACGGCGGGCGCCGACCGGGGGCAGACCCCGGTCGCGCCCGTCGCCCGCGTCCGCACCCGACGCACCACGCACCCTGACCAGCGAGACGGACGGAGCACCACCGATGGCGAACTACACCACCGCCGACATCAAGGCCCTGCGCGAGAAGACCGGCGCCGGGATGATGGACGTCAAGAAGGCCCTGGACGAGGCCGAGGGCGACCAGGTCAAGGCCGAGGAGATCCTGCGCGTCAAGGGCCAGAAGGGCGTGGCCAAGCGCGAGGGCCGCAACGCCAGCAACGGTCTGGTCGCGATCGACGTCCAGGGCGGGGTCGGCGTCCTCGTCGAGGTCAACTGCGAGACCGACTTCGTCGCCAAGGGCGCGAAGTTCCAGGAGGTCGCCGCGACGGTGCTGGCCCAGGCCGTCGCCGTCGCCGCACCGGACGCCGAGACCCTGCTCGCCTCCGAGATCGACGGCAAGACCGTCAAGACCCTGCTGGACGAGGCCAACGCAGCCATCGGCGAGAAGATCGAGGTGCGCCGGGTGGCGCGCGTCGAAGGCGCCTCGGTCGCGTCGTACCTGCACCGCACCAGCCCCGACCTGCCCCCGCAGGTGGGTGTGCTGCTCGCGACGGACGGCGACGCCGAGGTCGCGCGCGACGTGGCCATGCACATCGCAGCCATGCAGCCCAGCTTCGTCACCCGCGAGGACGTCCCGGCCGAGCTGGTCGAGAAGGAGCGGCGCCTCGCTGACGAGACCGCCCGCAACGAGGGCAAGCCCGAGGCTGCCCTGCCGCGCATCGTCGAGGGGCGCCTGCAGGGGTTCTTCAAGGAGGCCGTGCTCGTCGAACAGCCCTTCGCGAAGGACACCAAGAAGACCGTCGGTGCGGTGCTGTCCGAGTCCGGAGTCAAGCCGCTGGCCTTCGTCCGGTACCGCGTCGGCGCCTGACCCGACCCCCTCTCGCGCCCGACGAACCCCCGTGACTACGGGCGGTTCGTCGGGCGCGCGTCACTCGGCTGGCGTTCGCGCGCCGGCCGCCGGTTAGGGCAGACTGCGTGCGGCACACCGGCCGACCAGGGGGGACCTCGCACCGTGCAGACACACAGCCAGACCGCGACGGACCTGCAGGTGCTGGACGACCAGCCCACGCCGTACAAGCGGGTGCTGCTCAAGCTGTCGGGTGAGACCTTCGGCGGGGGCCACGTCGGCGTCGACCCGGACGTCGTGCGCAAGGTGGCCGCCCAGATCGCCGAGGCCGTTCGCTCGGGCGTGCAGGTGTCGGTCGTCGTGGGTGGTGGCAACTTCTTCCGCGGCGCCGAGCTGCAGCAGCGGGGGATGGACCGCACCCGCGCCGACTACATGGGCATGCTGGGCACCGTCATGAACTGCCTGGCGCTGCAGGACTTCCTGGAGAAGGCCGGCGTCGACACCCGGGTGCAGACCGCGATCACGATGGGCCAGATCGCCGAGCCGTACATCCCGCGCCGGGCGATCCGGCACCTGGAGAAGGGTCGCGTCGTCATCTTCGGCGCCGGCGCCGGCATGCCGTACTTCTCGACCGACACCGTGGCCGCCCAGCGGGCGCTCGAGACGCGGGCGGACGTCGTCCTGATGAGCAAGAACGGCGTGGACGGCGTGTACTCCGCCGACCCCCGTACCGACCCGAGCGCCACGCTGCTGCAGACGGTGACGTACCAGCAGGCGCTGCAGCAGGGGCTGAAGGTCGTCGACGCGGCCTGCTTCAGCCTGTGCAGCGAGAACGACCTGCCCATGGTGGTGTTCGGTCTGGAGGGCGACGGCAACGTCACCCGCGCCCTGCGGGGTGAGAAGATCGGCACGCTGGTGACCGCGGGCTGAGCCCCGCTCGCCCGACCCACCGCACCGACGTACGACAGGGAGTCCCGCCGTGATCGACGACACGCTTCTCGACGCCGAGGAGAAGATGGACAAGGCCGTCGAGGTCGCCAAGGAGGACTTCTCGGCGATCCGAACCGGCCGGGCCAACCCGGCGATGTTCGCCAAGCTCACGGTCGAGTACTACGGCAGCCCGACGCCGCTGATGCAGCTGGCCTCGTTCCAGACCCCCGAGGCCCGCACGATCATCATCACGCCGTACGACAAGACGTCGATGACCGCGATCGAGAAGACGCTGCGCGACAGCGACCTGGGCGCCAACCCGGCCAACGACGGCAACATCATCCGGGTGGTGCTGCCCGTGCTCACCGAGGAGCGCCGCCGCGACTACATCAAGCTCGCGCGCACCAAGGCCGAGGACGCGAAGGTCTCGATCCGCAACGTCCGGCGCCGTGCCAAGGAGCAGATCGACCGGTTGGTCAAGGACGGCGAGGTCGGTGAGGACGACGGGGCGCGCGCCGAGAAGGAGCTCGAGTCCACGACCAAGAAGTACGTGGACTCGGTCGACGACCTGCTCGGGCGCAAAGAGGCCGAGCTGCTCGACGTCTGAGCCGTGATGACCACACCGCACCCCACGCCCCCGGTGGCCGCCCGCACCCGGCGCGAGCTGCGGGCCGCCCAGCAGCACCCGAAGGCGGGTCGTGACCTGCCGGTCGCCATCGGTGTCGGGGTGGCCATGGGCGCGGTCGTCATCGGCAGCCTGTTCATCCGCAAGGAGGCGTTCGTCGTCGTCGTCGCGGCGGCGGTCTGCGTGTCGCTGTGGGAGCTGACCCAGGCGCTGTCCCAGCGCGCGGTGGTCGTGCCGATCGTGCCCGTCGCCGTCGGGGCCGTCGGCATGCTCGTGGCGGCGTACGCCGCGGGCGGCCAGGCGCTGGCGGTGTGCTTCCTGCTCACGAGCATCGGCGTCGTCGTCTGGCGCTCGTCCGAGGGCGTCGATGGCGCCGTGCGGGACGTCGCGGGCGGGGTCTTCGCCACCGCCTACCTGCCGCTGCTGGCCGGGTTCACCATGCTGATGCTCGCGGAGGACGACGGCGCCCGACGGGTGGTCACCTACGTCCTCGTGACCGTGGCGAGCGACATCGGGGGGTACGCCGCTGGTGTGCTCACCGGGCGCCACCCGATGGCACCGTCGGTCAGCCCGAAGAAGTCGTGGGAGGGGTTCGCCGGTTCGCTGCTGGCGTGCGTCCTGGTCGGGTCGCTGTCGGTGTCGCTGCTGCTGGACGGGCCGTGGTGGGCCGGGGCCCTGCTGGGCCTGGCCGCGGCGATGGTCTCGACCCTGGGCGACCTCGGCGAGTCGATGCTCAAGCGCGACCTGGGCATCAAGGACATGGGCTCGATCCTGCCCGGGCACGGCGGGGTCATGGACCGGCTCGACTCGCTGCTGCTCAGCGCGCCCGTGGGCTACCTGGTGCTGCACCTGCTCGTCTAGGTTGCCCTCATGATGCGCTACCGCCTGACCCACCCGCAGCTGCTCGAGGCACTGGGGCGGGCCGGTCACGGCTCGACCGTGCTGATCGCCGACGCCAACTACGCTCACTCCACCGGCGGCCACCCCGCTGCCGAGCGGGTGCACCTGAACCTGCGGCCCGGCCTGCTCACCGCCGACCAGGTGCTCGAGGTGGTGCTGGACGCCATCCCGGTCGAGGCCGCGGCGTCCATGGTGGGCCCGGAAGGAGCGGACTCGCCGGCGATCACCGGCTTCGCCGCGATGCTCAAGGACGTGCCCTACGAGCGGCTGCAGCGCGAGCCGTTCGTGGCCGCCGCCCGTAGCGCGAACCTCGCGGTGCTGATCGCCACGGGTGACAGCCGGCACTTCGCGAACGTGCTGCTCACGATCGGCGCCCTGCCCGACGCGTGAGGCGTGGGAGAATCGTCTCGACATGACGACCTCCCCGCCCTCCGGCCCCACGCCGGGGCAGCTCACCTTCACGGCCCCACGGCGCGCCAGACCGCCGCGGCACCTGGCCGACCTCTCGCCGTCCGAGCGCGTCGACGCCGTGCGCGAGCTGGGGCTGCCGGCGTTTCGGGCCAGGCAGCTGTCGACGCACTACTTCGAGCGGCTGGTCGACGACCCGGCCACGATGACCGACCTGCCCGCTGCCGGTCGCGACGAGCTGGTGGCGGGGCTCATGCCCACCCTGCTGACCTCGGTCAACCAGCGCACCGCCGACCAGGGGACGACCGTGAAGACCCTGTGGCGGCTGTTCGACGGGGCCCTGGTCGAGAGCGTGCTGATGCGATACCCCGGTCGAGTGACCATGTGCGTGTCCAGCCAGGCGGGCTGCGGCATGAACTGCCCGTTCTGCGCCACCGGCCAAGCGGGGCTGACCCGCAACATGTCGGCCGGCGAGATCGTCGAGCAGGTGATGGCCGGGGCCCGTGCTCTGGCGCGCGGTGAGGTCGCGGGCGGACGTGAGGACTCGCCCGCCCGGGTCAGCAACGTCGTGTTCATGGGTATGGGCGAGGCGCTGGCCAACTACAAGGCGGCGATCGGGGCGATCCGGCGGCTGACCGACCCCACGCCCGACGGCCTGGGCATGTCGGCGCGCGGCATCACGATGTCGACCGTCGGGCTCGTCCCGGCGATCGACAAGCTGGCGGGTGAGGGCATCCCGGTGACGCTGGCCCTGAGCCTGCACGCCCCGGACGACGAGCTGCGCAACGAGCTCGTGCCGATCAACACCCGGTGGTCGGTGGCCGAGGCGCTGGACGCCGCCCGCCGGTACTTCGACGTCACCGGGCGGCGGGTGAGCATCGAGTACGCCCTGATCAAGGACATCAACGACCAGGCGTGGCGGGCCGACCAGCTCGGCAAGCTGCTCAATGCCCGCGGCCGCGGGTGGGTGCACGTCAACCCGATCCCGCTGAACCCCACGCCGGGCAGCAAGTGGACGGCGAGCGAGCCAAGGGTCGAGCGCGCGTTCGTCGCGGCGCTGGAGGCCCGGGGCATCCCGACCACCATCCGCGACACCCGCGGGCAGGAGATCGATGGCGCCTGCGGTCAGCTCGCCGCGGTCGGGCCGTCCGAGACCTAGGCCTTGCAGGAACCGATCGGTAGCGTTCATCCCATGGAAGCCACCGTGGACTCCTCCGGGCGGGTCGTCCTTCCGAGGGCGCTGCGCGTTGCGCTCGGGTTGACGCCGGGCACGAAGGTCGACGTCAGCCGTCACGGCGGCGGCTCCAGCTCGTGACCTCGGGTCGCACCGCCCGCCTGGTCGATGAGGCCGGCGTGCTCGTCGCGACGGGGGAGACGGTCATCGACGACGAGGTCGTCTTCCACCTGATCGGCTCAGCACGCTGGTGAGCGGGGTCGGTGTCGTCGTCGAGGTGGCCGCCGCCGGGCCGTCCGTGGTGTAAGAACATGCCTGTGCAGCAGAGCTTCCCTCGCGCGTCACGGCTCGCCAAGGGCTACCGGGTGGGTCAGGTCGACGCCTTCTTCACCCGGGTGCTCGGCGAGCGCGTCGGCGCCGCCGACGTGCGCACCGTCGGCTTCGACCTCGTGCGCGGCGGGTACCAGATCGAGGCCGTCGACGAGACGCTCGACCGCGTCGAGGACGACCTGGCCCGGGCCGAGCGCGAGCGCGCCAGGGCCGACCTCGGCGAGCGGGGGTACCTCACCGCGGTGACCGGTCAGGCCCAGGTGCTGCGCGGCCGGCTGGCTCGCCAGCACGGTGACCGGTTCGCCCGCGTCGGCGGCTGGGGCGCAGGGTACGACGTCACCGAGGTCGACGACCTGTGCGACCAGATCGCCGACTACTTCGACGGAGACCGCGCACTGGCCGTGGACGCGTTGCGCGACAGGGTTTTCCGCATGCGACGTGGCACTCGTGCCTACGACGAGCACGCAGTCGACGCCTACCTCGACCGTGTCGTCGCAGTGATGATCAAGGTCGGCTGACCGGTCGCGGCGCGGGCCGCTCGAGCAGGCCCAGCACCCGGTCGACCTGGATCTGCAGGACGACGCGGGCCGGGTTCTCGCGCGGCTGCCGGTAGCGCTCGGCGTAGCGCCGCACCGCGTCGGCCACCGGCTCGGGGTGCACCAGGACGCTGACCGGTCCCTCGAGCGAGATCCAGCGCCAGCTCTCGACCTGGCACACGACGGCGCGGCCACCGCGCATCGCGTTCGCAGCCTTCGTCGTGTCGCCGCCGGTGATGATCCGCACGAGCCCGGCGTCGTCGTCCCAGGTGAAGCCGACGGGCACCACGTGCGGCGAGCCGTCCTTGCGCAGCGTGGTCAGTGTCGCGAGGTGCCGCTCGCGCATGAAGTCCAGTGCGGGGGAAGGCAGCTCGCGCGGGTCAAGGCTCACGGCAACAGCCTGTCACGGGGGTGCTCTGGTGCGCGCGCTCGCCTGCGGGGGAGGATGCGCCCATGACCGACGCGACGACGACGTCCACCGGCGCCTGGGCCGACGCCCACCGGCGCAGCCTGGCCGACCCCGAGGGGTCCTGGGGCGAGGCCGCCCGGGGCATCGACTGGATCACGGCACCGACCCAGGTGCTCGACGCGTCGAACCCGCCGTTCTACCGCTGGTTCGTCGGCGGGGTGATGAACACCTGCTACAACGCCCTCGACCGCCACGTCATAGCCGGTCGAGGCGAGCAGGCGGCACTGGTCTACGACTCGCCGGTGACCGGCTCGGCCCGCACGTACACCTACGCCCAGCTGCTCGACCAGGTCGCGCGCTTCGCCGGCGTGCTGCGCGCGCTCGGTGTGACCAAGGGCGACCGGGTGGTCGTCTACATGCCGATGGTGCCCGAGGCGGTCATCGCGATGCTCGGCTGCGCCCGCATCGGGGCGGTGCACTCGGTGGTGTTCGGGGGGTTCGCGCCCGCCGAGCTGGCCGCGCGCATCGACGACGCCCAGCCGAAGGTGATCGTGTCGGCATCGTGCGGGGTCGAGCCCTCGCGGGTGGTCGAGTACAAGCCGATGCTCGACGCCGCCATCGCGCGGGCCACGCACGTGCCCGACCACTGCGTGATCCTGCAGCGCCCGCAGGCGGTCGCGGCCATGGGTGATCGCGACATCGACTGGGCCACGGTGATGCGCGACGGTGCGGTGCCGACGGCCGAGTGCGTGCCGGTGGCGGCCACCGATCCGCTCTACGTGCTCTACACCAGCGGCACGACAGGCAAGCCCAAGGGCATCGTGCGCGACAACGGTGGCCACGCGGTGGCCCTGCACTGGTCGATGAAGAACGTGTTCGACGTGGCGCCGGGTGAGGTGTGGTGGACCGCCAGCGACGTGGGCTGGGTGGTCGGCCACTCCTACATCGTGTACGCCCCGCTGCTCGCCGGGTGCACCACGGTGCTCTACGAGGGCAAGCCGGTGGGTACACCGGACGCCGGCGCCTTCTGGCGGGTGATCGCCGATCACAGCGTCAGCGCGCTGTTCACCGCGCCCACCGCGATCCGTGCGATCAAGAAGGAGGACGCGTCCGGCGCGCTGCTCGCCGACCACGACACGTCCTCGCTGCGCACGCTCTTCCTGGCCGGTGAGCGGCTCGACCCCGACACCTACCACTGGGCGGGGGAGCGACTCGGCGTCCCCGTCGTCGACAACTGGTGGCAGACCGAGACGGGGTGGCCGATCTGCGCCAACCCGCGAGGCCTGCAGGCCCTGCCGGTCAAGCCAGGGTCGCCGACCGTGCCCATGCCCGGCTACGACGTCCGCGTGCTCGACCCGCACGGCGCCGAGGTGGCCCCGGGCGTCGAGGGCGCGATCTGCCTGCGGCTACCGATGCCGCCAGGGACCCTGCCGACGCTGTGGCACGACGACGAGAGGTACGTCGCGTCGTACCTGTCCGCGTTCGAGGGGTACTACCTGACCGGCGACGGCGGGTACGTCGACGAGGACGGGTACGTGTTCGTCATGGGCCGCACCGACGACGTGCTGAATGTCGCCGGCCACCGGCTCTCGACGGGGTCGCTGGAGGCTGCCCTGTCGGGTCACCCGGACGTCGCGGAGTGCGCCGTGATCGGGGTCTACGACGAGCTCAAGGGCCAGGTGCCGCGCGCCCTGGTCGTGCTGAAGGCCGGCGTCACCACGACCCACGACGTCGTTGCGGCCCAGTGCGTCGCGCACCCGCTGGACGCACTGGG
>JBKJTJ010000229.1:0-4950 GCA_046590855.1 Actinomycetota bacterium
CCGCGCTGCTCGTGGGGGTGATGCTCACGGCCATCGCGCGTCACTTCATGGAACAGGAGGAGCGAAGAGCGCGCATCGAACAGCTCCTTCCGGAGATGCGGCGCGCAGATGAGGAGCTTGCGCGTGAACGTGCTCGCGCAGATGCCGAGCAGCGTGCTGCACTTGCGAACCCGACCCTTCGCGACAAGTCCGAAGGTATGCGACGACGTCCTCGTACGGCAGGACCTCGGACGTGGTGGCGGTCATGCGACCCCCTCGCGAGCAGCTGACGTGGTGGGCGGGGCGGTCGTGGGCTGGGCGGTCGTGGGCAGGGCGGGAGCGCGGTCGAGCAGCGGGCCGCCCCAGCGCTCGAGCAGCATCGCCTCGAGCGCGGCGCCGACGCCGTAGAGCCGGGCGTCGTGGGTGGCCGGCGCCAGCAGCTGCACCCCGACGGGGAGCCCGTCCTCGTCGGCGAGGCCGGCGGGCAGCGACATGCCGGGGATGCCGGCGAGGTTCGCCGGGATGGTCGCGACGTCGCTGAGGTACATCGCGACCGGGTCGTCGATCTTCTCGCCCAGCCGGAAGGCGGTGGTCGGCGTGGTCGGTGACATCAGCACGTCGACCCGGGCGAACGCCGCCTCGAAGTCGCGGGCGATCAGGGTGCGCACCTTCTGGGCCTGGCCGTAGTACGCGTCGTAGTAGCCGCTGGACAGGGCGTAGGTGCCCAGGATGATCCGCCGCTTGGCCTCGTCGCCGAACCCGGCGTCGCGGGTGGCGGCCATCACCTGCTCGGCGGTGGGGGCGTCGACGCCGTCGGGAACGACCCGCAGGCCGTAGCGCATGGCGTCGAACTTGGCCAGGTTGCTGCTGGCCTCGCTCGGCAGGATCAGGTAGTAGGCCGCGAGGGCGTACTCGAAGCTGGGGCAGGACACCTCGACGACCTCGGCGCCGGCGTCGAGGAGCAGCTGGACGGACTCCTCGAACCGGGTGCGCACCCCGGCCTGGTAGCCCTCGCCGCCGAGCTCGCGGACCACGCCGATCCGCAGCCCGCGGACGTCGGCGCGCCGGGCCGCCTCGACGGCCGCCGGTGCCGGTGCGTCGATGCTGGTGGAGTCTCGCGGGTCGTGCCCGCCGATGACCTCGTGCAGCGCCGCGGCGTCCAGCACCGAGCGCGCGCAGGGGCCCGCCTGGTCCAGGCTGCTGGCGAGGGCGATCAGCCCGTAGCGCGAGACCCCGCCGTACGTCGGCTTGACCCCGACCGTGCCGGTGACGCTGGCCGGCTGGCGGATCGACCCGCCGGTGTCGGTGCCGATGGCCAGCGGCGCCTCGAACGCGGCGACCGCGGCGGCCGAGCCGCCGCCCGAACCGCCGGGGATGCGGTCGAGGTCCCACGGGTTGTGGGTGGGGCCGTAGGCGGAGTGCTCGGTCGAGGACCCCATGGCGAACTCGTCCATGTTGGTCTTGCCCAGCACCACCAGGCCGCCGGCGCGCAGCCGGGTGACCAGGGTGGCGTCGTACGGCGGCACCCAGCCGGCCAGGATGCGCGACCCGGCGGTGGTAGGCAGGCCCTTGGTGGTGACGACGTCCTTGACCGCGACGGGCACCCCGGCCAGGGGGCCCAGCTCGCGACCGGCGGCGCGGGCGTCGTCGACCGCACCGGCCGCGGCCAGGGCGCCGTCGGCGTCGACGTGCAGGAACGCGTGCACCGCGGGGTCGACACCGGCGATCCGGTCGAGGTGGGCCCGGGTGACCTCGACGGCGCTGACGTCACCGGCCGCGACGGCGGCCGCGATCTCGGTGGCGGACCAGCGGGTCAGGTCAGGGGTGGAGCCGGTCATCAGTCCTGCTCCAGGATCCGCGGCACCCGGAACCGCTGCTGCTCGGACGCGGGGGCGCCGGCGAGCGCCTGCTCGGGGGTCAGGCCCGGGCGCAGCTCGTCCGGGCGCGTGACGTTGGTCAGCGGCAGCGGGTGCGACATCGGTGGCACGTCGGCCGCGGCGACTTCACCGACCCGGGCGACGGCGTCCAGGATGACGCCGAGCTGGCCGGACAGCCGGTCGAGCTCGGCGTCGGTGGCGGCGATCCGCGCCAGACCGCACAGGTGCGCGACGTCGTCGCGGGTCAGGGCTGACATGGCCCCGAGTCTAGAGGTGCAGGGCGACGGCCCCGTCCTCGGCGAGGTGGGTGCGCGAGCGCGGTACGGCCGCCGCCGGGCCGGTCAGCATCCGCTCGGACAACCACGCGGTGGCGGCCGGCCCGGGCATCGGCCGCGCCAGGTGCCAGCCCTGGGCGACGTCGCAGCCGATGTCGGCGATCGCGCTCCAGGTCAGCGCGGTCTCGACGCCCTCGGCGACCACCTGCATCCCGAGCCCGTGGGCGAGCTGGGTCACCGCCCGCACCACGACCGCGTCGGCCTCGACGACGGCGACCCGGGCCACGAAGCTGCGGTCGATCTTGATCTCGGCGACCGGCAGCTCGCGCAGCAGCCGAAGCGACGACCAGCCGGTACCGAAGTCGTCGAGCGAGAGGCGGACGCCGGCGGCGTGCAGCGCGGCGAGGCGGGCTCGGGCGCGGTCCATGTCGGCGGTCAGGACGCGCTCGGTGATCTCGAGGGTCAGCAGACCGGGGTCCAGGCCGAAGGCGTCCAGCCGTCGGGTGAGGCGCTGGGTGAAGTCGGGGTCGAGCAGGTCGCGGAACGAGACGTTGACGGCCATCGGCACGGTCATGCCGGCGCGCTGCCAGGCCGCCGTCTGCAGCAGCGACATCTCGATGACGACGTCGGTCAGCCGGTGCATCAGCCCGGAGTGCTCGGCCACCGGGATGAAGTCGTCCGGGGGCACCAGGCCGCGCACGGGGTGGCGCCAGCGCACCAGCGCCTCGACCCCCGCGACCGAGCCGTCCGCGAGGTGCGCCTTGGGCTGGAAGTGCACCTCGATCTGACCCTGCTCCAGCGCTACCCGCAGCTCGCTGATCAGCCCCAGCCGGGCGGCCGAGCTCTCGTCCCGGCTGGCGTCGTACACCTGGACGCCGGTCCGGTCGGCCTTCGCCTGGTACATCGCGACGTCGGCCCGCGAGAACAGCAGCTCGTAGCCGGCGGCGTGCTCGGGCACCAGGGCCAGCCCGATGCTGGCCTCGACGTCGATCAGCTGGCCGTCGATCTCGAGCGCGTCGTCGAGCACCGTGACCAACCGGTGGGCCAGCTCGCACGCCTGCGCGGCGTCGCGAACCCGGGGCAGCAGGACGGCGAACTCGTCGCCGCCGAGCCGGGCCACGACCGCGTCAGGGTCGACGGCGGCGCTGATCCGGGCGGCGACCTGCCGCAGCACCTCGTCGCCCACCGGGTGGCCTAGGACGTCGTTGACCTCCTTGAACCGGTCCAGGTCGAGGAGCAGCAGCGCGCACGGTTCACCGGTGCGCAGGGCCTCGGTCACGGCGACCCGCGACCTGGTCACGAGCAGCTTGCGGTTGGCCAGCCCGGTCAGGTCGTCGTGGGTGGCTTGACGGTGGCTCTCGGCCGACGCGGCGACGCTGCGGTGGATGGCCAGCATCGGCACCACGGCCAGCACGACGAGCGCGGGCGCGTTCTGCATCAGGACGGCGACCAGCGGGGCCAGCCCGTACTGCGCGGACGAGACGGTGAGCTGGAAGCGCAGGTCGGTGAGCAGCTCGCGCAGCGGTGACCCGCCGGCGAACAGGGCGACCGCCGTGGCCACCAGCAGGTCGTTGGTCGCGAAGCACGCCGCCGCGACCACGACGACCACGGCCAGGTCTCGCAGGCTGGTGGGGGTCCACGGGTCGGTGAGGCTCGGCACGAAGCCGAGCCCGACCATGACCGCCCAGCCCGCCGCGTTCGTGAGCACGTACTGCGCCACGTTGAACAGGGTGCGGCGCACGGCGTGCCGCCCGACGACGCCCGACAGCAGGGTCGCGAGGGTGTGCAGCACCATCGCCGGCACGACCCCGAAGTGCAGCAGCACCGAGAAGACGAACGTCGTCGACAGCGCCACGCCCATCGGGTCGATCGAGCGCGAGCTGATGACCGGCCGCAGCTCGCCGAGCACCACCAGCGCGAAGCAGGTGACCAGGGCCAGGGTGGCCCCGCCGGTCATCGTGAGCAGCGACCCGCGGTCGAAGCGCATCAGCGCGACCGCGAGCAGCCCGAGGCCGAGGGCGCTGACCGCACTGAGGTAGCAGGCGAGCAGCACGGGGCGCGGGGCGTGCTGGACGTCGTTGCGCGCCGCGCTGGTGCCGCTCACCCGGTGGGCTTCGGCACGGCGCCACCCACGCTGAAGCGGATCAGGCCTCCGGCTCGGACGGCGGTGGCTCGGGGAGCTCGATCGGCGCCAGCTCGGGCGCCGGCGGGCCGTCGGCGAGCAGCCGGGTGAAGCCCGCCTCGTCGAGCACGGGGACGCCGAGCTGCACGGCCTTGTCGTGCTTGGTGCCCGGGTTGTCGCCGACCACGACGAAGGCGGTCTTCTTCGACACCGACCCCGAGACCTTGCCGCCGCGCGCGAGCACCGCCTCCTTCGCCTCGTCCCGGCTCCAGGCCTCGAGCGTCCCGGTGACGACCAGGGTCAGGCCGGCGAGCGTGCGCTCGACGCTGTCGTCGCGCTGGTCGGCCATGACGACCCCGGCGGCGCGCCACCGCTGAACGATCCGCCGGTGCCACCCGTCCGGCCCGCCCTCGGTGAACCACTCGACGAGCGCCCGGGCGATGACCGGGCCGACCCCGTCCACGGCGGCCAGCCGGTCGACGTCCTGCTCGGCGGCGACCCGCTCGATCTCGTCCATCGTGGCGAACTCGGCGGCCAGGGCGCGGGCGGCCGTGGGGCCCACGTGCCGGATCGACAGCGCCTGACCGCCCGCCACAGCGGCTGGGTCTTGGCCTGCTCGAGGTTGGCCAGCAGCCGCGCGCCGTTGGCCGACAGCTCGCCGTCCTTGCGGGTGAACAGCGGCACGGTGCGCAGCCGG
>JBKJTJ010000308.1:0-8449 GCA_046590855.1 Actinomycetota bacterium
CGTTACCTCTCAGCGGACCAGGTCGGCGGGGCTGGACAGGGTGCCGCGGACGGCGGTGGCCGCCGCGACCAGGGGCGAGACCAGGTGGGTGCGACCGCCCTTGCCCTGGCGTCCCTCGAAGTTGCGGTTGGACGTCGAGGCGCTGCGCTCGCCCGGCGCCAGCTGGTCGGGGTTCATCCCGAGGCACATCGAGCAGCCGGCGGGGCGCCAGTCGGCCCCCGCGGCGCGGAAGACGTCGTCCAGTCCCTCGCTCTCGGCCTGCAGCCGCACCCGCGCCGAGCCGGGGACGACGAGCATCCGCACGCCCTCCTTGACGTGGTGGCCCTTGATGACGGCGGCCGCCGCTCGCAGGTCCTCGATCCGGCCGTTGGTGCACGAGCCGAGGAACACCGTGTCGACGGCGATGTCGCGCAGCGCCGTCCCCGCCGTCAGGCCCATGTAGTCCAGGGCGCGCTCGGCGGCGATCCGCTGGTTGTCGTCCCCGAAGCTGGCCGGGTCGGGCACGTGCCCGGCCAGGGGCAGACCCTGGCCGGGGTTGGTGCCCCAGGTCACGAAGGGAGTCAGGCTGGCGGCGTCGATGCTCACGTGCTCGTCGAACGTCGCGTCCTCGTCGCTGGGCAGCGCGCGCCAGGTCCGCACCGCCTCGTCCCACAGGTCGCCGGCGGGGGCGTGCGGCCGGCCCTGCAGGTAGGCGAAGGTCGTGTCGTCCGGGGCGATCATCCCGGCTCGGGCCCCGGCCTCGATCGACATGTTGCACACCGTCATCCGCGACTCCATCGACAGCGAGCGGATCGCGGAGCCGCGGTACTCCAGGACGTAGCCCTGGCCGCCGCCGGTGCCGATCTGGGCGATGACGGCGAGGACCAGGTCCTTGGCGGTGACGTCCGGGCCCAGCTCGCCCTCGACGTCGATCGCCATGGTCTTGAACGGCTTCAGCGACAGGGTCTGGGTGGCCAGCACGTGCTCGACCTCGCTGGTGCCGATGCCGAACGCCAGGGCCCCGAAGGCTCCGTGGGTCGAGGTGTGCGAGTCGCCGCAGACGATCGTGGTGCCGGGAAGGCTCAGGCCGAGCTGCGGGCCGATGACGTGCACGATGCCCTGCTCGACGTCGCCCATCGGGTGCAGGCGGATGCCGAACTCGGCACAGTTGGCGCGCAGGGTGTTGACCTGGGTCAGGGACACCGGGTCGGTGATCGGGCCCGGCTCGGTGGGGACGTTGTGGTCCTCGGTGGCGATCGTCAGGTCCGGACGTCGCACCGTGCGGCCCGCGAGTCGGAGCCCGTCGAAGGCCTGTGGGCTGGTCACCTCGTGGACGAGGTGGACGTCGATGTACAGCAGGTCCGGCTCGCCCTCGACCCGGCGCACGACGTGCGCGTCCCAGACCTTCTCCGCCATCGTGCGGCCCATGGTGGTCCTCTCGCCGTCGCCGCCCCGAGCGCACACCGGTTGTGCTTGCATCTCACGTCGTGAGACGGCAGTATCGAGGCATGGACAACTCTAGCGGAGTCGGCGTCCTGGACAAGGCCGCCGTCGTGCTGGGTGCGCTCGAGGCCGGACCGTCCACCCTGGCCCAGCTGGTGGCCGCGACCGGGTTGGCGCGACCCACCGCGCACCGCCTGGCCGTGGCCCTGGAGCACCACCGCCTGGTGGCCCGCGACATGCAGGGTCGCTTCGTCCTGGGGCCGCGGATGGGCGAGCTCGCGTCGGCGGCCGGTGAGGACCGGCTGCTGGCCGCCGCGGGCCCGGTCCTCGGGGCGCTGCGCGACCACACCGGCGAGAGCGCGCAGCTGTTCCGCCGTCAGGGTGACCAGCGGGTGTGCGTGGCCGCGGCCGAGCGGCCCGTCGGCCTGCGCGACTCGATCCCCGTCGGCAGCTCGCTGTCGATGCTGGCCGGGTCGGCGGCGCAGGTGCTGCTGGCGTGGGAGGAGCCGGACCGGCTGCACCGCGGCCTGCAGGGTGCCCGCTTCACCGCGACGGCGCTGTCCGGCGTCCGCCGTCGCGGGTGGGCGCAGAGCGTCGGCGAGCGCGAGGCGGGTGTCGCGTCGGTGTCCGCCCCCGTGCGCGGCCCGACCGGGCGGGTCGTCGCCTCGGTGTCGATCTCGGGGCCGATCGAGCGCCTGTCGCGCCAACCCGGTCGCCTGCACGCCGCGTCCGTGACGGCCGGCGCCGCCAAGCTGACCGAGGTGCTGCGCCGTAGCGCGTGAGCAGCCCGGGGACGACGAAGGCCCCCGTCCGCTGGACGGGGGCCTCTCGACGTAGCCCCGACGGGATTCGAACCCGCGCTACCGCCTTGAGAGGGCGGCGTGCTAGGCCACTACACAACGGGGCCGTGCGCTCCGGTCGCTGCCGGAAGCGAGACGAGCGGTCTCGCGCTGGGGTACCAGGACTCGAACCTAGACTAACTGAACCAGAATCAGTCGTGCTGCCAATTACACCATACCCCATGGGGGTACCTCGGCCGGCTCTCGCCGACCCAAGGCCCGACCGCCGATACTAGCGGGCCCCGGGCGACCGCCCAAATCCACCGTCGCGGGCCAGCCACCGGATCAGCTCGTCCAGGCTGCGGACGACGGGCAGCCCGGACGACGACGCGGGCCCCGGGTCGTGCCCACGGTCAAACCACACCCCCTGCAAGCCGGCGGCGACTGCGGCCTGCGCGTCCACGGTCAGGTCGTTACCGACGTACACGGTGCGTCGGGGGTCGACGCCGAGCAGCGCGCAGGCGTGGTGGAAGACCCGTGGGTCGGGCTTGCCGACGCCGAGGGTGTCGGTGCCCACGAGCACCGGCACGGCACCCAGGCCGGTGCGCTCGAGCTTGTCGCGCTGGTAGCCCACCTCCGCGTTCGTCACCGCTCCGAACGGCACACCGGGCGTGGACGCAGCCAGCGCGGCGACGAGCTCGCGGGCGCCCGGCAGCGCGACCCAGGCGTCGCGGAAGCCGTTCTCGAAGGTGCGGTTCCAGCGCGCGAAGCCGCCGCCGTCGAGACCGACGGCTCCCAGGTCGAGGTGCAGACGCTCGGCGCGCGAGCGGCGCTGCTGCTCGAAGGTGACCTCGCCCCGGGTGAAGGCCGCGAAGTGCCCGCCGGGGTCGCTCACCCAGTGCTGCAGCGCGGCCGTCGGGCCGTCGTCCCCGAGGTGGTCGAGGTAGGTGCGGGCGACGGCGTGCATCCCCGCAGCAAACCCCGCACGGGTGTCGACCAGCGTGTCGTCGATGTCGAGCAGCACCGCCTCGACCCCGGCTCGCACGCTCACCCCAGTCGGTCGCGCAGCGCGGTCAGGCGGGCCAGGGACGACTCGCGACCGAGGATCTGCATCGACTCGAACAGCGGGGGCGAGATGCGGCGTCCCGTGACGCCCACCCGCAGCGGGCCGAAGGCCACCTTCGGCTTGAGACCGAGTCCCTCGACCAGTCCGGCGCGCAGTGCGGCCTCGATGTCGGCAGCCACCCAGTCGTCGACCTCGCGCAACGCGGCGAGGGAGGCGTCGAGCGCCGCCGGGGCGTCCTCGCGCAGTGAGGCCACCGCGTCGTCCGCCACCTGCAGGTCGGCGTCGGACACGAAGAGGAACGCCAGCATCCCCTCGGCCTCGGACAGCAGCTGCATGCGCTCCTGCACCAGGGGTGTGGCCTGGCGCACCAGGTCGCGCTGGGCCGCCGTCGGCTCGGCAGGCAGCACCCCGGACAGCACCAGGTGCTCGGTGACCCGTCCGGCGAGGTCGTCGACGGACAGCGCGCGGACGTAGTGACCGTTCAGCCACGCCAGCTTGTCGAGGTCGAAGACGGGGCCGACGGTGTTGACGCGCTGCCAGTCGAAGGACTCGACCATCTCGTCGAACGAGAACACCTCGCGACCGTCGGGCATCGAGTAGCCCACCAGGGCCAGGAAGTTGCGCAGCGCCTCGGGCAGGTAGCCCTGCTCGCGGAACCAGGTCAGCCGGGCGGCGGGGTTCTTGCGCTTGCTGATCTTGGACTTGTCGGTGTTGCGCAGCAACGGCATGTGCGCGTACGCGGGTAGCGGTAGGTCGAGCCACTGGTGCAGCAGCACGTGCTTGGGGGTGCTGCTGATCCACTCCTCGCCACGGACGACGTGCGTGATGGCCATCTCGTGGTCGTCCACGACGACGGCCAGGTGGTACGTCGGGAAGCCGTCCGCCTTGAGGATCACCTGGTCGTCCGGGCGGGGGGCGCGCACCTCGCCGCGGATGATGTCCTGGAACACCAGCGGGGCGTCGTCCGGGATGAGCATGCGGACGACGGGCTGCTCGCTGAAGCCCGGCAGCTCGGCTCGCTGTTCGCGGGTCCTGCCGTGGCACAGGCGGTCGTAACCGGTCGGCTGCTTGGCCTTCTGCTGGGCCTCGCGCATCTGGGCCAGTCGCTCGGGTGTGCACCAGCACAGGTAGGCGTGGCCGTCGGCCAGCAGGCGCTCGGCGTAGGGACGGTAGTGGTCCAAGCGCTCGGACTGGCGGTACGGCGCGTAGGGGCCGCCGCGGTCGGGCCCCTCGTCCCAGGTCAGACCCAGCCAGGTCAAGGTGTCGTAGACCTGCTGCTCGCTGTCCTCGCGGTACCGCGCCCGGTCGGTGTCCTCGATCCGCAGCACGAACTGACCGCCGACCTGCCGCACGAACGCCAGGTTGAACAGGGACATGTACGCGGTGCCGACGTGCGGGTCGCCCGTCGGCGAGGGGGCGACGCGCAGACGGACCGGACCGGTGGGGCTCACGGCGGTGAACGTTATCGACGCCCAGGGGCAAGCGCTGCACCGCCCTGCCGCCGAACCACCCGGGGGTGGCGTTCGCGGCGAGCGCGGGTCAAGATCGACTATGCCAAACGCCACGAACACCACCAGAACCCGTCCGACCGCGACCCGCCGCACCGCCGTCGGCGCCGCCCTGGCCCTCACCCTGCTGAGCGGCTCCGCCGTGGCTGCGGCCCCCGTCGCCTCGGCGTACCCAGGCGCGGCCGAGCACCACCGCTGCGCCCCCGCGAGCGTGCCCCTGCCCGACGGGTTCCGACCCGAGGGCATCACCTCCGGCCCCGGCACCACCTTCTACGCCGGCTCGGTCGGCGACGGAGCCATCTGGCGCGGCGACCTGCGCACCGGCCGCGGCGCGTACCTGCTCCCTGCTGCTGCCGGCCGTTCGCTGCGCGGGCTGCAGCACGACGCCCGCACCGGCCTGGTCTGGGCGGTGGGCAACGACGCCGCGGGCGCCAAGGTCTGGGCCGTCAACGCCCGCACCGGCGCCGTCGTGCACGCGATCGACGTCCCCGGCGGCGCGTTCCTGAACGACCTCGTCGTCACCCGGACGGCGGTCTGGGTGACCGACTCGCGGGTCGACCGGCTGACCCGGGTGGCGCTGACCGCCGCCGGCCGGCCGACCGCTGCCGCGCCGACGTACCTGCCGCTGACGGGCGCCTGGCCCGCGACCACCCCCGCGGGTCTGGGCGCCAACGGGATCCGCCGGCTCGCCGACGGTCAGCTCGTGCTGAACAACAGCACCGCCGGTGGCCTGTTCAGCGTCGACGCCCGCACCGGCGTGGCAGCGAAGATCCCCGTGACCGGCGGCAACCCGCTGGTCAGCGGCGACGGCCTCGAGCTGCGCGGCGGCACCCTGTACGACGTCCGCGGGTCGGGCACCTCGACGGTCACGGTGCTCACCCTGCGCCGCACCGACGGCGGCTGGAAGGCCACCAACCGCGGTGACATCAGCTCGCCGCTGCTCGACGTCCCGTCGACGGCGACCCTGAACCACGGCGCGCTGTACGCCGTGAACGCCAGGTTCGGCGTCGCCTCACCCACGACGGCGACGTACTCGGTGACCCGCCTGCCCCTGCGCCCGTAGGGACGTCGGCCGCTCAGTCCCTGGACACGACCGGGTTGCTGAGCGTCCCGATGCCCTCGATCTCGACCTCGACCCGCTGCCCGGCGACGATCGGACCCACCCCCGCGGGGGTGCCGGTGAGGATGACGTCGCCGGGCAGCAGCGTGAACACGCTGGACACGTACGACACCAGCGTCACCACGTCGTGGATCAGCAGGCTGGTGCGGCTGTCCTGCACCGTCTCGCCGTCCAGCCGCGTGCTCAGCGCCAGGTCGCGGTGGTCGAGCTCGGTCTCGATCCACGGGCCGAGCGGGCAGAACGTGTCGAACCCCTTGGCCCGCGACCACTGCGCGTCGCTGCTCTGCAGGTCCCGCGCGGTCACGTCGTTGGCGCACGTGTAGCCGAAGACCACCTCGGGGACACGCTCGGGCGGGACGTCCTTGCAGATCCGGCCGATGACGACGGCGAGCTCGCCCTCGTAGTGCACCTCGGACGACTGGCGCGGCAGCACGATCGGGTCACCCGGGCCGACCACCGAGGTGTTTGGCTTGAGGAAGATCAGCGGCTCGGACGGCGGTTGGCCGCCACCCATCTCGGCCACGTGGTCGGCGTAGTTCTTGCCGATGCCCACCACCTTGCTGCGCGGGATGACCGGCGCGAGCAGGCGCGCGTCGTCCAGCGGCACCTGCACCCCGGTGTAGGTGATCGGTTGGTACAGCGGGTCTCCCTGCACCTCGGCGATCACCACCGCGCCGTTCTCGTCCTCGGTGACGACGCCGTACGTCGGGTCCTGGCCGGTGGTGTACCTCGCGATGCGCACGGCTCGCACCCTACCCAGGCGACGGCGCACCTACCCTGGAGCCGTGCCCGTCACCGTCTCCGACCCCGTCGCGCTGGACGAGATGACCTGGCTTGCCGCACGGACCGCGCACGAGGCGCACGTCGACGCGTGGACGTCTGGGAGACGGGCTCGCGCCGCGACCGGTGCGGCGCACCCCGTCGAGGACTTCCTGTTCACCTACTACTCGCACAAGCCCGCCCAGCTGCGGCGCTGGCACCCCGGCGCCGGCGTGGTGCTGCTCGGGGCGGCGGCGGACGAGCGCGTAGCGTGGCGCTGGCACACCAGAGTGTCCGTCGCCGGGCACGACGGCGTGACGCTGGACGTCACCGCGTTCGTCGACGACCGCGGCGACGCAGTGCGGCGCTCGCTCGCCCTGATGCGCGCGACCCTCGACCGGACGCCCCAGCTGGGCTGCTTCGGGCTGCACGAGTGGGCGATGGTGCACCGGCTGGTGCCCGGCCAGCAGCGGCACGAGGACTGGCCACTGCGGCTCGGACAGGTCGCCACCGACGAGGTCGTCGAGTCACAACCGTTGCGCTGCAGCCACTTCGACGCGTTCCGGTTCTTCACGCCGACGGCCCGACCCCTCAACGCCGAGCAGCCCACCCGCGAGACGCAGCTGCAGCTGGAGCAACCGGGCTGCCTGCACGCGACCATGGACCTGTACAAGATCGCCTACAAGCTGGGCCCGGCGGTCCCCTCGTCACTCACGACGCAGTGCTTCGCGCTGGCTCGCGAGGTGCGCGAGATCGACATGCGCGCCTCGCCGTACGACCTGTCGACGCTCGGCTACGAACCGGTGCGGGTCGAGACCGCCGCCGGCCGCGCGCAGTACGTCACCGCGCAACGGGAGTTCACGGCGCGCGGGCAAGTGCTGCGCGCCCAGCTGATCGAGGTCTGCGAGGCTCTGCTGCCATGACGAGGATCCTGGTGCTGAACGGGCCCAACCTGGGACGGTTGGGCTCCCGTGAACCTGATGTGTACGGGACGACGACGCACGCCGAGCTGGCGGCGCTGTGCGTCGCCGCCGGCAGCGCGTCCGGCGTCGAGGTCGAGGTGCGGCAGACCGACGCCGAGCACGAGATGCTGCACTGGCTGCACGAGGCCGCGGACGCCGGTTGCGACGTGATCCTCAACCCGGGCGGGTGGACCCACACGTCGGTGGCGGTGCGCGACGCCTGCGCCGGCCTGACCGGGCCGCTGGTCGAGCTGCACATCAGCAACGTGCACGCCCGGGAGGACTTCCGTCGGCACTCCTACGTGTCGCCCGTGGCGACGGCTGTCGTGGCCGGGATGGGCGTGTCGGGCTACGCGCTCGCGATCCGCTGGCTGGCTGAGCGGGGCTCGTAGCCGCAGCCCGCGGGGCCGCAGATCCTTCGTCCACAGATCGGCTCCGAGGCCTGGTGGCTGTCAGTGGTGTTCCCTAGAATCGAACACGTGGACGATAACCAGGGTCAGGTGGGCGGCGCGCTCGCCGCCGTGCGCGCTGCCCTGGACGTCCTGGCCGACGCCGGGCCCTGGCAGGCCAGCGACGCGCAGGTCGCCGAGCTGGTGGTCCAGACCGAGGTGTTCGCCCGTCGCCTGGCGGGCGTGCAGCTCGCGGCCATCGCCGAGGGCAT
Organism: Actinomycetota bacterium; assembly: GCA_046590855.1. Taxonomy (GTDB): domain Bacteria; phylum Actinomycetota; class Actinomycetes; order Actinomycetales; family Angustibacteraceae; genus JACMOY01. The sequence goes on from JBKJTJ010000308.1 coordinate 8,278, forward strand.
CAGCCGGGGTCTGCCGTTCAGCACCGGCGCCGGAACCGGGGCGTCGGCGCCGGGCCGGTGGGTGCGGTCGCTGATCCCGGTCAACCCCGGTGACGCCGGTCGGCGGGCGGCGCTGGCCGCGGCCCTGTTCACCGGACCCGACGCTCCCGAGCTGGCACCGACCCGCGACGCC
>JBKJTJ010000015.1:0-3444 GCA_046590855.1 Actinomycetota bacterium
CAGGGCCCGACGTCCGCGCCAGGCGGCCATCCAGAACTGGCCCCACAGGTGGATCACCATGAACGCGAAGAACAGCTCGACGCTCCACAGGTGGGTCGAGTTGACGAACAGACCCAGACTCGACGTGTGCCACCAGGCCACGCCGCCGACGGCGAGCACGGCGCCCGAGGCCAGGACGACCGCGAGCGCGGCCAGGGTGAGGACGCCGAAGACGTAGACCCAGGACGAGACGTACGCCGGCTGACGCTCGGGCAGCGCCTCGCCAGCCGGGACGAGGCCGGTGAGCCGGTCGCGCAGTCGGCCGGTCCAGCTGGTGCTGCCGGCCCGAGGCGGGGCCGACCCGACGGTGGTCACGGCTCGCGCCGTGACCCACGGTGCGAGCGACCGCCCGGGAAGGGCAGCAGCAGCGCGAGGACGAACAGCAGGACCATCAGCCCGATCACGGCCAGGTTCGTGACCGAGATCAGGATCACCCCCCAGTGCAGGTACCTGCCGGCGGGATCCGCCAGCACCAGTGCTGAGCTCATCGCGGTCACCCTCTCGCGCGACGGGTTCGGGCCGGGTCGGCGTCGTCGCGATCCCACCATCGCCGGGCCCCGCAGCGACCGACCAGGGTCGAAGGTCCCGAGGCTGCCGCCTAGCATCCTTGGCATGACGATGGGGCAGGACAGTCCGGTCAGCCGGTTCGGGACCGTCGAGCTCGAGGACCTGCCCGACGACCTGCAGGCCCGACTGCGCCCGGTCGTCGAGCGCTCGGGCTTCCTGCCGAACATCTTCCGCGCGCTGGGACGTCGCCCGGCCGAGCTGCGAGCCTTCCTGGACTACCACGACGCGCTGATGACCTCCGACGACGGTCTATCCAAGGCCGAGCGCGAGCTCGTCGTCGTGGCGACGTCGGGCCTGAACCACTGCCCCTACTGCGTCGTCGCGCACGGCGCGATCCTGCGGATCCGTTCCAAGGAGCCGCACCTGGCCGATCTGGTGGCCACCAACCCGCGCGGTTGCGAGCTGGCACCCCGGCAGCGGGCCATCGTCGACCTGGCGCTGATCCTGGCCGGCGACCCCGCGGCGTTCGGCGACGCGCACCTGCAGGCCGCACGCGACGCCGGACTCACCGACGACGAGATCTGGGACGTCGGCTCGATCACGGCGCTGTTCGCCGCGTCGAACCGCCTGGCCCACCTGTTCGCGCTGCGGCCGAACCCCGAGTTCTACGGCATGGGCCGTTGACCCGTGCAGCGTGACTCCCACAGCGGGCCATCTTCAACGCCGAACGGGCCGACGGGCTCGACGGTGGCTGGACGATGGACGAGCGCATCTGGGAGCTGATGCGCGCGCACATGCTGGCCACCATCGACGAGCTCGCCGACGAGGCCGGCGCCGTGGCCTTGAAGACCGTCGTCGACCTGGCCCAGGAGCGGTACGCGACGCACGAGCTGTTCCCGAAGGGCCGCGTGCGCAACTACTGCACCTTCACCAAGGTCGACCTCGAGGCCCGCTGCGAGGACGAGCGCGTGCCCGGACGGTCGCCGCAGCGGATCATGAGGTGGCGCCCCGAGCCGGGCTGAGCCAGGGCTAGCTGCTGGGCAGGGCGGCGAAGTCGCGCTTGGTCTGGCGGTACCAGGCGATCCCCGACAGCGGCCGCTTCCACCGGCCCTTCATCGCCGTGAGCGCCTCGAGGTGAGCGCCGTCACCGGCGGCGACAGCGTCCCGCAGGTGCTTGTCCTGGGCCTTGATCACCGTGTCAGCCGTCTCACCGGTCAGCGCGACGTCGCACGGGCCGCCCAGCTGCGCGCAGGTCATGGTCTTCATCACGAGCTCCGTTCCTGGATGCGGACGAGGTTGCCCGACGGGTCGCGGAAGGCGCAGTCGCGCACCCCCCACGGTTGGGTCGCCGGCTCCGAGAGCACCTCGGCACCGGACGCGCGCACCGTCTCGAAGGTGGCGTCGAGGTCGTCGGTGGCGAAGATCGCCGCCTGCAGCGACCCCTGCGTCACGAGGGTAAGCAGGGCGTCCCCCTCGGCTTGCGAGCGACCGCCGTGCGGCTGCGACAGGACGATGTTGACGTCGTGGCCGGGGGTGCCGACGGTGACCCAGCGGAACTCACCGGCCGTCACGTCGTCGCGCACCTCCAGGCCGAGGGCGTCGCGGTAGAAGCCGAGGGCGGCGTCGGGGTCGTGAACGGGGATGAACGTGGTGGCGAGGGTGACTGGCATGCGCCGAGACTAGGAGCACCCGACGGGCTGGTGCTTCTTCGATCCTGCTCGATCGGGTTGCAGGCCGGGGGCTCAGACCGGCAGCGGACGGCGCGCCGGTCGCGTCCGCAGCTTGCTGACACAGGCGGGGATGACCTCGGCGCCCCGGTGGTCGCGGTCACGGTACTGGGACGGCGTCTCGCCGACGATCTCGTGGAAGCGCGCGCTGAAGGAGCCCAACGACGTGCAGCCCACGGCCATGCAGGTCTGCGTGACCGACGTCCCCTCGCGGAGCAGGGCCTGGGCCCGCTCGATGCGTCGCGTCATCAGGTAGGAGTAGGGCGTCTCGCCGTACGCCGTACGGAACCGACGGGAGAAGTGCGCGGGTGACATGAGGGCGGCCTGGGCCATCGCGGGGACGTCGAGCGGCAGCGAGTAGCTGCGGTCGATGAAGTCGCGGGCGCGGCGCAGGTGCGCGAGCTCGGCGAGCGCCTCCGGCGTCATCCGCCGAGCCTAGCGCCGGTGGTCCCCGAACCGAGGGCCTGAGGGCGGGTGGCCGCGACGTCGGGGGCCACATCGCTCGACGACCCCGCAGCAGCACCGTGGCCTCGCTTCTGGACCAGGCACCCGACCCGTGATGACGGTCGGTCGCGACCACCCAGCATCCCTATGCCCAGCGGCGGAGTTTCCATGCGGCCGACGGTCAGGCGCTCGTGCGGTCCTGCAGCCGGTGCGGCGCGGGGAGCAGGGCGCTGCGTCCGCCCGCCCAGGCGTCGAGCGCATGCGTGGCGACCGCGGCGTCCATGGCCAGGCAGGTCGCGGCGCCCAGCAGGACGTCGTCGAGCAGCTGGGGCTCGCCCGCGACCAGGGCGCCGCACAGGTCGTGCGCGGCGATCTGCTCGTGGACGGCGTCCGCCTCGACGTGCTCGTCGAAGAACTCGCTGGCGTCGGTGCCGAGGCCCAGGCGCTGCATGCCCGAGACCCAGCGCTTGGCGGGCAGTGAGGACGTCATCTCGAACGCGGCGAGGTGACCGCACAGGGCGCCACGAAGCCTGCGGTGCAACGCGAACAGCGACAGGGCGTTGTGCGACGCGAGGACGACGGCAGGCACCTGGTCGAGGTAGGCGCCGGGAGTGTCGTCCAGGCCCAGGGCGCGCATCGAGCTCGCGAACAGCGTGGCGTGCATGCGGTCGAGCCGCCCGCCGCCGTACTCGTCGGACTGGATCTCGACGAGCGCGGCCTTGGCGCG
>JBKJTJ010000056.1:0-7689 GCA_046590855.1 Actinomycetota bacterium
TTCGTCCTGCCGCACGGCCCGCGGGACGAGCGGCGCTTCGACACGCCGGACGGGAAGGCGCACCTCACCGTGAACCCGCTGAGCGTCGTGGCGGTCCCGCCGGGGCACCTGCTGCTGCAGACGCTGCGCTCCCACGACCAGTACAACACGACGATCTACGGGCTCAACGACCGCTACCGGGGCATCAAGGCCGGTCGCCGGGTGGTCATGGTCAGCCCGGCCGATCTCGAGCAGCTGGGGCTCGCGGACGGGGAGATCGTGGACCTCGTGTCAGTCTGGACCGACGGCGTCGAGCGGCGCTGCGAGCGCTTCCGCGTGGTCGCCTACCCGAGCGCACGCGGGTGCGCCGCGGCGTACTACCCCGAGACCAACGCCCTGGTGCCGCTGGACTCCACCGCGCTGGGGAGCAACCAGCCGGCCTACAAGTCGGTCATCGTGCGGCTGGTGCCCGGCAGTGGCGACCAGTACACCAACGGTCACAGCGGCGCCGGTGACGCCGTCGGTGCCGACGACTTCCACAAGAGCGGCGTCCAGCCCACCCACCTCAGCTGAGGTGGGTGGGGGCGGCCCTCAGATCTCGCAGCCCTGCGGACCGCAGGCCGCGTCGTCGGTGCCGCCGGCCATGACCAGCGTGGGGTGGGACGCCGACCACGCCTGCTCCAGCACCTGCAGCAGCGCGTCGGCGGGCTGCGCGCCCGAGACGCCGTAGGCGCGGTCGATCACGAAGAACGGCACGCCGCTGATGCCGAAGGCACGCGCCTGCTCCTCGTCGCGGCGGACGTCGTCCGCGTGGGTCTGCGCGGCCAGGGCAGCCGTCACCTCGTCGGTGTCCAGACCCGCCTCGGCAGCCAGTCGGACGAGCTCGCCGCGCTCGCCGACAGCGGACCCCTGGGTGAAGTACGCCAGCAGCAGACGCTCCTTGACGGCGTCCTGCACCCCGCGCAAGCCGGCCAGGTGGATCACCTGGTGGGCGTCGAACGTGTTCGCGGGCGAGGCGAGGTCGAACCGGAAGTCCAGTCCCTCGACCGCCGCGGCCGCCGTCATCTGGTCGAGCATCTGCTGGGCACGTGGGACGTCGGTGCCGTACTTGACCGCCAGCCGCTCGGCGTACGAGCCCGTGCCGCCGCCGTTCGAGGTGGGGTCGAGCTCGAAGCTCTTCCACTCGACCTCGACCTCGTCGCGGTGCTCGAACCGGGCGAGCGCGGCCTCGAAGCGGCGCTTGCCGATGTAGCACCAGGGGCAGACGACGTCGGACCAGATCTCGACCTTCACACGGACCTCATTCTCGGGACGGGGGTGTCGTCGTGCGCAACCCCGCCCGCCCCGGAGGCATTCCGGTCAGGCAGTGCCGTAGTCGGCGGCGACGATCGCCGCGACGGTCTGCGCGTCGTCGAACCCCTCGGAGCCGGGAATCTGCGGGATGAACCCCACGAGGACGCCGTCGCGCATGATCTGCGCCTCCAGGCCGGCGGCCCCGTCGACGTCCCACAGCGCCTCGCGGCCGTCACCCAGCGGGATCCGGATGCCGAACCGGTAGGCGGCGGGCCGCGCGACCCGGGCGATCAGACCGCGTTCGACCAGTGCGGCCGCGATGCGGCCGGCTTCGTCTTCTCTCATCGCGACATCGTGCAAGCCGTTCCTGGACGCAACCTGGGAGCGGCGCGGTTCAGCCGGTCTCGGACGGCGCCGCGAGCCCGAGCATCGCGAGGCGCATGGCGACGGCCGCCACCTCGGCGTCGAACTGGTCGGCGAGCTCCTCCAGGGTGCAACCGAAGTGGACGCCCTCGCGCAGCTCCTGGTCCTGCTCACTGGTCCAGGCGCGGCCCTGCACGACCGCCGTCCGGCTGGCGTCGGGCACCGGGGCGGGCTCGGGATCCGTTGCGGCGACCGGCTCGGGGGTCGGCTCGGGTGACGGCTCGGGTGACGGCGGGGCCTCGGACGCCGGCTCGGTGCGTGGCCCGCGCATGGCCTCGACCCGCAGTGCCGGGTCGCTCACCTCCCACACCTCCCCCGCGGCGGCGTCCAGCCGAGCCAGCGCCGCGAGCGCGACGGCCTTGTCGGCGGTGGGCCAGAACGGGGGCAGTGACTGACGCAGGAACCCGCCGTACCGCGCGGTCGCGAGTCGCGAGTCGAGCACCGCGACGACACCGCGGTCGGCGGCCGAGCGGATCAGCCGGCCGGACCCCTGCGCCAGGCGCAGCGCCGCGTAGGTCGCCGACACGGCCATGAAGCCGTTGCCGCCGGCGTCGGCGACGGCCTGCGAGCGAGCGGCCATCAGCGGGTCGTCCGGCCGCGGGAAGGGGATGCGGTCGATGACGACGAGCTGGCACGCCGGGCCCGGGACGTCGACGCCCTGCCACAGCGACAGCGTGCCGAACAGGCAGGTGCGCGGGTCACGCGCGAACGCGCGCACGAGGGTGGCGGTCTGGTCCTCGCCCTGGCACAGCACCGGGACGTCGAGCCGCTCGCGCATCGCCTCGGCGGCGGCCTGCGCGGCGCGCATCGAGGAGAACAGGCCGAGGGTCCGCCCCCCGGCGGCGCGCACCAGCTCGGCGAGCTCGTCCATCACGACGTCGCCCGCGCCGTCGCGGCCAGGCGGCGCGAGGTGGCGTGCGACGTACAGGATCGCCTGCTTCGGGTAGTCGAACGGGCTGCCGACGTCCAGGCCCTGCCAGGCGGGCGCGTCCGGCCCGGACAGCCCGACGGTGCGCGCGATGGCGTCGAAGGTGCCGCCCAGCTCGAGGGTGGCCGACGTGAGGACGACGGTGCGCTGGGGGTACAGCCGCTCGCGCAGCATGCCGGCGACGCTGACGGGCGCGACCCGCAGCACCGTGCCGCGGCGGTTGTCGTCAGCGGCCCAGGCCACGTCGAGGTCACCACCCTCGAGCAGCCGCTGGGCGACGTCCAGGATCTCGTCCACCAGGGCCCGCGCGACCTGCCGGGCGCCGTCGTTCTCGCCGTTCTTCAGCGCGGTGGCGGCCGTGCGCGCGGCGTCGCGCACCAGGGCCAGCGCCGCGGCGAGCTGCTCGGGCAGGGCGGTCAGCCGGCCGGGTTCGAGCAGCTCGACCGCACCGCGCAGCGCGTCGGCGGCCCCCTCGAGGTCGTCGGTGTCGGCCATCATCGGCGAGGCGCGCCGGGCCGCCCGCTCGACCATGACCGGGGTGAGCTCGCCGGTGACGGTCGAGGTGACCCGGTCGACCAGCTCGTGCCCCTCGTCGATGACCACCAGGTCGTGCTCGGGCAGGATCTGGCGGCCCTCGAAGGCGTCGATGGCGAGCAGCGCGTGGTTGGTGACCACCACGTCCGCGTCCCGGGCCGAGGACCGGGCCAGCTCGACGAAGCAGTCGGTGACCATCGGGCAGCGCTGGCCGAGGCACTCCTGGGCCGACACCGACACCTGACGCCACGCCCGCTCGCTCACCCCCGGCACCAGCTCGTCGCGGTCGCCGGACTCGGTCTCGTCAGCCCAATCGCGCAACCGGACGACCTCCTCACCCAGCCGGCTGGCCGCCTGCGAGCGCGCGACCACCCCGCCCAGCGACGTCCCGGCGAGCAGCGTGTCGTCCTCGTCGACCGGGAACCCACCGACCAGCTTGTGCCGGCACAGGTAGTTGCGCCGGCCCTTGACCAGCCCGTAGCGCGGACGTCGGCCGAGCAGCGCCGTCAGCGCGTCCACGACGCGCGGCAGGTCGCGGTCGACGACCTGGGCCTGCAGCGCGAGGGTGGCGGTCGCGACGACGACCGGCTTGCCCCTGGCCACCGCGTGGGCGAGGGCGGGCACCAGGTACGCCACGGACTTCCCGGTGCCGGTGCCGGCCTGGACGAGCAGGTGCTCGCCGGAGGAGATCGCGTGCTCGACCGCCTCGGCCATCGCCAGCTGCCCCGGCCGCTCGGTGCCACCGATGCCGGCCACCGCCGCGTGCATCAGGTCGGACAGCGCAGGTCTGGGCACCATCCGAGGCTATCCGGCTGAGCCGTCCTGGCCGTGGAGCCCTGTGGACAGGTGGCTCCCGTCTCTCAGCCCGCTCTCTCCCATGTCGCGACGACCAAGCCCTCTGCTGAGCCGGTCACGATCATCGAGAATGCCGAAGCCATCGCGGTGAACCTGAGGTTGGTGATGTTCTCGCGGGCTACCACGCACACCGCGAGCATCTCCACGGTGAGCGGCACCGTCACCGTCCAGTCCGCGTACCGCAAGCCGGTCACCATCGTGCCCGGTACTTCTTGGAGACCTCGGTCACAGTCCCCCGACGGGAGGATGAGGGTGCCGAGCACACACGAGGACGTCCGCGGCCAGGGCCCCGATGAGCATCAGGGTTCGCCCCCGGCCGGGCACATCCAGGCCGACTTCGACGACGCGGTTCTGCGCCTAGCGACCTTCGTGGTGGCCATCACGATCAGCGCGGGCGCCCAGAACAACCCGCCGTTGTCAGCCACTCAGGTACGCGTCCTGATGGTCCTGGACGCAGCGCCGCAGGGAGTGACCCTGAACCAGGTCGCGGCCGCCGTCAGCGCCGCCGCCCCCTCGGCCAGCCGGTTGTGTCGGCGTCTGATCGCACACGGCCTGACCGCCCGGACCCAAGGACCGGGTAACACCATCACCCTCCGGCTGAGCGCGGCCGGCCACCAGACCCTGGCCCGGGTCGACGACTCCCGGCTGCAGCAGCTGAAAGCCCTGGGCGTCGACCTACCCGCGCACCGCCGCACAGAGGTGACGGCCACCCTCCATGAGTTGGCCCAAGCCGTCCCGAGCTCCCTTCCCGCAGCAAAGATGCCGTGACTCCGCTGTTCTGGAGACATCGGACCAGTCGATACATCGCGGCACGACGCAACTGGGGGCCTCTGGGCAGGAAGGGTGTGACAACCGAATCAGCGTTTTACGAAGGCAACACGGCGAGGCCGATCAGGCCCAGGGCGTAGACGACGAGGACGGCGATGCTGTCCACGCCCATGCGGGCATGCTGGCGCGCTGGCCGGAACAGCAGGCCGGCCATGTAGATGATAGTGAGCAGTGCCCCCAGGGCAGTCAGGTAGAGGTCGCTGTTGTGCGCGTTGGGTAGCACGGCCTCGCCGCTGACGACGGTGGCGAGCAGGAGCAGCACGGGCAGGAACGCGTTGCCGCCGAAGATGTCGCCGAAGGCGAGTTGGTAGTCCCCGCTGCGGACCGCCGTTAGCCCGGTGGAGAGCTCCGGTAGGGACGTCGCGGCCGCGAGGACCGTGGCACCGAAGAGCACACCGGAGAGCCCGATGTGGTCGGCGGCTTGCACCCCGCTTTCTTCGAGCAGTGCGCCGGCGACGAGGGTCACGAGTGCTGCGGCTGCGAAGACCAGGACGGCCTTGCCAGTGCTGACGCCCTTGGTGGTGGCCGCCGCCGCTCGCTTGCGTGCCGAGTGCCCGCGAGGTTCGGGCTGGGCGTCTGGTGCGTTGCCGTTGTCATGCCAGGGCAGGCGGGCCGCACGCTGAGTCAAGACCAGGCCGGCGATCCACACCAGGGCGATGCCGATGACATCGGGGGTGAGTCGGAACGCGACCGAGGTCTTGGGTAGCTGCGCGCCCATCACCACGACCGCCAGGACGGCGACCACGACAGCGCCCTCCAAGACCAGGCGCAGGCTCGCCGCCTGGTAGGTCAGCGGCCTCTTGACACGCACACCGAAGGCGTCCAGTGCGGCGAGGACCACGGTCTGGATCGCGATCCCGCCCAGGATGTTGCTCACGGCCACATCCAGATGACCGCTGAGCGCGGCTGAGACGGTGATGGCGATCTCGGGGAGGTTGGTGGCGACCGCCAGCAGGATCAGACCCCCCAGGGCGGCACCCAGGTGTAGCCGGTCGGACAGGACGTCGGTGTAGTTCGAAAGGAAGACCCCGGCCACCCAGATCGCCACCGCGCAGGTGCAGAAGACCAGCAGGGACGCCCACAGCGGCAGATTCGGCAAGAACATGGTGCGCTGATTCCCTCCTCGATCATGGTTAAACAGAGAACTATTGGTCGGCGAGGGCCACCATTTCACCAGCGGGAAGGGTCTGCGGACAAAGGGAGCCGCGCGGCCCACAGGCCGAAGTCATCCAGCACGGTCGCAAGCGTCAGGGCCCCACGTCGATTGCGGCACCTCGCCGCGGCTGGCGCCCGGCCACTGGCCACATCGGGAGGCCGACGTCAGCTGCGAACCGATCGGCCGTGCCTCGATCTGCATGTTCAGACCCGCGTCTATGCACCGCGATCCGACCGGTATGCCGTCGCGGCAGAACGCGACGCCGTGGCCTGGAAGGCTGCTGACCGTGATCCTGCCTGAGGTCCGCGACCTGCGCTTGATCGCGATCCGCCGTGGCGGGCTGCTCACCGACGAGGACCATCAGCTCTTGGCAATGTGGGCTGCCCAGTGCGCTGAGCACGTGCTGCATCTGTTCGAGATTGACGGGTCACCAGACCCCCGCCCTCGGCAGGCGATCGACGCGGCGCGCTCCTGGGTCCGAGGCGAGATGGGGATGCGGGAGGCCCGAGCCTGTGGCGGACACGCGATGGGTGCCGCGCGACCGTTACGGGGAGCTGCCCGGTTCGCGGCGTACGCCGCGGGTCAGGCCGCCTGCGTGGCGCACGTGCCCGAGCACGATCTGGGTGCCTCCGCCTACGCGATCAAAGCTGTCCGGGTGGCGAAACCGGGCCACCACGACGCGGGACGGCTTGAGCGCGACTGGCAGCGTGGTCAGCTGCCCCAGCACCTTCGGGAACTCGTCCTTGAGGATCAAGTCCGCCGAAACGCCATCTGCTGGAACGCCTTCGACGACTGACAAGAACACCCTTCTTGCATCATCTGCTCGTCGAAAGGGCGTGGTGCAAAGCCGTGTCCTTCCCCCCGCGAGTGCGGCCGTCCCACTTCGCCACCTACCGGCGCGGCCCCGGACTTGAGGGGCAGTGCAGGGCGCCGTACGACGACGCAGTCCTTGTGATGACTACGGACTGTGCTAACCGAACGCGCTCCGTGACAGCTCGGTGATGCTGTGTGCCGCATCCACATGGGGTTGGGCTTGGGGGGACGTGGCGGGAAGCGATGCCGGGGCTCTCGGGAAGGTAGCGAGGGCGTGGTGAGCGGGATCCCGCCCACCCACGCGCCCAGCTCAGAACTCCGACATCTTGTCCCAGCCGTCGCGGTCCGCGGCGTCGATGTAGAAGATGTCGGGGCGCTCGGCGATGTACTGCTTCGCGTCGCCGTCGACCCCTTGCTGGAAGTGTTCGGAGTTGACGTGCGCCTCGCCGGCCGCGGCGTCGTCGAAGGCCTCGATCGTCAGGATCGTGTCCGGGTCGTCGACGCTTTGGTAGTGCTCGTACCACTTGTTGCCCGGCTCGGCGCGGGTCGCGTCGGTGTAGGCCTGGCTCGCCGCAAGGTAGGCGTCCGCGGTGCCGGGCTTGAGCTTCTTCTTGACGGTGATGTAGATCAAGGGATCTCCTCGTCCAGGTGGGGGTGGCGCCGTCACCCGCCTGGATCTGAGGTGGGCGACGTGCCCGCTCCACTCTCGCACGGGGAGCAGGTTGTCACCGCGACGGAATCGCACGCCAGCTCACCCGTCTCGCAAAACCCCAACTCCGCCAGGACCCGCCGCGACGCGCGGCTCCAGCCCGGACACGCACCCCCAGCGTCCCATCGGTCACCCACACGCTGCGCGTACTCATCTGCTTCCGGCACGTCC
>JBKJTJ010000127.1:0-2956 GCA_046590855.1 Actinomycetota bacterium
AGCGGCTCCATCACGGCGCCGGTGGTCGAGGTCGTGACGACGTTGAGCACCCCGTCGGGCAGGCCGCACTCGGTGAGGATCTGGGTGAGGAAGAACATCGTCAGCGGCGTCTGCGACGCGGGCTTCATGACCATCGTGCAGCCGGCGGCGATGGCCGGGCCGATCTTGCGGGTGCCCATCGCGAGCGGGAAGTTCCAGGGCGTGATCATCAGGCAGGGGCCGACCGGCTGCTTCATCGTCAGCAGGCGGGTGGCGCCGTTGGGGGCCACCTGCCATCGCCCGGCGATCCGGACGGACTCCTCGGTGAACCAGCGGAAGAACTCGGCACCGTAGGTGATCTCGGTGAGCGACTCCTTGAGCGGCTTGCCCATCTCGAGGGTCATCAGCAGCGCGAGGTCGTCCTTGCGCTCGGTGATCAGCTCGAACGCGCGGCGCAGGATCTCGCCACGGTCGCGCGGGGGGGTCGCCGCCCACGACGGGCCGGCCGCGACCGCCGCGTCCAGGGCTGCCCGGCCGTCCTCGACGCTCGCGTCGGCGACCGTGGTCAGCACCTCCCCGGTCGAGGGGTCCTCGACGTCCAGGCGGCCGCCGGTCGACGACTCGCGCCACTGGCCCCCGATGAACATCCCCGTCTCGACCGAATCGACGACGGACTTCTCACGCGCGCTCACGGTGTGCTCCTCGGTTGGTGTTCGGGTGACGGTCAGTCCTGCACGACGACCATGACGTCGCCGTCCTGGACGACGTCGCCGGCGGCCGTGCGGATCGCGGTGACGACGCCGTCGTGGGGCGCGAGCACCGGGATCTCCATCTTCATCGACTCCAGGATCACCAGGGCGTCGCCCTCGCGGACCTCCTGGCCGACCACGACGTCGATGCTGAGCACGTTCGCCACGAGCTCGCTCGCGACCTCGGTCAGCGCCATGACGTCCTCCTGTGCTCGACCCACCGGGCCCGCGTCGCGTCGACCGCGGCTGCGGCGACGAACCCCATCCTGGCCCATCGCACCGACAGCGCGCCCAGCGCGGCGACGACCGATCCCGCAAGCCGCGCGATCCGTCGCGTCTGCCCCACCGCGTCGCGATATCGGTCGTGCCAGGGACTTCTCACGGACCAGCCGGGCAGTACGATCTGCGCATGACCGATGCTCTCGACACCCGTCCGCACGTGGCCGACCTGCCGTCCGGCTCGGTGGCAGCCCTGCCCCAGCGGCGCCAGCTCGTCACCGAGGTGCCCGGCCCGCGCAGCCGCGCCCTGCTCGAGCGCAAGACCGCCGCGGTGGCGTCGGGGGTTGGGACGACGCTGCCGGTCTTCATCGAGCGGGCCGGCGGCGGGGTGCTCGTCGACGTCGACGGCAACTCGCTGATCGACCTGGGGTCCGGGATCGCCGTCGTCAACGTGGGGAACGCCAACCCACGGGTGGTCGAGGCGGTCACCGAGCAGGTCGCGCGGTTCACCCACACCTGCTTCATGGTCACGCCGTACGAGGGGTACGTCGCCGTGTGCGAGGCACTCAACCGGGTGACTCCCGGCGACCACGCGAAGAAGTCCGCGCTGTTCAACTCCGGCGCCGAGGCGGTCGAGAACGCCGTGAAGGTCGCCCGGCACGCCACCGGTCGTGACGCCGTCGTGGTGTTCGACCACGCCTACCACGGCCGCACCAACCTGACGATGGCCATGACCGCGAAGGCCATGCCCTACAAGACCGGCTTCGGGCCCTTCGCCGGCGAGGTCTACCGCGCGCCGATGAGCTACCCGTTCCGCGAGGCGGCCCCGATGAGCGGCGCCGAGGCTGCGGCGCGGGCCATCGCGGTCATCGACAAGCAGGTCGGCGCCGACCAGGTCGCCGCCGTCGTCATCGAGCCGATCCAGGGCGAGGGCGGGTTCGTCGTCCCGGCGCTGGGCTTCCTGCCCGCCATCGCCGAATGGTGCGCGGCCAACGGCATCGTGTTCGTCGCCGACGAGATCCAGACCGGCTTCGGTCGCACCGGGACGACGTTCGCCTGCGAGCACGAGGGCGTGGTGCCCGACCTGATCACGACGGCCAAGGGCATCGCCGGCGGCCTGCCGCTCGCCGCGGTCACCGGCCGAGCCGAGCTGATGGACGCCGTCCACGGGGGCGGCCTGGGTGGCACGTACGGCGGCAACCCGATCGCGTGCGCAGCAGCGCTCGCCGCCATCTCCGCCATGGCCGAGGACGACCTGCCGGCGCGGGCGCGGACGATCGGCGACGTGATGCTGTCGCGGCTGCAGTCACTGGCGGCCGAGCACCCGCAGATCGGTGACGTCCGCGGGCGCGGCGCGATGGTGGCGATCGAGCTGGTGCGGCCGGGCACGACCGAGCCGGACGCCGCCGAGGCCGCACGGATCAGCGCCGCCTGTCACCGCGCCGGGGTCGTCACGCTCACCTGCGGGACGTTCGGCAACGTCCTGCGGCTGCTGCCGCCGCTGGTGATCGACGACGCCCTGCTGGGTGAGGCGCTGGACGTCCTCGCGGACGCCGTCGCCGCCCGATGAGCGCGGGGCCGGCCACGATCGGGGTCGACCGCGCGCGGCTCGCCGCCCTGCACGAGCGCGAGGTGCGCAGGTTCGTGGATGCGCGCCCGCGCTCGGCGGCGCTGCACGCGCAGGCGCAGCGCAACATGCCCGGCGGCGTGCCGATGTCGTGGATGGTCAAGTGGCCCGGCCCCCACCCGGTCTACGTCGAGTCCGCCCAGGGTGCGCACTTCACCTGCGTCGACGGCATCGACCACGTCGACCTCTGCCTCGGTGACACCGGCGCCATGAGCGGGCACTCGCCGGCCGCAACCGTTGCAGCAGTGAGGGAACAGGTCGGCCACGGCATCACGGCCATGCTGCCGACCGCCGACGCGCCCATCGCCGCAGCCGAGCTCGCGCGCCGGTTCGGCCTGCCGCAGTGGCAGTTCACGCTCTCGGCGACCGACGCGAACCGGCA
>JBKJTJ010000162.1:0-17628 GCA_046590855.1 Actinomycetota bacterium
CAGGTCAACTGACGGACCGGCGCCCCATCTACTCCACCACCCAAGCCCTGTTGGCCGCGTGGGTGATCGCCGACGGCCAGGCGTGCTCAGACTGCGTCGTGCGCCGCGCCCGGTACATCTACGGCTGGTTGGCCGAGTGGCCCATACATCCAACTAGGTGCGACGGGCGGCAGCAGCCACGGCGCGACAACTTCATTCCAGGATATTACGGAGCATAGCGCTCCTGACCTGCGTGTTCACCAACACGCGATGCACAGCGTTCAGGCGTCCCTAGTGCGCGACTACCTGGACTGAGTCCGCTCCGAGAAGGCCCGTCGACCCGCGGCACAGCGGGTTCACGGGCCTTCTCTGCGTCCCGGTGAGCCGAACGGGTGACGCTGTGGGTGGGGAACGGGGTTCGGCTGCGGATGAGCGGTGGGTGGTGTTCTGCTGCGCTTCGCACCACTCACCCCGGGGGGCCCGCCGTTCATCGTCGTCGCGTCGTCAGAACCGCTGTCCTGCTGGCGGCAGCACCGCTGCTCGCGGCCCCGTTGTCGGTGCTCCCGGTGGCCGCGGCCGAAGGCCCCACCGCCCAGGGATCGCTGTCCAGGCTGGTCGTGAAGGGCCGGGCACCCAGGACGGGCTACACACGGTCGGTGTTCGGAGCGGCGTGGGCCGACGTCGACCGCAACGGCTGCGACACCCGCAACGACGTGCTCAAGCGTGACCTCACCGCGCAGACCTTCCGCGCGGGCACGCGCTCCTGCGTCGTGGTCACCGGGCTGCTGCGCGACCCGTACACCACCAGGCGGATCTCGTTCACCAAGGCGTCGGCGGCGGCCGTCCAGATCGACCACGTCGTTCCCCTGTCGGACGCCTGGCAGAAGGGCGCCCGGACGTGGTCGCCCGCCAAGCGCCTCGTCTTCGCCAACGACCCGCTCAACCTGCTGGCGGTCGACGGCGCCGTCAACCAGCGCAAGGGCGACGGCGACGCCGCCACCTGGCTGCCACCGAGCACGGCGTACCGGTGCTCCTACGTCGCCCGCCAGGTCGCCGTCAAGCTCAAGTACGGCACCTGGGTCACGGCGGCCGAGAAGGCGGCGATGGCGCGCGTACTCACCGCCTGCCCGGGGTACCCGCTGCCGCGCGGAGGGGCCGCACTGCCGATCGCCGCCGCACCCCTGCCGGTCGCACCCCTCCCTGTGGCACCCGTCCCCACGGCACCGTCCCCGCCCGCCAGCCCGGGCAACACGAGGAACTGCGGCGACTTCGCGACCTGGGGCGATGCGAACGCCTGGTACCAGACGTACGCCGGCGCCTACGGCGACGTCGCCCAGCTGGACGCGGACCACGACGGCATCGTCTGCGAGAGCCTGCCCGGGGCACCCTGACCGCCCAGCCCATGACCGGGGGCCGGAGTCACCATCGAGAACGCGAGAAAGGCCCACCAGCGCTGCGCTGGTGGGCCTTTCGCGTCGTCTCGCGTGACTAGCTGACGCGCTGCGCCAGCCGGCGCACGGCACCCGCGGCGACGGCGGTGGGACGCTGCTGCTCGCCGGCGTAGGCGCTGACGACCACCAGGGCGCCGGTCAGCGCCGGGATGACCCACTGCAGCACCTTGAGCTGCTGCTGGGCCTTCGCGACCTTCGGCGGGGTCTGGAACGAGGGGTTGGTGCCCGAGTCGGTGGGCACGTCCTTCTGCTCGGAGACGGTGCGGCCGAGCACCCGGCTGTAGGCCGTCGCACCGAGGGCGGCCGCGGTGAGAGCGGTCTTGACGACCGCCATGGTGGCGACGCCCTGCTGGCCGCGGACCCGGCTGCGGTTCTCGACCAGCTGGCCGACGCTGCCGATCAGGTGAGCGCCGATGGCCGCGGCGTTGACCGGCGTCCAGTTGTCCCAGCCGGTGTTGGCGACGCGCCCGGCGGCGCGGTCGTCGCCGGCCTTGCCGGCAGCGGGGTTCAGCGCGACCGCGTTGGCGAGGGTGCCACCGAACCAGCCGGACAGGCCGAGGTCGTGCAGGGCGCGCGTGGTGGTGCTCAGGCTCATGAGGGATCTCCTTGGTCGAGGTACCTCCTGCTACCCGTCTGAGCCCGACCTAACCTCGCGCGGCCACGAGCACCGCGGTGACCCACGTCACGGCGATGAGCAGCGCGGTGGCGAGCTCGATCAGGACGCTCCACCCCGCCGCGCGCAGCGCCTGGCGGCTGGAGGCCAGGGCCAGGTCGTGCCGGCCCAGCCGCAGGCGCTCCCGCAGGTAGACACCGAGCACGAACCCGAGCGGCAGTCCCACGACCGGAAGGACGACGAAGCCGACCAGGCCGAGGGCCGCACCGGCGAGCATGGTGCTGGTGGGGACCCCGGCCCGGCTGAGCCGGCGTCCCGGCAGCACGTACTTGGCGACCTGGCCCAGGGCCAGGACGACGGTGGCCACGGCCAGCGCCCACCACCCGGGCAGGTCCTGGCGCTCGGTCGCCCAGACGGCCACCGCGGCCCAGGTGAGCAGCACGCCGGGCAGCACGGGCACCACCACGCCGACCAGGCCGACCAGGATCGCCAGGGCGACCACGAGGTCCAGGGGGCTCACGCTGTACCACCCTGCCACGGACGACGGCGGGCCCCGGCACAGTGCCGGGGCCCGCCGTCAGCGGTGGAGCAGGGTCGTCAGTCTCGGCCGGGTGCGGCCGCGCTGGTCTGCTCGGCGAGCAGCCGGTCGGACTCGTCCTGGATCGTGGCTTCGGCGCTGGCCAGAGCCGGGGTGTGCTCGCGCCCGTGGTGGGCGCAGAACAGCAGCTCACCACCGCTGGCGAGCATCACCCGCACGTACGCCTGCGCGCCGCATCGGTCGCAGCGGTCGGCCGCGGTCAGCGGGCTGGTCGCGAGAGTCGTGGTCACGACACCTTCCTTCGTCTCATCGATACCACCGCGTCGCAGAACGTTCTCGGCGTCGTCATCAGTGCCATCGTCATGTCTGGTCGTCTTCTTCATCGTCCGAGCAGGTCAACAGTCAAGCACCCCGGATCGTTCCCCGTGGTCAGGTGACGCGGTGGTTCGCTGTGCGCGCAACGACGGTGAGCGCGACGTCACACGATGTTCACGTGCGATGTCCTTCCGGGTGCAGTTCGGCGCCGACCCCCGCGCGGCTCGCTCCGGTTCTGTCGGTGCCACTGGGTAGCCTGAGCGGGCCGCACCCACCCGAAGGAGCCCCGTGACCATCACCTCGCCGGAACGCCGCGACGCGAGCCGTCGCACCGCCACGACGGGGGACTACACCGCGCGCCACCTCTCGGTGCTCGAGGGCCTGGAGGCCGTGCGCAAGCGGCCCGGCATGTACATCGGGTCGACCGACGGCCGCGGGCTGATGCACTGCCTGTGGGAGATCATCGACAACGCCGTCGACGAGGCGCTCGCCGGTGCCTGCCACCGGATCGACGTCACGCTGCACGCCGACGGCTCGGTCGAGGTGCACGACGACGGCCGGGGGATCCCGGTCGACATCGAACCCAAGACCGGCCTGTCCGGCGTCGAGGTGGTCTTCACCAAGCTGCACGCGGGGGGCAAGTTCGGCGGTGGCTCGTACACGGCGTCCGGGGGACTGCACGGGGTCGGCGCCAGCGTCGTCAACGCCCTGTCGGCCCGCCTGGACTGCCACGTCGAGCGTGGCGGTCAGGTGCACTCGATGAGCTTTCGCCGCGGCGAGCCCGGGGTGTTCGCCGACCAGGGCCCGCAGCCGAGCCCGGACGCGCCCTTCAGCCCGTTCGTCGACGGCTCTCAGCTGCTGGTCACCGGCAAGGCCAAGCGGGGGGTGACCGGTTCGCGGGTGCGGTACTGGGCCGGCCGGCAGATCTTCCTGCGTGAGGCGGCCTTCGCCTACGACGAGCTGGTCACCCGCGCCCGCCAGACGACCTACCTCGTGCCCGGCCTGACCATCGCCCTGCGCGACGAGCGTCTGCTGGCGGGCACCCCCGGCGCGGACGGCCCGCACGAGGAGGTGTTCGTCCACGAGGGCGGCATCACCGAGTACGTCGAGTTCCTGGCCAGCGACCCACCGGTGACCGACGTGTGGCGGCTGCGCGGCACGGGCACCTTCCGCGAGACGGTGCCCGTCCTGGACGAGCAGGGCCACCTGAGCCCCACCGAGGTCGAGCGCGAGTGCGAGGTCGACGTCGCGGTGCGCTGGGGCACCGGCTACGACACGCACGTCCGCTCGTTCGTCAACATCATCGCCACACCCAAGGGCGGCACCCACCTGGCCGGCTTCGAGGCCGCGCTGCTCAAGACCTTCCGCCGCCAGCTCGAGCTCAACGCCCGGCGGCTGAAGGTCGGTGGCGACAAGGTCGAGAAGGACGACGTCCTGGCCGGGCTGACGGCGGTGGTCACCGTGCGCCTGGCCGAGCCGCAGTTCGAGGGTCAGACCAAGGAGGTTCTGGGCACCAACGCGGTGCGCGCCATCGTCGCCCGGGTCGTCGAGAACGAGCTGACCACCGCACTGACCTCATCGCAGCGTGGCCAGAAGCAGCAGGCCGCCGTGCTGCTCGAGAAGGTCGTCGCCGAGATGAAGGCCCGGCTCAGCGCCCGGCTGCACAAAGAGACCCAGCGGCGCAAGAACGCCCTCGAGACCTCGTCGCTGCCCTCGAAGCTGGCCGACTGCCGCACCAGCGACGTCGAGCGCAGCGAGCTGTTCATCGTCGAGGGCGACAGCGCCCTGGGTACCGCCAAGCTGGCGCGGTCCTCGGAGTTCCAGGCCCTGCTGCCGATCCGCGGCAAGATCCTGAACGTCCAGAAGGCCACCATCGCCGACATGCTGAAGAACCTCGAGTGCGCGGCGATCATCCAGGTGGTGGGGGCGGGGTCCGGCCGCTCGTTCGACCTCGAGGCCTCGCGCTACGGCAAGATCATCCTGATGGCCGACGCCGACGTCGACGGCGCGCACATCCGCACCCTGCTGCTCACGCTGTTCTTTCGCTACATGCGTCCACTGGTCGACGCCGGCCGGGTCTTCGCCGCCGTCCCGCCGCTGCACCGGGTCGAGATCGTCAACCCGGGCGCGAAGAAGAACGACACGGTCTACACCTACTCCGAGGCCGAGCTGCGCACGGTGCTGTCCACCGCCGCCAAGAAGGGCCGGCGCTACAAGGAGCCGATCCAGCGGTACAAGGGTCTGGGTGAGATGGACGCCGACCAGCTGGCCGAGACCACGATGGACCCGCGGCACCGCACCCTGCGGCGGGTGACGGTGCGCGACGTCGAGGCGGCGGAGCGGGTCTTCGAGCTGCTGATGGGCTCGGACGTGGCTCCCCGCAAGGACTTCATCATCGACGGTGCCCGCGGCCTGGACCGCGACCGGATCGACGTCTGAGGTCGCTCGCTCGCTGAACCGGCTCAGCCGGCGTGCGACTGCGCCCGGGCGGCGCGACGCATCACGTCGAGCACCTGCTCCTGGTCGACGGTCGTGCGTCGCCCGGCAGCCGGTGAGATCCCGTCCACGTGGGCGATCAGCGGGATGTCCGGCTCGCCGTCGCCGGCCACCTTGGCCATGGCCCAGCGGGCGAAGACCCGTCCCTCGACGTCCCCGGCCTCGAGCAGCTCGACCTCATCGTGCCGGCTGTCGTGCTGGATCCGCCGGAACAGCCGGCGCACCACGGCCTCCTCGCCCTCGAGGGTCTGCACGAAGACCTCGTCCGACAGCAGCAAGGCGCCGGTGATCTGGTTGCGCTTGTTGTTGGACCGGGCCGAGCCGAACAGCGCCCCGAGCTCGACCTTGCGCCGGTCGGCCGGGATCAGGTCGTGGCTGCGGTACATCAGCCGGAACGTGGGGCCGTCAGAGGCAGCTGACTCGGTCATGGGTGGTCTCCCGTCGTGGGTCACCGGCCATCCTGCGGCTGACCGCTGCAGGCGGGTGTCTCACTTTGGGACGGGGTCAGCCCGCGCTGACCGATGCTGTCCAACCCACCTGCGCCACGGCGGGTTTCAGGCACGACTCGGGTCGGTCGGGCCCCCGGACGCCGCTCGTGACGCTCACCGTCCACGACCGGCCGTCGCGGTGCCGGACGTCGACCCGCCAGGTGGCCTCGCCCGCAGGCGCCGGCTCGGCGGGCGTGAGGTCGTGCAGGCCCGGGACGTCGGCCGCAGCCCGCACCGCCGACACCGCCACCCGCTGGGCGGGCGGTAGGCCGCAGGCCCCCCGGTCGTGCACCGGCCCGTGCAGCACGCTCGGCAGCTGGTGTCGCGCCGCGGCGTCCAGGGCCTGCAGCGCCAGGTCGACGTCCAGGCGGGCGAGCGTGACGCCGCTGGGCAGCAGGACGGCGGTGGGGGCGAACCGGTGGCCGCCGGTGTGCGAGGTCTCCCACACCCGGCCCGGGCGGGCGGCCGCGACACCCTGCGCGACCGGGCGACCCCGCACCGCGCAGCACAGGTCGCGTCGGCCGTTGGTGCAGACCAGCAGGTGCGGCTCGTCGGTGGGGGACAGCGCCGGCAGCGACCGGACGACGGCCGCGCGGTCACCTGCTGCCAGCGCCACCAGGTCGAGCCGCTCCAGGTCGGCGGGGGAGCCCACCGACCCGGTCAGCAGCCACTCGTGCCCTGGAGCGCACGAGGCGACCAGCACCGTGCGAGCGGCGGCGTGGTGGTCGTCGGCGTGCGCGCCGGGCGCGCGCAGCAGGGCCAGGCGCCCCCCGACGGCCGCCACCGCGCGGTCCAGGCGCTCGCCGAGTGCCGGGTCCAGATGGCTCTGGGTCGCGGCCTGGCGGCCCCAGGGCCCCGCCTGCTCCAGACCCACCCAGCAGCCCGCCGAGGCAGCCGACCCGTAGGCGCTCTCGTCCGCCAGGGCCGAGAGCACCGAGCAGGCGTCCGCCGCCGGCGATGCGGCGCTCACGCGCCACCGTCGACGGCGGCGATGGGGGCGGGCGACGGCGTGCCGGACCCGTCCCGACGTCCCGTCGCCGGGGGAAGGTCGAGCGGCGCGCCGCTGCCGCTGCTGGCCCGCGCCGGCGACGCGCCGACCCAGCCGAGCACGAGCGCGTCCTCGCCGCGCAGGAACCGGTGGCAGCGGACCCCGCCGGTGCCGCGGCCCTTGGCGGGGTACTCGGTGAAGGGGGTGACCTTCACCGACCCGGCGTCGGTGCCGGGCAGCGCCGCTGACGAGCCCGAGACCGTGACCACGACCGGGTC
The DNA here is from genome assembly GCA_046590855.1 of Actinomycetota bacterium. Taxonomy (GTDB): domain Bacteria; phylum Actinomycetota; class Actinomycetes; order Actinomycetales; family Angustibacteraceae; genus JACMOY01. Next base: position 7,147 of record JBKJTJ010000162.1, read on the forward strand.
GCGCGCGTCCGCGGGCACCACGCCGAACCAGGTGACCCGGGCCCCGGTGGCGAGCTTGATGCCGGCCATCCCCCCGGCGGGGCGGCCCTGCGGCCGGACGGCGTCGGCGGCGAACCGCAGCAGCTGGGCGTCGGTGGTGATGAACACCAGGTCGGCGGGCTGGTCGCCGACGACGACCGCCCCGACCACCTCGTCGCCGTCGCGCAGACCGATGACCTCCCACTCCGACCGACCGCCCGGAGCGTCGGGCACGACCCGCTTGACCACGCCCTGGGCGGTGCCCAGCGCGAGGCCGTCGCCGAGCCCCGCGAGGGTCAGCACCCGCTCGGCGGCGGGCAGGTCGACGAAGGCGCCCAGCGGGGCGCCCCCGGACAGGTTGGGCGCGCCGTGCGTGGGGGGCAGCACGGGCAGCTCGAGCACTGACAGGCGCAGCACCCGACCGCGCGAGGTGACCAGGCCCACCTCGCCGCGGGCGGTGGTGCGCACCGCGGCGGCGAGCACGTCGTGGGCGGCGCGGTCGCTGGCGCCCGTGAGCGGGTCGCCGTCGCCGGTGCGGGCGAGCAGCCCGGTGGACGACAGCAGCACCCAGCACGGGTCGTCGCTGACCTCCAGCGGCGTCGCCGAGGTGGCCGGCGCCCCGGCCGAGGCGAGCAGGACGGTGCGCCGGGGCGTGCCGTGGGCCTTGGCGACCTCGGCGAGCTCGTCGCTGACCAGGGCCCGCAGGACGGCGTCGTCGGCGAGGATCGCGCGCAGCTGCTCGATCTGGCGGCGCAGGTCGTCCAGCTCGGCCTCGAGCTCGATCCGGGAGAACCTCGTCAGCCGCCGCAGCCGCAGCTCGAGGATGTACTCGGCCTGCAGCGTCGACAGGTCGAACACCTGCTCCAGGCGCCCCCGCGCGGCCTCGGCGTCGTCGCTGGAGCGGATGATCGCGATGACCTCGTCGATGTCGAGGATGGCCACGAGCAGCCCCTCGACCAGGTGCAGCCGCTCCTCGCGCTTGCGCAGGCGGAACTCGGTGCGCCGGCGCACCACGCCGAGCCGGAAGTCGACGTACACCGACAGCAGGTCGCGCAGACCCAGCGTGCGCGGCTGGCCGTCGACCAGGGCAACGTTGTTGATGCCGAACGAGTCCTCCATCGGGGTGAGCCGGTACAGCTGCTCGAGCACCGCGTCGGCGTTGAAGCCGTTCTTGACCTCGATCACCAGGCGCAGCCCGTGGCTGCGGTCGGTGAGGTCGGTGACCGCGCTGATGCCCTGCAGCTTCTTGGCGCCGACGAGGTCCTTGATCTTCTCGATGACCTTCTCGGGCCCGATCCCGTACGGCAGCTCGGTGACGACGATGCCCTGCTTGCGGGGGGTCAGCGCCTCGATCCGCACCGTGGCCCGGGTGCGGAAGCTACCCCGGCCGCTCTCGTAGGCCTCGCGCACGCCGTCCAGCCCGACGATCCGCCCGCCGGTCGGCAGGTCGGGGCCGGGGACGAACCGCATCAGGTCGTCGAGGGTGGCGTCCGGGTGGGCGATCAGGTGGCGCGCGGCGCCGATGACCTCGACCAGGTTGTGCGGGGCCATGTTGGTGGCCATGCCGACGGCGATCCCGCTGGCCCCGTTGACCAGCAGGTTCGGGAACGCCGACGGCAGCACCGCGGGCTGGGTGAGCGAGTCGTCGTAGTTGGGCACCAGGTCGACGGTGTCCTCGTCCAGGGCCGTGGTCATCAGCAGCGCCGCCGGCGCCAGGCGGCACTCGGTGTAGCGCATGGCCGCGGGCCCGTCGTCCGCGCTGCCGAAGTTGCCGTGCCCGTCGACCAGCGGCAGCCGCAGCGAGAACGGCTGGGCCATCCGCACCAGGGAGTCGTAGATCGACACGTCGCCGTGCGGGTGGAACTTGCCCATCGCGTCGCCGACGACGCGCGAGCTCTTCACGTGCCCGCGGTCCGGGCGCAGGCCCATCTCCGACATCGAGAACAGCACCCGGCGCTGCACCGGCTTCAGGCCGTCGCGGGCGTCGGGCAGGGCTCGGGAGTAGATGACCGAGTAGGCGTACTCGAGGAACGAGCCCTGCATCTCGCTCTCGACGTCGATGTCGATGATGCGCTCGGTGAAGTCACCGGGAGGGGGCGGTGCGGACGACGATCGGCGGGTCATGTGGCCCATCCTCCCTGACCGCGGGCGCGATCCGGAGCAGGCTCAGCTGGTGAAGGGCACCCCGAACCGGCCCTCGTGGGCGACCTCGGTGAGGGGACGGCGTCCGCGCCGCAGGCTGGGGGAGCGACGGTCCGCGGCGGGGTGGCCGACGCTGACCACGCCGACGGGCGTTCGGCCCGCGGGGATCGCGAGGGCCGTCCGCAGCGCGTCGTGCCGCGCGGGCGGGACGCCGAAGAAGCAGCCGCCGAGGTCGGCGTCCACGGCGGTCAGCAGCATCAGCAGCGCGGCCATGCCGGTGTCGACGTCCCAGTAGGGCACCGGCCAGCGCGCCTCGTCGCGGTCCGTCCAGCCCTTGTCCGGGGCGGCGTACCGGTCGAGGTAGGCGTCCTTGTCCGACAGGCAGACGATGAGCAGCGGCGCCGTCATCAGCCCGCGCAACCAGGCGTCCGTCTCGGCGTCGTCCTCGCGGGTCGCGTCCCAGAACGCTTGTCGCGCAACGCTGTCGCGCAGCACCACGAAGTCCCAGCCCTGGGTGAACCCGGCGCTGGGCGCGCGGACGGCGTGCTCGAGCAGCCGCGTCACGACGTCCGGCGGCACCGGGCGGTCGGGGTCGTACGACCGCACCATGCGGCGGCGTCGGACGGCGTCGGTGAGCTCCATCGGGTGATGCTCGCACCGGAATGCGCAGGCCGTGCACCCGGTTCACCAGCACGACCCCGATCCGTCCCGGAGGATACCGTGCGCGCACTCGTCACCGACCCCACCGCCCCCGCGGGCATCAGCCTCACCGACGTCGCGGACCTGGTGCGCGACCCCGACCAGGTGCTCGTCGAGGTGCGGCACGCGTCGCTGAACTTCGGCGACGTCAGCGCTGCCCGCTCGCCGGACGCCGTGCCCGGGCAGGTGCCCGGGTGGGACGCGTCCGGCGTCGTGCTCGAGACCGTCGAGGGCGGGCCGACGGTGGGCAGCCGGGTGCTCACCTTCGGCTACGACGGCGCGTGGGCGGCCCGGCGCCAGGTGCCGGCGTCCGAGCTGGCCGTCGTGCCCGACGACGTCGACCTCGCCGTGGCCGCGTCGCTGCCGGTGGCCGGGGTGACGGCGCTGCGGGCGCTGCGTCGGTCGGGGTCGCTGCTCGGCAAGCGGGTGCTCGTGACCGGCGCGTCCGGGGGAGTGGGCCGGTTCGCCGTCCAGCTGGCGGCTCGCGCTGGTGCGCAGGTGGTCGCGCAGGCCCGCCGCGGCGACGGGTTGGCCGAGCTCGGCGCCCACGAGGTGGTCGCGAGCATCGAGGACATCGCCCCGGTCGACGTGGTCGTCGACAACGTCGGTGGGAGCCAGCTGGTCACCGCGTGGCAGAAGCTGAGCACCGGGGGCGTGCTCCAGAGCATCGGCTGGACGTCGTTGGAGCCGGCCGTGCTCCCCGTCTACGCCACCGTCGGCCCGGCCAAGTCGCTGACCTCGTTCCAGGCCGGCACCGGTTTCGGCCCCGACCTGTCGCTGCTGATGAACCTGGTTGCGGACGGCGCGCTGCGCGTCGACGTCGGCTGGCAGGGGTCGTGGACCCGGATCGACGAGGCGGTCGACGCGCTGCTCGGCCGGCGCGTCGGTGGCAAGGCGATCCTCGACGTGGCCGCGTGAGCGACCTGCTGGCCGCGGCCGCGCAGCTCGCCAACGACCGGCTCGCGCCGGGCGCCGCGGACGTCGACCGCTGCGGGGTGCGCCGCGCCGACCTCGACGCGCTCGGTGCGGCCGGCCTGCTGGGTGCGGCGATGGCACCACCGGCCACCTTCCGCGCCGTCCAGGAGGTGCTCGCCGGGGCGGACGCGTCGACCTGGTTCGTCCAGGCGCAGCACCACTACCCGGTGCGGCTGCTCGCCGGGGCCACCTCGCCGGCACTGGTCGGGGTGCACGACGACCTGGTGGCCGGACGGCGGGTCGCGGGCGTGGCGTTCAGCCACCTGCGCCGCTGGCCCGGCCGGCCCGTCGAAGTGACCCGCGTCGATGGCGGCTGGCGCTACGACGGTCTCGTGCCGTGGTTCACCGGCTGGGGCCTGAACGACGTGCTGGCCCTCGGTGGGGTCACCGCCGACGGCGAGGTCGTGTTCGGCCTGGTGCCGGCCCGCGAGTCTGCGTCGCTGCGGCCGAGGGCACCGCTGCAGCTGGCCGCGATGTCGGCGGCCGGCACGGTGCAGCTGCAGGTGGACGGGCTGGTCGTGCCGGACGAGCACGTCGTGGCCCGGCTGGCGATCCAGGAGTGGCGCGCGGCCGACGTCCGCACGACGGCAGCGCTCAACCCGGCCGTGCTGGGGGTGGCGCAGGCTGCCACCGACCGGCTGTCCGCAGTCGGTGAGGAGCGGGGGCTGGCCGCGGCCAGCGACCTGGCGCCGGTGCTGGCCGGCCGGCTGGCCGACGTCCGGACGCGGGCGTACGCCCTGGCCGACGACCCCGGCTCCTGCGCCGAGGCTGCGCTCGAGGTGCGGGCGCAGGGCCAGCGGCTGTGCCTGGACGCGACGGCCGCGCTGGTGACGGCGTCCGGCGGGTCGGCCATGGCGCTGGCCGACCCGGCCCAGCGCTGGGCCCGCGAGGCGCTGTTCCTGGTGGTGCAGGGCCAGACCCTGCCCTCGCGCGAGGCCCTGTTGCGCACCTGGCCCTGACCCCCTTCCTCCCCCCACCCCGCATTCCTCCACCCGACCGGTGCAACCTGACCGATGTGCCGGGTTCGTACCCGGTTCGGGGGAGGAAAGCCGGTCGGGGGAGGAAAGGGGGAGGGGTCAGGGGGGTGGGCGCAGGCCGACGCTGCGCAGCTCCAGCACGGCCAGCCGACGGACGACGTCGGGCTCGCCGCGCCGCCACGCACCAACGGGGTCGGGGCTGATCCGGGCCAGCAGGTGCATCGGCTGGCCCGCCATCGCCCGCAGGGCGAACAGGTCGAGGTCGGCGTCCGCGTCGACGAACCGCTGCGCCGCCCCCGCCCGGCGGGCGAAGCGCACCCGCGCGGGCAGCCACACGGCCAGCACCAGCAGCACGGGGACGACGGCGATCAGCACGCCGAGCAGCATCGCCAGCTGGCCTACCGCGACCTGCTGCTGCTGGCCGGCGCGCACCAGCGTGGCCGTGGCCGCCGCCGCGCGGTCCAGCGGCACGCGGACGCCGTCACCGACCAGCGGCAGCCCCCCGACCTGCGCGGCGGCCTCGTGCAGGCTGGTGCCGATGTCGCGCCCGGCGGACTCGAGCTGGCGGCCCGGCTCGGCCAGGCGCAGCACGGCGGCGTGCACCGCCTGCCCGGCCCGGATCGCGGCGTACACCGCCAGCAGCACGAGGACGTCGGCCGCGACCTGCCGCGCCCGGCGCAGGGGGGCTGCTGCGTAGAGAACCATCGGGCCAGTCTCGCGCAGCAGGGATTCCGTCGCCAGGCGACGGCTGCGCGGCGGATCTGAGCAGAGGAGTCACGCTCGCACTGACCAGATCATCCGTCATCAGCGCCCGAGCGGTCCCGCGGGTGAGTTAGACTCCGCCGCGGTCGTCCCACCCGGACGGCCCCCGCCGGGCACCGGTCACCGCCGTCCCGTCGGCCCACAAGGCTCCGAAGGACGTGCATCGTCGTGCTGGTCGGCATCCCCCGCGAGGTCAAGAACAACGAGTTCCGCGTGGCCATCACGCCCAGCGGCGTGCACGAGCTGGTGCGGCACGGCCACGACGTCGTCATCGAGCAGGACGCCGGTGTAGGGTCCTCGATCGTGGACGCCGACTACGTGTCGGCAGGGGCGCGGATCGTGGCCACCGCCGCCGAGGTGTGGGACGACGCCGAGATGGTGCTGAAGGTCAAGGAGCCTGTCGCCAGCGAGTACGACCGCATGCACGAGGGCCAGACGCTGTTCACCTACCTGCACCTGGCCGCCGACAAGGCGCTGACCGACGAGCTCGTCGCCCGCAAGGTCACCGCCATCGCCTACGAGACGGTCGAACTCGCCGACCGCAGCCTGCCGCTGCTGGCGCCGATGAGCGAGGTCGCTGGCCGCCTGGCTCCGCAGGTCGGTGCCCACACGCTGGTGCGCGCCCAGGGTGGGCGCGGCGTGCTGATGGGCGGGGTGTCGGGCGTCTACGCCGCCAAGGTCGTCGTCATCGGCGCCGGCGTCTCGGGCATGAACGCCGCCGCGATCGCCCTGGGAATGCAGGCCGAGGTGCTGCTGCTGGACCGCAACGTCGCCCGCCTGCGCCAGGCCGACGCCATCTACCAGGGCCACTGCCAGACGGTCACCTCGAACGCCTACGAGGTCGAGCGGGCGATCATGGACGCCGACATGGTCATCGGCGCCGTGCTCGTGCCGGGTGCCAAGGCACCGACGCTGGTCACCAACGAGCAGGTCTCGCGGATGAAGCCCGGCAGCGTGCTGGTCGACATCTCGATCGACCAGGGCGGCTGCTTCGAGGACTCGCGGCCCACCACGCACGCCGACCCCACCTACCCGGTGCACGGCTCGGTCTTCTACTGCGTCGCGAACATGCCCGGCGCGGTGCCGCACACCTCCACCTACGCCCTGACCAACGTGACGCTGCCGTACGCCGTCGAGCTGGCCGACCGCGGCTGGCGCGACGCCCTGCGGGCCGACCCGGCGCTGGCCCTCGGCCTGAACACCCACGGCGGTCAGGTCACCTACGGCCCGGTGGCCGAGGCCCACGGGATGAGCGCGAAGGCGCTGGCCGACGTCCTGGCCTGAGCCGCGTCGCGCCTGCCGCGGCCGGGTGGCGAGGTGTGGTTATGTCAGTCCGTGACCACGCTCAGCGACGCCGGGCCCGCCGTCGCCACGCCCCTGCAGCGCGCGGTGCGCGGCTGGCTCGAGCACCTGGACGTCGAGCGCGGGGCGGCGCTGAACACGCTGGCGTCCTACCGGCGTGATCTCGTGCGGTACGAGCGGTTCCTGCTCGACCGCGGGATCGACGACCCGACCCGCGTCGTCGAGGCCGACGTGACCGCCTTCGTCACCCACCTGCGCGAGGGAGACGACGAGCACCGCCCGCAGACCGCGACGTCGGCCGCCCGCGCCCTGGTCGCCGTGCGGGGGCTGCACCGGTTCATGGTGCTCGAGGGCGCCGCCGCGCTCGACCCGGCCGCCGACGTCCGGCCGCCGGGCGCGCCCAAGCGGCTGCCCAAGGCGATCGCCACCCACGAGGTCGAGCGGCTGCTCGAGGCCGCCTCGCTCGGCGACACGCCCGCCTCGCTGCGCGACCGCGCTCTGCTCGAGACGCTGTACGGCAGCGGGGCGCGGATCAGCGAGGCCATCGGCCTGGACGTCGACGACATCGACCTGGCCGTCGGGTCGGCGCGCCTGCACGGCAAGGGCGGCAAGCAGCGGCTGGTGCCGCTCGGCTCCTACGCTCGCGAGGCGCTGCGCGCCTACCTGGTGCGGGCGCGTCCCGGGTTCGCCGCTGCCGGCACCGGCACCCCGGCGCTGTTCCTCAACACCCGCGGGGGCCGGCTCTCGCGGCAGAGCTCGTGGTCGGTGCTGCGGGTCGCCGCCGAGCGCGCCGGGCTGAAGACCGACGTCAGCCCGCACACCCTGCGCCACTCGTTCGCCACCCACCTGCTGGACGGCGGCGCCGACGTCCGAGTGGTGCAGGAGCTGCTCGGGCACGCCTCGGTCACCACGACGCAGATCTACACGCTGGTGACCGCCGAGCGGCTGCGCGAGGTGTACGCCGCCGCCCACCCGCGGGCCCGGTGACCCGGCGGCTGCCTTGATGGGCGTCGACCCGCACGGCTAGGGTCGCGTGCGTCGTCCCGCCCGTCCCGATGTCGACCGACACGTCGACCGACCGAGCAGATCCCGGAGAGTGGACCACCTCGTGAGCGAGCAGCCCCCGACCGACGCCCCGGCCGCTGCCGCCCCGACCCCGGCTCCGACGTCCGCCTCGGTGGTGACCCAGAGCCACCTGCCCGGCACCGAGCGCGCCGGCGAGGGTCAGCTCGGCGCCACGAACCGGCCGATGCCCGCGTTCGCGCAGCCGCAACCACTGGCCTCGCACGGCCCGGCCCGGATCATCGCCATGTGCAACCAGAAGGGCGGCGTCGGCAAGACCACGACGACGATCAACCTGGGTGCTGCGCTGGCCGAGGTCGGGCGCAAGGTGCTGCTCGTCGACTTCGACCCGCAGGGAGCGCTGTCAGTCGGCCTGGGGATCAACCCGCACGAGCTCGACCTCACGGTCTACAACCTGCTGATGGACCGCGGCGCCGACATCAAGGCCGCTGTGCGGACGACCGCGGTGCCGAACCTGGACCTGCTGCCCGCCAACATCGACCTGTCCGCCGCCGAGGTGCAGCTGGTCGGCGAGGTGGCCCGCGAGATGGTGCTGGCGCGAGCACTGCGCCCGATCGTGGACGACTACGACGTGGTCCTGATCGACTGCCAGCCCTCGCTCGGGCTGCTCACCGTCAACGCGCTGACCGCCGCGCACGGGGTGCTGATCCCGCTGGAGTGCGAGTTCTTCGCCCTGCGCGGCGTGGCGCTGCTCGTCGAGACGATCGAGAAGGTGCAGGACCGGCTCAACCCCAAGCTCGAGATCGACGGCATCCTGGCCACGATGTACGACGGGCGCACCCTGCACAGCCGCGAGGTCGTGGCCCGGGTGGTCGAGGCGTTCGGTGACACCGTCTTCCACACCGTGATCGGCCGCACCGTCAAGTTCCCCGACGCCACGGTCGCCGCCGAGCCGATCACCGTCTACGCCGCCACCCACGCCGGCGCCGAGGCCTACCGTCAGCTCGCGCGCGAGCTGATCGCCCGCGGCGACGTCGCCTGAGCCCGACCACCCCGGCGCCTGTCGTGACCGACGAGCCCGAGCCGTCCCCGCTGCTCACCGGTCGCGGACGCTCCGCGGCCTTCGAGGTGCACCTGGACGTCTTCGAGGGTCCCTTCGACCTGCTGCTCGGGCTGATCGGCAAGCACCAGCTCGACATCACCGAGGTCGCCCTGGCGAAGGTGACCGACGAGTTCGTCGCCCACATCCGGGCCGCCGGCTCGACCTGGGACCTCGGCCAGGCCAGCGAGTTCGTCGTCGTCGCCGCGACGCTGCTCGACCTGAAGGCCGCCCGCCTGCTGCCCTCGGCCAGCGTCGAGGACGAGGACGACCTGGCGGTGCTCGAGGCGCGCGACCTGCTGTTCGCGCGGCTGCTGCAGTACCGCGCGTTCAAGCAGGTCGCCGACGTCTTCGCCGAGCGGATGGTGAGCGCCGGACGTCGGCACGCCCGGTCGGTCTCCCTCGATCCCGCGGTCGCCGCGCTGCTGCCCGAGCTGATCATGAGCATCACGCCCCAGCAGCTGGCCGCGGTGGCAGCCGCCGCGCTGGCTCCGCGGGTGCTGCCCACCGTCGGACTGGAGCACCTGCACGCCCCCCGGGTCAGCGTCCGCGAGCAGGCCGCGCTGCTGGTGTCGCGGCTGCGTCGGCGTCGCTCGGCGACGTTCCGGTCGCTCACCTCGGACGCCGACGGCACCGACGTCGTCGTCGCCCGGTTCCTCGCCCTGCTCGAGCTGTTCCGCGACGGCTCGGTCGCGTTCGAGCAGCCCGGCCCGCTGGCCGAGCTGACGGTGCGCTGGACCGGTCGCGACGACGGCGACGTCGAGGTCAGCGACGAGTTCGACGAGGTCGCCCCGGACGGCGACCCCCCTCAGGACCCCCCACCCGACCCGCAGGAGTCGTCCCCGTGAGCGAGACCGACGAGAGCACCGAACCCGACCTCGACCTGGACGCCCTGCCCTCGGGCGCGCGCGGTGCCGTCGAGGCCGTGCTGATGGTCGTCGACGAGCCGCTGACCGTCGTCGCGCTGGCCTCGGCGCTGCAGCGGCCCACCGACGAGGTCGAGGGGCTGCTGCGGCAGATCGCAGCCGAGCTCGACGCTGCCGGAAGGGGTTTCGAGCTGCGCGAGGTGGCCGGTGGGTGGCGCGTGTACAGCCGCAGCGACTACGCGCCCGTCGTCGAGCGGTTCGTCCTGGACGGCCAGCGCGCGCGCCTGACCCAGGCCGCGCTGGAGACCCTCGCCGTCATCGCCTACCGCCAACCGGTCAGCCGGGCGCGGGTCAGCGCGGTGCGCGGCGTCAACGTCGACGGCGTCGTCCGCACGCTCGTCTCGCGCGGCCTGATCGAGGAGCGGGGCACCGACGGTGAAAGCGGTGCGATCCTGTACGGCACCACCACGTACTTCCTCGAGCGTCTGGGGCTGACGAGCGCCGACGAGCTGCCGGCGCTGGCCCCCTACCTGCCCGAGGTCGACCTGCTCGACGATCTGCACGACGGAGGCCTGGCATGAGCGAGGGACGCAAGGACGCGGGACGGTCGCCCGGCCGC
>JBKJTJ010000089.1:0-2674 GCA_046590855.1 Actinomycetota bacterium
GGGCCGAGCACGATGGTCTTGAGCACCCAGTAGAACACCGCGCGAACCCCTCACCTCGGAACCTGGACGAACTGTAGGGCACCCCTCGACCACCGGCCCGCCGCCGTGGAACGATGGTCGAGCCCGGTGACGACCGGGGCCGTCCAAGGAGGATCCGTGCCCGTCATGCCCGGCGCCGAGCCGTACGCCCACGATGGTGGCGACGTCGGTGTGCTGCTGTGCCACGGCTTCACCGGGACGCCGCAGAGCCTGCGTCCGTGGGCCGAGCGCCTCGCCGGCGAGGGCCTGACCGTGCGGCTGCCGCTGCTGCCCGGCCACGGCACGGCCTGGCCCGACCTCAACCTCACCGGATGGCAGGACTGGTACGACGCGGCGCAGCGCTGCCTGGACGAGCTGACCGCCCGCTGTCGCCACGTCGTCGTGGGCGGGCTGTCGATGGGCGGGGCGATCGCCGCCCGGCTCGCCGCCGAGCGGCCGGCCGACGTCACCGGCCTGGTGCTCGTGAACCCCGCGTTCGTGTCCGACGACGTCCGGCTGCGCGCCCTGCCGGTGATCAAGCACCTCGTGCCTTCGCTCCCGGGGATCGCCAGTGACATCGCCCGGCCCGGCGTGACCGAGCTCGCCTACGACCGCACGCCCCTGAAGGCGCTGCACTCGTTCGTCCGCTCGTGGGACGAGACCGTCCGGGCGCTGGCGGGTGTCACCGCACCGCTGCTCGTCCTGCACTCGCGGGTCGACCACGTGGTGCCCCCGCGCAGCTCGGCGTTGCTGCTGTCGCGGGTGTCGAGCAAGGACGTGACCGAGGTGGTGCTGGAGAACAGCTTCCACGTCGCGACGCTCGACCACGACGGTGACCTGATCGAGAAGACCTCGCTGGAGTTCATCGACCGGGTGAGCGCTGGATGAGCCCCCTCCCCGACCGCGACCGCGACCGACCCGACGGGGACGTCGACGCCGAGTTCCTTCGGATCATCGCCGGCTGGGACGACACGCCGACCCTGGTGGACGAGGCAGCGCCGACCGACGCCCCGCCGTCCGCACCGGCACGGACCCCCGCGCAGCCGGTGGCGTACTCGCCGCCCGACTTCACACCCACGCCCGGCCCGCGCGACCACGTTGCGCCACAGGAGCCGGACGAGGGCTTCGTACCCCCGGATCCGCCGCCGCTGCCCCGCGGTGACGTGGTCGGCGTCCTGGCCTGGGCGGCGGTGCTGCTCGGTCCGCTCTTCCTGCTGGTGGCCGGGCTGTTCTGGCGCGAGGCGAGCCCGCTGTGGCTGGGGCTGGCCGTGGTCGCGTTCGTGGGCGGCTTCGTCGCGCTGGTGATGCGGCTGCCCTCGCACCGGGACCTGGACGACGACGACGACGGCGCGAGGTTGTGAGCGCGCCGGTCAGCGACACGGTCGAGATCCGCGGACACCTGCTCGACTCCGGCGTCCTGTCACGCTGCGTCGACGACGTCCGCTCGCTCGGCGGCGACTACGTCATCGAACGCTTCGACGTGGGCAAGGACCACGACGACGAGTCCTACGCCCGCATCCGGGTCAGCGCGTCGAGCGAGCCCGATCTGGCCTCGATGCTGATGCGACTGAACTCGTACGGGGTCAACCTCACCGACCCGGGTGAGGCTGTCCTTCGCGGGGTTGTCACCGACGGGGTGTTCCCGCTCGACTTCTACTCGACGACCAACCTGGACACCCAGGTGCGCCTGGGTGGCCGCTGGGTCGAGGTGCAGCAGCCCGAGATGGACTGCGGTCTGCTCGTCGGCGGCCCCGCGGACGGGCCGTGGGTGCGCACGGTGCCGGTGAGCGACGTGCGCGCCGGCGACACCGTCGTGTGCGGAGCGTCCGGGGTGCGCGTCGCGCAGCCGGCGGTGGCGAGCGACGGCGACCAGACGTTCGAGTTCATGAACTCGCAGGTGTCCAGCGAGAAGCCGCAAGCCCTGCTCGTGCGCCAGATCGCCCAGGAGATGCGCGACACCAGGACCGCCGGCCGCAAGGTGCTGTGGGTCGCCGGCCCGGCGGTGGTCCACACCGGTGCGGCTCCCGCCATGGTGGCCCTGGTCGAGGCCGGCTTCGTCGACGTCCTGTTCGGCGGCAACGCCGTCGCCACCCACGACATCGAGTCCAGCCTGTACGGCACGTCCCTCGGCGTCGACCTGTCCAAGGGCCGGGGGGTCGAGCACGGGCACGAGCACCACATCCGGGCGATCAACCGGGTGCGCGCGGCCGGCTCGATCGCCGCGGCGGTCGAGCAGGGCGTGGTCACCAGCGGGGTCATGCACGCGCTGGTGCGCGGCGGCAAGCGGTTCGTGCTCGTCGGCTCGGTGCGCGACGACGGCCCGCTGCCCGACGTGTTCACCGACGTGGTGGAGGCGGCCGACGCCATGCGGGCCCTGCTTCCGGGCATCGCAGTCGCCCTCATGCTGGCCTCGACGCTGCACGCCATCGCCACCGGCAACGTGCTGCCGGCCGGCGTCGAGACCTACTGCGTGGACATCAACCAGGCCGTTGTCACCAAGCTGGCCGACCGGGGCAGCCACCAGGCGCTGGGCATCGTGACCGACGTGGGGCTCTTCGTGTCCACGCTGGCACACCGCCTGCTTTGAGCGAGCTGACGTGGGGCCGGCGCTTCCTCATGTGCCCGCCCGAGCACTTCGGGGTGCTGTATGAGATCA
>JBKJTJ010000137.1:0-16527 GCA_046590855.1 Actinomycetota bacterium
CGATGACCACCAGGGCCGCGAAGCGACCCGTGCGCGGCATGGGGGCCAGTCCGACCCGCTCGACGACTGCTGCCACCGTCGTCTCCTCGTGCTCGAGGACGGCGTGCTCCGCGGCCCGGTGCCGCGGTGGTCCCACCGTCCTGCGGGTCATCGGCAGGACCGGTCGGCACCTTGACTGCAGGAGACCTCAGCGGCGGCGGGCGGGCAGGGCGGTGACACCCTCGGGCAGCGGCGGCAGGCCGGCGACGGTGCACAGCAGGTCCGACCACGCCTGCAGGTGCACCCCCAGGTCCGCCCCGAGGGGGGTCCACGAACCGCGCACCTCGATCTCGACGCTGGCCGCGCGGTCGGCGAGGGCCCCGAAGCTCTGCGACACCACCCTCGTGACGGTGCCGCCGTCCTGGGTGAACGGCGCGTCGTGCGAGGCGAGCGCGTCCAGCAGCCACGACCAGCCGACCTCGCCGAGCATCGGGTCGGCCCCGAACTCGGGCTCGAGCTCGGCCCGCACGAACGTCACGGCCCGGAACGTGCCGTCCCACGGCTCGGGCGCCTCGGGGTCGTGCAGCAGCACGAACCGCCCGCTGGCGAGCTCGTCCGGGTCGTCGGAGCCGGGTTGGGCGGTGCGGGCGAGGACGTCGGCGGTGAGCGCGACGGCGTACGGCGCGATCCGCTGGGGCGCGGGCACCTCGGTGACGACGACCTCGGGACGCAGCCGCGCGGTGCGCAGCTGCTCCAGCGCGCGCGCGAAGGCCTCGGGTGGCCCGTCGCTGGTCGTGCGGCTGATCATGCACGCACAGTACGTGCGTGAGCACAGGGGCCGGGCGCGGCGCGCCGCACCCTGGCAGGGCCGGGCGGCGGCTGGGTCGGGGCTGACCGTGGCCGACCCGTAGCGTGCCCCCGTGTCGCTGCTGCTCGCCTTGACGTCCAGCCTCATCTGGGGGTCGGCCGACTTCGTGGGCGGCCTGCTCTCGCGCACCCGCCCGGCGTACGCCGTGGTGGCGGGGTCGCAGGTGCTCGGCCTGCTCGCGGTCGGCCTCGTCGCTGTCGCGACGCGGGCGTGGACGGCCCCGGTCGGCTGGCTGTCGTGGTCGGTCGCGGCGGGTCTGTGCGGCAGCGCAGGTCTGCTCTGCTTCTACGCCGCGCTGGGCAGCGGGGTCATGGGCGTGGTGTCGGCGATCGCCGCGCTGGGGGCGCTGGTGCCGGTGCTCGTCGGCGTCGTCCTGGGGGACCGGCCGAGTGGGCTCGCCGTCGCGGGCATCGCGGTCGCGGTGGCCGGGGCCGTCGCGGCGAGCGGGCCCGAGCTGTCGGGGGCGGCGCCGCCCCGCCCGGTGCTCCTCGCGGCCGTCGCGGGCGTCGGGTTCGGGTTGGCACTGACATTCATCGAGCGCGGCTCGCGCTACAGCGCCGTCATGACGCTGACCGGGATGCGGTCGGTCAGCGTCGCGCTGTTCGTCGTCGCCGCCCTGGCGCTGCGCACCAGGGGTGGGCTCGTCGTCCGCGACCTGCCGGCGCTCGCACTGGTCGGGATCGGCGACGTGAGCGCCAACCTGCTGTTCGCGCTCGCCAGCCAGCGCGGGCTGCTCAGCATCACCGGGGTGCTGGGGTCGCTGTACCCCGTGGTCACCGTCGTGCTGGCCAGGGTGCTGTTGAAGGAGCGCCTGCTCCGGCTGCAGCAGGTGGGCGTGGTCGGAGCCCTCGTGGGCGTCGTCCTGGTGACGCTCGGCTGACCCCGCCGCGTGACACCATGACCGCGTGACGTCGCCCGCACCGCTGCTGACCGACTCGACGTTCCTGGCCGCGTGCCGGCGCGAGCCCGTCGCCCACCACCCCGTGTGGTTCATGCGTCAGGCGGGCCGCTCGTTGCCCGAGTACCGCGCCCTGCGCGAGGGCATCTCGATGCTGGACTCGTGCGCGCGCCCTGACCTGGTCACCGAGATCACCCTGCAGCCGGTGCGTCGCTACGGGGTCGACGCGGCGATCTTCTACAGCGACATCGTGGTGCCGCTGAAGGCGATCGGTGTCGACCTCGACATCGTCCCCGGTGTCGGACCCGTGGTGGCACAACCGTTCTCGTCGATGGGCGACCTCGACCGGCTGCCGGACCTCACCGTCGCCGACGTGCCGTACATCGACCAGGCGGTGCGCCAGCTGGTGGCTGAGCTCGGGTCGACCCCGCTGATCGGCTTCGCCGGCGCGCCGTACACGCTCGCGTCGTACCTGATCGAGGGTGGCCCGTCGAAGAACCACGAGCGCACCAAGGCCCTGATGTACGGCGACCCCGGGCTCTGGCACGCCCTGCTCGACCGGCTGGCCGGGATCGCCGGGGCGTTCCTGCGCGTGCAGGCGCAGGCGGGTGCCAGCGCCGTGCAGCTGTTCGACTCGTGGGTCGGTGCGCTGCCGCTCGCGGACTACCGCGCCCTGGTCGCCCCGCACTCCGCGCGCGCGCTCGCTGCGGTCGCCGACCTCGGGGTGCCGCGGATCCACTTCGGGGTCGGCACCGGCGAGCTGCTCGCGGCCATGGGTGAGGCGGGCGCCGAGGTCGTGGGGGTCGACTTCCGGGTGCCACTCGACGTCGCGTCGGCCCGCATCGGTCCGGCTCGCGCCGTGCAGGGCAACCTCGACCCGGCCCTGCTGTTCGCTCCCGCGGACGTCCTCGAGCAGCGGGTCCTGGCCACCGTCGAGGCCGGCCGGGCGACGCCGGGCCACGTCTTCAACCTCGGTCACGGCGTCCCGCCGAACGCCGATCCCGGTGCGCTGCAACGGGTCGTCGACCTGGTCCACTCGGCGCAGGTGCGCTCCGAGGACTAGACGGACGGCTGGGTGCGCCGACGACGCATGAAGACCATCACGGGCACGCCCACCAGCGCGGCCAGCACCCCGAACGGCAGCAGCGCACCCAGGACCCGCAGGGCGACGGCGACGCTGGCGAGCATGGCCTGCCAGCCGCCGCGCAGCCCCTCGACGAAGGCGCCCGGCTGGACGGCCGTGGCAGCGGCGACACGCTTCGGCGACAGCGAGACCGTCAGCGTCGCCAGCGTGCTCTGGTCGGCCAGGGCCGCCAGCCGCGCCTCGAGGGACTCCAGGTCGGCCTGCCGTCGCGTCAGCTCGGACTCGACCTGCACCACCTGACCGATCGTGGTGGCCTTGTCCAGCAGCACCCGCACCCGGGCCACGCTCTCGCGCTGGGTGCGCAGGCGGCTGGCCACGTCGACGTACCGGTCGGTGACGTCGTCCGAGGACTGGCCCCGCGACACCTGACGTCCCAGCCCCGCGACCTGGTCCATCAGGCGGTCGAGTCCCTGCTCGGGCACCCTCAGCGTCAGCACCGACTGACCGGTGGGCTGCGGCGTCCTGACGTCGCCGTCGGCCGGCAGCGGGACCGGAGCCGGGTCGGTGCTCGTCTTCTCGTCCTGCACGTACCCCTTCGCCGCGGTCGCCAGCGCCCGCACCCGCGCGGCGGCCACGCGCAGGTCGTCCACCTGCAGCCCGAGGTCGGCGGTGCGAACCTGGCGTCGTCCACCCAGCGCGGCCGGGTCGGCCGCCGCAGCGTCGACCCGGGCGCTGGCCGGGGCGGCGCCCTTCGAGGCTGCGAAGGGCTGCGCCGCGGCCGAGTCCGCGCCCGAGCCCTCACCGGCCGAGCTCGCCGAGCCCGCCGACGCCGTGGCGCCGCCGCCGCCGCTGCACCCCGCCAGCGCCAGGGCAGCGACCACGCTGACGCTGACGGCGAGAACCTTCACGCGAGACCTGCTCATGGCTGCTCCTCGAATCGGCCGACCCGGACACCTGCCGCTGCGACGCACCGAGGTCACCGGGCGGTTCCACCCCGGGGGGTCTCGAACCGGTCACGATCTGCCAGCCTGGGGCGGTGACGTCGGACCCGGTGGACCCGGTGGACCAGGGAGCCCGACCGACCGTCGTGGTCGTGGGCGCGGGGATCGCCGGGCTGGCCGCGGCCTGGGCGCTCAGCGGTGCGCCGAGTCCGGTCCGCGTCGTGGTGCTCGACGGCGCGGCGCAGGTCGGTGGCAAGCTCGCCGTGGGCCAGGTCGACGGGCTCGACGTCGACCTCGGTGCCGAGTCGATGCTGGCCCGCCGCCCCGAGGCCCTCGACCTCGCCCGCGCCGTCGGCCTCGCCGACGACCTGGTCGACCCCCGGCCGGCCGGAGCCTCGATCTGGTCGCGCGGAGCCCTTCGCCCGCTGCCCCCCGGCACCCTGATGGGCGTGCCGTCAGGCCCCGACGGCCTGCTCGGCCTGCTGACACCGCAGGAGGCGGCCCGGGTGGTCGCCGAACCGGGGACGGCGTGGCCCGCCCTCGCCGCGGACGTCGACGTCGCGTCGTTCGTGGCCGGCCGGGTCGGGGCCGGTGTCGTCGACCGGCTGCTCGACCCGCTGCTCGGCGGGGTCTACGCCGGCCGCTCGGACGAGCTGTCGCTGCAGGCCACTGTGCCCGCCCTGTGGGCCGCGGCCACGCAGGGCGCCTCGGTCGTGCAGGCCGCGCGTGAAGCGTCGGCCGCCGGCGTGGCCGCCCGCGCGCCGGTGTTCGCCGGGGTGCGCGGCGGGGTGGGCCGGCTGCCGCTCGCCGTCACGGCCGCGCTGCGCGAGCGGGGGGTCGAGGTGCACACCGGCAGCCCGGTCCGCGACCTGCGCCGTACGCCGGTCGGGTGGCGCCTGAGGCTCGGGCCGACGATCCGCGCCCAGGTCATCGAGGCGGACGGCGTCGTCCTCGCCACGCCCGCGGCGCCGACGTCCCGGCTGCTGGCCGACGAGGCCCCCGTTGCGGCGGCCCTGCTGGCGCAGGTCGAGTACGCGAGCGTCGCGATCGTCACGGTGCTGGTGCCGCGCTCGGTGGCGGGGCCGCTGGTCGGGTCGGGGTTCCTCGTGCCGGCGGTCGAGGGCAGGTTCGTCAAGGCGGCCACCTTCTCGTCGTCCAAGTGGGCGTGGCTGGACGACGCCGAACCCGACCGGGTGGCGCTGCGGACCTCGGTGGGCCGCCACCGCGACGAGGCCGACCTGCAGCGCGACGACGCCGACGTCGTGGCCCGGGCCGTCGCCGACCTGGCCGAGCTGGTCGGCGGGTCGCTGCCGGTGCTGGCGTCACAGGTCACCCGCTGGGGCGGGGCGCTGCCGCAGTACGCGGTCGGTCACCTCGGGCGGGTGGCGTCGGTGCGAGCAGCCCTCGCCGGCTCGCCCGGACTGGCCGTGGCCGGAGCGGCGTACGACGGTGTCGGCATCCCGGCGTGCATCGCCTCGGGCACCGCCGCGGCGCTCGCCGTCGGCACCCACCTCGAACGGCTGGCGCGCGGCGCGAGAGGATGAGGGCATGAGCGACGAGAAGGTCAAGGCGCGCGAGATCAACGACACCATCCGGTACGCCATGTGGTCGGTGTTCGCCGTCCGCGACGCCGTCGGCGGTGACCGCGCTGCGGTGACGGCCGAGGTGCAGCAGGTGCTCGACGGTCTGGCCGCCGAGCACGGGCTGGTCGTGCGCGGGTTCTACGACGTCGCCGGGCTGCGGGCGGACGCCGACGTGATGGTGTGGTGGCACGGGCCGGACGTCGAGACCGTCCAGGCCGCCTACCGCGCCCTTCGGCGCACGGCACTGGGTCGCCACCTGGTGCCGGTGTGGTCGGTCGTCGCGCTGCACCGCCCGGCCGAGTTCAACAAGAGCCACGTCCCGGCCTTCATGTCGGGTGAGGACGCGCGCGGCTACCTGTGCCTGTACCCGTTCGTGCGCTCGTACGACTGGTACCTGCTGCCCGACGCCGAGCGTCGCGACATGCTCGTCGAGCACGGCAAGGCGGCCCGCGACTACCCCGACGTCCGCGCGAACACGGTGTCGTCGTTCGCCCTCGGCGACTACGAGTGGATCCTGGCGTTCGAGGCCGACGAGCTGCATCGCATCGTCGACCTGATGCGCGACCTGCGCGCCACCGAGGCGCGTCGGCACGTGCGCGAGGAGCTGCCGTTCTACACCGGCCCGCGGGTCGACCTCGCCGACCTGGTCGCCGGCCTGCCCTGAGGCGGCGGCGACCAGGCCCGCTCAGGCCTTGGGCGCGAGGGTGAGGCTGATCGAGTTGATGCAGTAGCGCTGGTCGGTCGGGGTGTCGTAGCCCTCGCCCTCGAACACGTGGCCCAGGTGCGAGCCGCAGCCGCCGCACCGCACCTCGATGCGCTTCATGCCCATCGACACGTCGGTGATGTACTCCACCCGATCCTCGGCGAGCGGGGTGTAGAACGACGGCCAGCCGCAGTGCGACTCGAACTTGGTGTCGCTGCGGAACAGCTCCTGCCCACAGGCCCGGCAGGCGTAGACGCCCTCGGTCGTGGTGTCGGTGTACTCGCCGACGTACGGCCGCTCGGTTCCCCCTTCGCGCAGCACCGCGAACTCGGCCGGCGTCAGCTCGGCCCGCCAGGCGGCGTCGTCCTTGACGGTCGGGTAGGTGCGGTCGGTGGGCTTCATCGGCTTCCTCGCGAACGGGTTGCGCAGCTTCATGCCGGTGACAACAGCGGGTCGGCCGGGTGAGTTCCCGCCCTGGTAGGACGTCACCGTCGCGTCAGATCTGGCCAGGTGGGTACGGTCGGCGCATGGCGAGCGCGGCGACGACGATCGAGGTCGACGGACCCCATGGGGTGCGGGCCGTCCGGCTGTCCAGCCCCGACCGAGTGCTGTGGCCGCAGGTCGGTGTCACCAAGCTCGAGCTGGCGCAGTACGTCGTCGAGGTGGGCGGCGCGCTGATGACGGCGCTCGCGGACAGACCGGTGACCCTGCAGCGGTTCCCGGACGGCGTCGACGGTGAGGCCTTCTACTCCAAGAACCCGCCCCGGGGCGTCCCGGACTGGGTGCGCACCGTCGACGTCACCTACCCCAGCGGACGCCGGCACGCGCAGCTGGTCGTGGACGAGGTCGCCACCGCGGTGTGGGCGGTGCAGATGAACACCATCACCTGGCACCCCTGGCCGGTGCGCACCGGCGAGACCAACCAGCCCGACGAGCTGCGCATCGACCTGGATCCCCAACCCGGGCGCGGCTTCGAGGACGCCGTTGAGGCCGCATTGCTGCTGCGCCAGCTGCTGACCGAGCTCGGCCTGACCGGGTGGGCCAAGACGTCCGGCAACCGCGGTGTGCACGTCTTCGCGCGGATCCGCCCCGACCGCGAGTTCCTCGACGTCCGGCACGCGGTGATCGGCATCGGCCGCGAGCTCGAGCGCCGTGCGCCGTCGCTGGTGACGATGGCCTGGTGGAAGGAGGAGCGCGGCGAGAAGGTCTTCGTCGACTTCAATCAGAGCAACCGCGACCGCACGATCGCCTCGGCCTACAGCCCGCGCCCGCTGCCGCACGCGCCGGTCTCGATGCCGGTGAGCTGGGCGTCGCTGCCGGACGTCGACCCGACGCGGTTCACGGTGCGCACGGCCCCGGCGGCCCTGGCCGCGGACGGCGACCCGTGGGCCGGCATCGACGCCGCGGTGGGTGACCTCGGTGCGGCGCACGCGCTGTGGGAGGCCGACGTCGAGCGCGGCCTGGGCGAACTGGCCTTCCCGCCGGACTACCCGAAGATGCCGGGGGAGCCGTCGCGGGTGCAGCCCAGCCGCGCGCGCCCGAGCCCGCCGGAGTGAGCGCCTGAAGCCCGCCGACCGGACGGGGTGACGACTCGGCCCCGCCACTCCCGAGGGGGTGACGGGGCCGAGCCGCTCACAGCGGCCTACCGGATCAGAAGTAGTGCTTGCGACCGCCGACGGCGCGGCCGGTGGCTCCGAGGACGTACAGCACGGCCCCGACGACGATCAGGATGATGCCGATCGTCACGAGGATCTTCAGGCTCGCGACGAGCAGCCCGATGATGAGCAGGATCAGACCGAGGATGATCATGTCGGCCTCTCTGTGTGGGAACGAACTGCGACGGCGCGATCTTGGCACGCAATCGCGTCGTCCGCTTGCCGAAACGCCGCCGTGCGGTTTGTCCGGGTGCGTCCGGCCGGCAGCCGGTCAGGTCGTCTGGGCGACGTCGCGGAGCAGGGCGAGGCTGCGCACCATGCCGCGCTCGTTGCGCTGGGCGAACCCGGTGCGCTCGTAGAACCCCGCCAGCGGTGAGTGCCGCATGTCGAAGGACTCGACCACCCGGGTGGACGTCGGCCCGGTGGCCTCGAGCTCGTAGCGCCACACCGCCCGGGACGCGTGCCGCCAGGCGATGCGACGTCCCTCGTCGAACTCCACGACGGTGTTGACCATCGCGTACGGCAGGCCCAGCCGCATCGCCATGGTGAACCGGGCCCCCAGGTGCAGCCGGTCCGGGCCGCGAACCAGGGAGCGCACCGAGCCCGACCCGTCGAGCACCGGGTGCCGCGAGGGGTCGGCCAGCAGGTCGAAGATGCGCGCGGCCGGCGCGCTCACCAGGGTGGTCGCACTGACCACCCGTCCGTCGATCACGGCCGCCTCAGCCGAGGAAGGTCGTGCCGGCGTACACGTGCAGGACGGGCACGCCCAGGTCGTCGCGCGCCCGGCTGGCCCAGTCGCGGTGGAAGGTGTCCTCGACGGCGTGCGGCCGGGTGACCACGACCACCTCGCGCGCCCCGAGCCGGTCCACCTCGGCCTTGACGGCGGGCAGCGGGTCGTCGACCGTGACGGCACCCTCGGCGTTCTTCCCCTTCTCGCGCAACGCCTCCAGGGATGACTGCAGGGACTGCGCGGCGGTCGCGCGGGCGGCGTCCCCGGTCTGCTCGCGGCCGCGGACGGCGTCGAGCGCGGCCCGAAGGTGCAGCATGCTCAGGTGGTCGATGACGTCCACCAGCAGGTTTCGCTCGGTGTCGGCCGGGACGAGCACGTGGTAGTCCAGCTCCTCGCCCTCGTGCAGCGCCAGGATGCGTCCGGCGTCGCCGGCACCCAGGGCCTGCTCGGTGAGGATGACGATCAGGTCGGCCACGGCTGCTGCTCCAGGGGATCGGGTGGGGGACGTTCGGGCGCCCGTTGCCGCCGATCCTGGCACGACGGCGGCACACTGGTCGGCGTGGACCTGCCCGTGATGCCGCCCGTCGCCCCGATGCTCGCCAAGCCGGCGACGCAGATCCCGCCGGGTGAGCACTACGAACCCAAGTGGGACGGGTTCCGGTCGATGATCTTCCGCGACGGTGACGAGGTCGAGATCGGCAGCCGCAACGAGAAGCCGATGACGCGGTACTTCCCCGAGGTGGTGCAGGCGGGGCTGCGCAGCTTCCCCCGGCGTGCCGTCATCGACGGCGAGATCGTCGTGGCCGACCCGGTGCGCAACGTGCTGGACTTCGAGACCCTGCAGCAGCGGATCCACCCCGCCGTCAGCCGGGTGACCATGCTCTCGCAGCAGACGCCGGCCAGCTTCGTGGCGTTCGACCTGCTGGCGCTGGGTGACGACGACCTGACCGGGCGTCCGCTGGTCGAGCGGCGCCGGCTGCTGGAGGCGGCACTGGCCGACGCGCAGCCGCCGATCCACCTCACCCCCGTCACCCAGGACCTCGAGGTGGCGCGTGAGTGGTTCGACCGCTTCGAGGGTGCCGGCCTGGACGGGCTGATCGCCAAGCGGCTCGACCTGACCTACCAGCCCGACAAGCGGGTGATGACCAAGATCAAGCACGTGCGCACGGCCGACTGCGTCGTCGCGGGCTACCGCACGCACGCGTCCGGGCCGGAGGCGATCGGCTCGCTGCTGCTGGGCCTGCACGACGAGGCCGGGGTGCTCGCCTCGGTCGGGGTCGTCGGCGCGTTCACGATGGCGCGTCGCCGCGAGCTGTTCGCCGAGCTGCAGCCGCTGGTGACCACCTTCGATCAGCACCCCTGGGCGTGGGCCGAGCAGGAGGCGGGCAACCGCACCCCGCGCAAGTCCGAGGCCAGCCGCTGGAACGCCGGCAAGGACCTCTCGTTCACCCCGCTGCGCCCCGAGCGGGTCGTCGAGGTGAAGTACGACTACATGGAGGGCGTGCGCTTTCGACACACCACGCAGTTCGTCACCTGGCGTCCCGACCGTGACCCGGCCAGCTGCACCTACGCCCAGCTCGAGCGTCCGGTGCGGTTCGAGCTGAGCGACGTCCTCGACGGGTCAGCGTGAAGGTTCAGTCCGGCCAGGGCGGGCCCGATCCTTCACGCTCGCACGTCCGGGGTGGGCAGCAGGTACAGCACGGCCAGGCCCAGCATCAGCGCGAGGAACAGCGGGACGCTCAGTAGGCCGAGCGCCGTCGCGACGGGGTAGACGGCCAGACCGAGGTTGTACCTGCGGTTGCGCACCGCGAGGAGCTCGCGGGGGACATCGGGGCGCCGCAGCTCGGGGTGGCGCAGCAGGTAGCGCCAGAAGACGTTGAACGCGAGGGCCATCGCCGAGCTGGTCGCCCCGTAGATGACGACCGCCAGCCGACCCTCGGCTGCGGTCCCGTGGGTGGCGTACTCGGCCAGCAGCGCGGTCGGCCACGGCAGGAACGAGACGGGCAGCAGGAGCAGGAGGTTGCACACCTGCGCGCCGTGGTCGGTGCGGGACAGCTGGTTCACCATCGCATGATGGTTCAGCCAGATGACGCCTACGACGAAGAACGACATCAGGTACGCGACGTACCGCGGCCACTGCGCGGCGAGCGCCGCACCCAGCTCACCGCCCGCATCGGCCGGCACCTTGACGTCCAGGATCAGCAGGGTGATGACGATGGCCAGCACCCCGTCGCTGAACGCCTCCATCCGGCCCACGCTCATCCCCAGGCCGACCGCCGGCTCGGACTGCTCCACCGCACCTCCCGGGTCGCTGGCAACCGCCGGGCCAAGTCTGCGAGGCACAGCTGGTGATCCACAAGAGCGTGAGAGGCTTCGACCGTGGCTGACCGCGTCCCCGCCTTCGCACCGCTGTCGCTGCTGCTGGCAGCGGCCGGCGTGCTGCACCTGCTCGAACCCGACCCGTTCGCGTCCATCGTCCCGAGCCAGCTCGGCGACCCCGTGCCCTGGGTCTACGCCTCGGGTGTGGCCGAGATCGCCTGCGCCGCAGGCCTTGCAGCGGCTCGTACCCGTCGGTTCGCGGGTCTGGCGACCGCAGCCCTCTTCGTCGCGGTGTTCCCGGCCAACGTGCAGATGGCGGTCACGGCCGTCCGCACCGACGCGAGCACCCTCACGCAGGTGATCACGCTGGCCCGGCTGCCGCTGCAGGTGCCCCTCGTGCTCTGGGCTCTTGCCGTACGCCGGCGCGCGGTCGAGGTGCAGCGCCCATGAGCCGCACCCGCACCGGCGTGCGGATCGGCCTGGCGGTCACCGCCGGCGCCGCGGGTGCGCTGACGGCGGGCGCCGCGGGCCTGGCCGCCTACTTCACCCGCCAGGTCGTCACGCCCAACCACGTCAAGCCGGACGACGTGTGGGTCATCGACGTCGACCTGGCCGCCGACCCGCCCACGGTGACGCTGCAGGCGACGCCCGAGACGACCGCGCCGGGTCGGTACGGCCTGTGGTTCGACGGTCGCGAGGGGCACGCGCGGCTCGGCGCGGTCGTGCACGCGGACGACGAGGTCGTCGTCCGCCGGCTCGAGCACGTCGACCGCGGGGTGCTGCGAGCCGGGCCCGCGCGGTGGAACGGCTACTACTACGAGGGCACGCCGCGGACGGCGCTCGGCGTGGCGCACCAGGACGTCGAGGTCGACACCGAGCTGGGCCCGATGCGCGCGTGGTACGTGCCCGCGACGGGTCCGGCCACGACGTGGGCGCTGCTGGTGCACGGCCGGGGCGCGACCCGCGAGGAGTGCCTTCGGGCGGTCCAGCCGATGCTCGCGATCGGTCTGTCGGTGCTGGTCTGCTCGTACCGCAACGACGCCGAGTCACCCAGCGACGCGACCGGTCGCTACCACCTCGGCGACAGCGAGTGGCGCGACGTCGAGGCCGCGGTGCTGTGGGCGCTCGAGCACGGTGCCCAGGACGTGGTGCTGTTCGGGTGGTCGATGGGCGGTGCCATCGTGCTGCAGGCCGCCACCCGCTCGTGGTTGTCCGACCGGGTGCGGGCCGTGGTGCTCGACGGGCCGGTGGTCGACTGGCACGCGGTCCTGGACCACCAGTCGGGGGTCAACCACCTGCCCTACCGGCTGACGCGGATGGGCCACTCGATGCTGCGACACCCGTTGGGGCGCAGGGTGATCGGCCTCAACGAGCCGCTCGACCTGCGCCGCCTCGACTGGGTCACCCGGGCCGCCGAGCTGCAGCTGCCGGTGCTGCTGATCCACTCCGACGGCGACGAGTTCGTCCCCAACGCCCCCTCGCTCGCCCTCGGGCGGGCCCGGCCCGACCTGGTCACCGTCGAGCCGTGGGAGCAGGGTCGGCACACCAAGGAGTGGAACACCGATCCGCAGCGGTGGGACGCCGTCGTCACGGCGTTCGTGTCCGAGCAGGTCGGCCCGCGGCTCAGCTGACCCGTGGGGTGCTGCCGGAGGCCACGCGCAGGCGCACGACGCACCGGACGTCGTCGCGCTCCAGGACGCGAGCCAGGTCCTGGGCCGTCCGGTCGGCCGCCTGCGCCACCGCCTCGAGGTCGGCGTCCGGGGTGATCGTCGCCCTCAGTGCGGCGACCAGCTGACCGCGCTCGCGGCGCACCTGCCCGGACGAGGAGGTGACGCCGTCGGCGGTCGCCAGCGACGCGGCTGCCGCGGCGGCCAGCGGCCGGGTGGCGACCCGCAACCGCCCGGAGCGGTCCGAGCCGGGCAGCGTCAGGTGGCTGACCGAGCGCCGGGGCAGGTGCGCGAGCAGCCAGCGCAGGCCGACCACGACGAGCAGCAAGCCGACGACCGCCGCCGCCCAGGGCCACCACGAGCGGGTGGTGGCGTCGGTGAGGGCGGAGACGTCGATGGACCTCGGCAGGCCCCCGACGAGGTGGAACCACCAGGTGAGGGCGGCGGCCCCGCCGGCGATGAGCACGACCGCGACCACGAGTGCGGCGAGCCGGTCGACGGCGACGGTGGCGCGGCTGATCATCAGGCCCCCTCGGTCTTGACGGACACCCGTACGGACGGGGTCGTCGACAGGGCCGCGAAGCGTGCGGCCACCGCTGCGGCCACGGCCTCGCGGACGCCGTCGTCGGAGGTGGCGACCACGGCGACCGAGATGCGACGACGCTGGGCGCTCACCGTGGCGGACGTGACGCCGTCGACCTCACCGGCGGTGCTGCGGGCGAGGGCAGCGACGTCCCGCGGGCGCAGCACGACCCCGGTGTCGGCGCGCAGGGCGATCGCGGTGCGCGGTCGCGGTCGCAGGGCGGTCAGCAGCAGCCACAGACCGACGAGGACGGCCAGCACGCCGACGGGCACCAGCCACAGCCCCCGACGCGTGCCGTCGACGGCGGAGACCGCGGCTGCCGACCACGAGCTGCCGTTCACCGCGTCGGCCGCGACCAGGGCGTCGTGCAACCCGACCAGGCCCAGCGCCACGACGAGCAGCGCGAGGACGATGCCGACGACGGTGATCGTGCCGGGGCTCACCGGCTGCTTCGGTGCGGAGAGGGCGGCGGTGTCGGCCGGTCGGCCCGGCGGGGTCACGGGAGCCATCGGCGCGGTGACCGGGCTCGGTGCCGCCGTGCTCACCGGACGCTCCGCGGCGGGTGCGGCGGGGCGGTCACCAGGGTCGCGGCGGTCACGTCGACGGCGTCGACGGCGAGTCCGACCAGCTCGTCCAGCCGTCGCTGCACCCGTTGGCGGACGGCGCCCGCCACCTGGGCGAGCGGCATCGGCCACCTCACCGCGACCTCCACGTGCACCCGAGCCCGCTCACCGGCGACGGTGGCGTCGGCCCGGGGATAGCGGTGGCCGAGCAGCCCGCCCAGACCCGAGCCGCTGGTGACGACGCCCTCGACCTCGGCGGCCGCGATGGCGGCCACCTTCTCGACGACGCGGTCCGCGACGACCAGCCGGCCGCGGTGGCCCGGGTCATCCCGGTCGGCGACGTCAGCCACGGCGGCGGCCGCCCAGCACCTGGCCGAGGTCGACCTGGCCGTCCACGTGCGAGCCCACGAGGTAGCCCACCACGCCGAGGACGAGGGCGATGAGGAAGCCGAAGAACCCGCCTGCAGCTGCGGCGACACCCAGCAGCAGTCCGGCGAGCAGGCCGATGGTCGAGGTGGTCACGGGGTGTCTCCTTCGTCGAGGGGGCGGCACGCGTCGCGCGCCGTGTCGTCGGTGGTGCTCACAGCTCGGTCGTTCACAGCTCGCTCCAGCGCCGGGCGCCGGGGACGCCGCGGGGCAGGCGCGAGCGCACCTCGCGGCTGAGTCCGCGGGTCCTGCGGCGGACCGCCCGCAGCCGCCGGCGCACCGACACCCGGCGTCCGGAGACCGTCGTGGTCACACCCGCCGCAGCGGGCGGCGGGTCGACCGGGCCGAGGCGGGCGTCGATCTCGCCGACCACGCGCAGGTACTCGTCCAGGTCACCACCCACGTCGGGGTGGTGGGCACGGGCCGCCCGGCGGCGTTCGCGACGCCACTGGCTCAGGCGGTGCTGGTCGGCCTGGACCGATGGGTCGGCGGCCACGTCAGCCCCCGAACCCGGTCGGGCCGGGGTCGGCGACGTCCTCGACGCTGACGTCGACGACGGTGCCGGCAACGGCGCTGGCGACCCGCCGCACGGCGGCCGCGGTCGGCTCGACCGCGGCGCCCCACGCGAGCACGAGGTGCACCTCGGCCCGGTCGGGGCGCAGCCGCACGCCCTCGACCCGACGTCCCGGCAGGTACGTCGCGACCTCACCGAAGGTTCCCGTGTGCAGCCCGGCGACGCCGGGGACGGCGAGGACCGCGGCCGCGACGCGGTCGGCGAGGTCGGCCTGCGGTGGCAGGTCGGAGCCCAGGCTCACTGGACCCGCGGTGCCGCGTCCTGGTCGGCGCCGTCCTGGTCGTCCTCGCTGGCCAGGAACACGTCCTGCACCTCGATGTTGACCTCGGTGACGACCAGCCCGGTCATCCGCTCGACGGCCGAGATGACGTTGCGGCGGATGCCCGCGGCCAGGTCGGCCACAGAGACGCCGTAGTCCGCCACCAGCTGCAGGTCGATGGCGGCCTCGCGCTCACCGACCTCGACGGCCACACCCTGCGAGTGGTTGGTGCGCCCACCCGGGATCCGCTCGCGCAGCGCGCCCACGGCGCGTGCCGTGCCACCGCCGAGGGCGTGGACACCGGACACCTCGCGCGCAGCGATGCCGGCGATCTTGGCGACCACGGGGTCGGCGATGGTCGTCTTGCCCTGCTCGGTGACCAGGGCGCTGGTCGCGGGGGTGAGCGCGCTGGACGTGCTTGCCTTGTCGACCACGGCGGTTCTCCTTCACTGGGGCGGGATGTGAGTCCGCTCGGACGCTGTTCGCCCGATACGTCCTGCTCCGTGAAGTGTGGCCCGGGTCGCCCCGGTCCGCCACTGCGAGCGTCAGCGGTCGCGGACGGCGGCCGCGATGCTGCGCGCGGGGGGCAGCAGGCCGATCAGGGCCGCCTGGTAGGCGTGGTAGACGTCGGGCTTGCCGGCCCAGGTGCCCGCGGCCGGGGTGTTGTCGGGGCCCAGCTCGTGCACCCAGCCGCCGTTCTCGACGTCGATCAGGTGCTCGCGCGCGTAGGCCCACCACCGGGCCAGGTGCCCGTCCAGGGCAGGGTCGGGCCGGACGGCGCGCCAGGCCTCGGCCGCGGCGACGGCCTCGCAGAGCACCCAGTGCAGGCGGGCCCGCACGACGGGGGAGCCTTGCGCGTCGACCGTGTAGACGAAGCCGGGTGCACCGTCGACCGCCCAGCCCTCGCGCACCGCGGCGTCGAAGAGCGAGCGGGCGTCGTCGAGCAGCCACGGCGCGGGGTCGGCCAGCCCGTGCCGCAGGTGCAGCAGCAGGCGCGACCACTCGAACCAGTGCCCGATCGTGGCGCCGTACGGACGGAACGGGTGTGCCGGGTCGTCCACGTTGTAGTCGGGCAGCACCTGCCACTGCGCGTCGAAGTGCTCGGGCAGGCGCCAGTGGCTGGCCCGTGCGTGCTGGTGCACCAGCGTCTCGGCGACGCGCAGGGCCCGCTCGTGCCACCGCACGTCGCCGGTGGCGTCCGCCGCGGCCAGCATGGCCTCGACGCCGTGCATGTTGGCGTTGGCGCCGCGGTACGGCTCGAGCTCGTTCCACGAGCGGTCCCACACGTCGACGAGCAGCCCGGTCTCGTCGTCCCAGAACCGGCGTTCGAGCACGTCGAGCGCCTCGTCGAGCAGCGCCCGTCCGCGCGCGTGGCCCGCCACGGTGGCGGTCG
This sequence comes from Actinomycetota bacterium, assembly GCA_046590855.1. Taxonomy (GTDB): domain Bacteria; phylum Actinomycetota; class Actinomycetes; order Actinomycetales; family Angustibacteraceae; genus JACMOY01. Next base: position 16,226 of record JBKJTJ010000137.1, read on the forward strand.
ACGCGGCGAGAACGACGAAGGCGTGGTCGTACGCGCGCTTGTCGCCCTGGCCGGCGGGGTCGGCGGACGAGAACCACCCGCCGTGGCGGTCGTCGTGCAGCTGGCCCTCGAGAGCACGGACACCGTGGTCGAGCAGATCGCCGAACTCGTTGCCGCGCAGCACCTCCAGGCCCGCGACGTGCGCCATCCGCGACATCAGCCAGGTCTGGCCCGGGTGGGTGGGGTCGAGCCGCAGGCGCTCGTCGAGCCAGCCGAAGCCGCCGCCGTCCTGCCGCGAGGCCACCACGCCCAGCGCGAGCCGG
>JBKJTJ010000168.1:0-8902 GCA_046590855.1 Actinomycetota bacterium
GAGGACACCGGCCTGGACGACGAGCTCGACCGGCTGATCGCGGCGCTGACGCCGCAGCGACACACCACCCTCGAGGAGGCACCCGCGTGAGCGTGAACGAGAACCTCGCCACCACAGCGAACTACCTGCTGTACGGGTCGATGGCGAGCTACACGGTCGCGTTTCTCGGCTTCACCCTCGACCTGGCCGGTGGCGCCGCCCGGGCCGAGCGCGCGTCCACGATGGCCGCGCCGCTGCGCGAGCTGGCCGCCGTCGGCGCGCCGCGGCCACCCAGGGACGACGCACCGGCCGGCTCCGACGTCCCACCGGTGCAGCGCAAGGCCGCCGGCATCGGCGTCTCGCTGACCCTGCTGGCTGTGCTGCTGCACGTCGCCGCCGTCGCCGTCCGCGGGGTCGCGACCCAGCGGCCCCCGTGGGGCAACATGTACGAGTTCGCGACGGCGGGCTCGGCGGTGGTGGCTGTGGTCTTCGTCGCGACGCTGCGCTGGCGCGACCTGCGCTACCTCGGCACGTTCGTCATCGGGCCTGTGCTGCTGATGCTCGGGCTCGCGGTGACGGTGCTCTACACCCGCGCCGGTCAGCTGGTGCCATCGCTCAAGAGCGTGTGGCTCGCGATCCACGTCAGCGTCGCGTTCATCTCCTCGGCGCTGTTCACGATCGCGTTCTCGCTGACGGTGCTCTACCTGGTGCAGGAGCGGCGCGAGCGGTCCGCCGTCGCGAGCCGCTCGTTCATGGACGCCGTGCCGCGGGCCCGCGAGCTCGACCTCGCGTCCTACCGGCTGCACGCCGTGGCGTTCCCGCTGTGGACCTTCACGCTGGTGGCCGGCGCGATCTGGGCCGAGAACGCCTGGGGCCGGTACTGGGGCTGGGACCCCAAGGAGGTCTGGACGTTCGTGATCTGGGTGGTCTACGCGGGGTACCTGCACGCGCGGGCGACCCGGGGCTGGCAGGGCCGCAAGGCGGCCACGTTGGCCCTGGCGGGCTACGGCTGCATCTTGTTCAACTTCCTGGTGGTCAACATCTTCTTCGTCGGCTTCCACTCCTACGCCGGTGTGAGCTGACCTCGGTTCGCTGACCCTGGGACGCGCGACGACCCCTCACCCGGCGTGCGGGGAGGGGTCGTGGTGTCCTGCGGCTCAGCGGCCGCCGGGCGCTGCGTGGCGGCCGGCGCGACGGCTCAGCAGGCGGCGCAGGCCGGCCGGGGGGGTCGTGACGCGGGGCCGCGCTGCGACGCGCTGCATCTGGTCGACGTAAGCGCGGGCGTACTCCAGGGTGACCATGGTTCCTTCTTCATCGGGTCGGTCCGACAGGGCGTCGGACCTGGGAATCTCAGGTGATTCGTCGCGGTGAGCGATGATTCACAGGTTACAAGGCTCAAAGGCATCGAAATCTTCCCTCGAGGAGCTGGACGTGGATGTGATCGACAGCACGCTGCTGCAGGCGCTGCGGGCGGACGGCCGGGCCACGTGGGCCCAGCTCGGCAGGCTGGTGGGGCTGTCCGGAGCGAGCGTCCAGGAGCGGGTGCGCCGGCTGGAGGACCGCGGGGTCATCACCGGGTACGCCGCCGTGGTCGCGCCGTCCGCCGTGGGTCTGGGGGTGAGTGCGCTGATCGGGCTGATCCAGAGCGACGAGGCGCTGAGCGAGGACGTCGCCGCCCAGCTGGCCGAGGTCCATGAGGTCGAGGACTGCTGGTTCGTCGCCGGCGACGAGAACTTCGTGGTGAAGGTGCGGGCCGCCGACGTCGCCGCGCTCGAGGTCGTCGTGGGCAAGCTGCGCCGGGTCCGCGGCGTCGCGCGCACGCGCACGACCGTGGTGCTGTCGACCCGGTGGGAGGGGCGGCCGGTGCCGCTCGCCGACGAGGGCGCCTAACCTGGTGACGTGACCGTGCTGCGCTACACCCTGCTGCGCACCATGCTGCTGTTCGGCTGCATGCTGTCGCTGTACCTGGTCGGCGTGCACGACCCGCTGCCGCTGCTCGGGCTGACCGCGGTGACCTCGATCGTGCTGTCGTACTTCGTGCTCAAGGGCCCGCGCGAGGCGATGGCCCGCACCGTGGCCGAGCACGCCGCCCGCCGGCTGCAGCACGAGCCGGTCGACGCGTTCGACGAGGACGCCGCCGTCGAGGACGACGAGGACGACACCCGCCGCGCCCCCTGACCCGGTGCCCAGGGTCAGGTGAGGGCGAGCCCGAGGCCGAGCAGCACGCCGTAGACGAGCTCGGCCCGGCCGGTCTCGCGCAGCACCGGGATCAGCGCCAGACCGCGCGCCCCGCCGCGCACCAGCCGCACCGCGGGCATCATCACCAGCGCCGACGCCACCGCCAGCAGGGCGGCTGGGTGCCAGGGGGCCACGGCGAGGGCCAGGACGAGCGCGAGAGCCAGCTGGCCGACGTAGAGGCGCCGGGTGGTGGCCTCGCCGAGGCGGACGGCGAGGGTGCGCTTGCCGGCGACGGTGTCGGTCGGGATGTCGCGCAGGTTGTTTGCGACCAGGATCGCGCAGGCCAGCGAGCCGATCGCGACGGCGGCGGCGAGCGCGGGCCACGAGAGGCGACCGGCCTGGGTGTAGGTGGTGCCGAGCACCGCGACCAGACCGAAGAACACGAAGACGAACACCTCGCCGAGACCCAGGTAGCCGTAGGGGTTCGAGCCGCCGGTGTAGTACCAGGCAGCCAGGATCGAGACGGCGCCGACGGCGAGCATCCACCAGGTGTGCGACACCAGCACGAGGGCCAGCCCGGCGAGGGCGGCGACGGCGAACGCGGCGAAGGCGGCGAGCTTGACCGAGCGCGGGCTGGCCAGGCGCGAGCCGGTCAGGCGCAGCGGGCCGACACGGTCGTCGTCGGTGCCGCGGATGCCGTCGGAGTAGTCGTTGGCGTAGTTGACGCCGACCTGCAGCGCGAGCGAGACCACCAGGGCCAGCAGCGCGCGCGGCAGGCTCGCGGCTGCGAGCGCTGCGGCGGCACCGGTGCCGGCGGCCACGGGCGCCACGGCTGCGGGCAGCGTCCGCGGACGGGCGCCCTCGACCCACTGCGCTGCGCTCGCCATGGCTCGATCCTGCCGTGTGCCGGGTGGCGTTGCCGCAGCGGCCTCGTCAGTGCCGGCCGGCGAGCGCCGCGACGGCTGCGCGGTCGGGCTTGCCGGGGCCGCGCAGGGGCAGCTGCTCGACGTGGACGAGTCGGCGCGGCGCGGCAGCTGGCCCCAGCACCGCGGTCACAGCCACGCGCAACTGTTGCAGCACAACGGTTTGCTGGCCGTTCGTTACGACCACCGCGACGACGGACTGGCCCCACTCGGCGTCCGGGACGCCGACCACGACGCACTCGCTGACCTCGGCCAGGCCCGCGATGACCGCCTCCACGGCGGCCGGCGAGACCTTCAGCCCACCGGTGACGATGACGTCGTCGGCGCGGCCGGTGACGCGCAACCGCCCGTCCACCAGCTCACCCAGGTCGTCGGTGCGGAACCACCGGCGTCCGTCCCGCTCGACGAACGCGTCCGCGCTCGGCCGCAGGCGGTAGCCGCGCGCGACCACGGGGCCGCCGAGCAGGATCCGCCCGTCCTCGAGGCCGACCTCGACGTCGGCCAGGGGCGTGCCGTCGTACACGCATCCGCCGCAGGTCTCGCTCATCCCGTACGTCGTGACCACGGTGACGCCGGCCGCACTGGCGCGCGCCAGCAACGCCGGCGCGGTTGCGGCGGCACCGACCAGCACCCCGTCGTACGACGAGAGCGCGGCCACCGCGGCGGGCCCGGCGTCCAGCAGCCGCACCAGCTGGGTCGGGACGAGCGCGGTGTAGCGGCGCCCGGCGGCACGCTGCAGCAGACCGTCGGTCGCGCGCACGAAAGCGTCCGTCGAGAAGCCGTCAGCGAGGTCGACCACCGCAGGGACGGTGCCTGCGAGGCTCGAGCGCACCAGCACCTGGACTCCGGCGACGTGGTGGGGTGCCAGCGCGAGCAGCCAGGTGCCGGGGCCGCCCAGCCGAGCGTGCGTCGCCGTAGCGGACGCCATCAGCGCAGACGCCTGCAGCAGCGCGCCCTTCGGCGTGCCCGTCGACCCGGACGTCGCGAGCACCAGCGCGGTCGGGTCGGCGTCGTCGTCCTCGCCGGGGCGCAGCGCGGTGCCGGGCTCGAGGGCGTCCAGAGCATGTGCCCCTACGGCGTCGGGCGGCACGGGCAGAATGGCGTCACCGCTGCCGTTCAGGGCTGACGCGACCGCGGCGACGGCCTCGGCGATGGGCAGGCCGCCGAGGGCGAGGGCGCGCAGGGTGCGCGGCACGGGACTAGCCCGGGCCTTCGACGTTCGTGGTGGGTGCACCAGAACCACAGCGGACGATGACAGCCTGGGCGGGCTCGTCGTCGGGGTTGGCCTCGCGGTGGACCGCGTGCGCCGGCACGTGCAGGAAGTCACCGGCCGAGGCGGTGACGACGGTCCGCCCGCCTGGACCGGACTCCAGCCGCATCCGCCCGCGGACGACGTACAGCGTCGTCTCGTGCTCGCCGTGGTGGTGCCAGCCGGACTCGGCGTGCGGCTCGGTATCGACCACGCCGCTCCACATGCCCTCGACCTCCAGCCCGACGCGTCGGGTCATACCCGGAGTCGGGTCGGCCGGGCGCAGGTCAGCAGCTGGCACGTGGGTGCAGGGGCGCGCCGCTGGATCGTCCATGAGTGCAGTCTGGCCCAGGCGTCGCTCGGGGTAGGAGAGACCGCCTCACGAACGTCGGCCGGGTTTGGCTTGTGCGGGTCCGATGACGAGCCTTCCTGCTGCACACCGGCTCCCTTCTGTTGTCAACCGGTCGCTTCGAGGATGCTGCGGCGGTCGGTCTTCCGTGACGCGGATACCGGGCGTAGCGTCGGGTCTGCGGGTCCGGGAAGTGGCTGATCCGAAGTGTCGGTGTGCGGGTGCGAGTCGGCCGCGCTGGATTAAAGTGACGCCCTGCGGTGCCCTCCGCGTCCACGCGCTCGAGCTGGGCTGCCGCGGCATCGGTGACGAACTGTCGGAACATAGGGTCGCAGGTGCGGCGTTGGAGGCAGCGCAGGGCTTCGAGGGGCTCTTTCCCTTCGGCATACGCGCCCTGCTCACGCATCTGATGGCCGCCACCGGCGATCCCTATAGCTCGCTCAACTCGTCGAGCCGCGCCAGCCCGCGCGGTACCGCGGCCTGGAGCCGAGTGAGCGCCTCAGCCACATCTCCCGCTTGCTCGGTGGGCATGCGCGCCGGGTTCAGGGCAACTGCGTCGGCCCAGGCCTTGATGTCGGGCTCCGAGCCGAACGATGCCGCGGCCCGAATGCCTCGGACATTCATGGCTGCCCAATCGGCGAGGGTGTCGCCGTACGACGACGGGGGGCAGAGGCGGTTCTTCTGCGCGTCGTCCGTGCGCGTCGCCTCGACGTAGCCGACGAGGGCCGCCCCGAAGCAAGGGAATCCGGCCCGAATCGGTTGGAGGGTGATCTTCGAGGGGCGCCAGACCGGCACTAGGGGCCGATTCTGCAGGCCGGACGCCGCGCAGTGCACCACGACGGCGTTCTTTCCCAGCGCGACCGAGCCCTCCTCCAAGGTGAGTCGCCCCGGCTCGGCTCGCCGGATGTGCCCCAGTCGTATGACGTTCTCGATGCTGCGCAGATGGTCGAGCTCCCAGTTGGCCAGCGTGGGCGCCTTTGCCATCGTTGGGGTCACCGAGCGGTCGATGCGCTGCATGATTCGGGCGTCCTCGAGGCGGAGGAACAAGTCGTTCAGCGACGACGCCGCAGCAGCAGCCTGCATGATGCCCGTGGCCATCCCCAGGAACACCACCGGATCGGGCTGGACGACGTTGCGGTCAAGCATCCAGGGATCACGGGGCCTCACCCAGCAGATGGCATCGGGGTCCACCCCGCGCCGGAGGAGCCAGACGCAGGCTTCGGTGGCGGTCTTGCCCGACCCCGCGATCACGTACTGACTCGGAGCGTGCTGTAGATCGACGAGGTTGTTGACCGGGATCACGTGGACACCGTCTGCGACCCGGAACGGTGGCGGCGTGTCCGCTGGGATGCTCGGGGAGAGGTAGCGGGCGTCGACGATCCTGCAGCTCTCCGGCACCTCGAACCGCTTGCTCGAGAGGCACGAGACGACCTGCCGGTCGTCGGTGTACTCGCAGCTGGAAAACAGCTGAACCCTCCCCGACTCGAGCAACCGGTCCCGAAGGACGCGCTCGTAGTAGGCGAGGATCTCGGAGTGAGTGGCCCGCTCGTGCAGACCGGCCTCAGGCCCGCGCTGCTGCACGCGGCCGCCGCCGAGCAGCGTCGATGCGACACCGTAGAAGTCGGACGACTGGTGCAGCTGGACGAACGGATAGGCGTCCAGCCAGTGCCCGCCGACGTTGTGACGGCGGTCTACCAGAGCGACGCGTACCTCGGCGTGGTCGATCAGCGCATCCGTGAACGCCATTCCGGTGGCGCCCGCGCCCACCACGAGGTAGTCGGCCCTGAGGGCGCCTTTCACGGGTCAACCCATCGGGGTGGCGATCGCGGATAGATGACCTTCGACAGGGGCCCTACTCGTCTCGCCAGATCGCTGTCGGCGGCTGACGTGAGGAGCTCGCTCTCGGTCCACACTCCGCGGATTGCGCTCCGCAAGGCCAAGGTAACGCGCCATCTGAGGGTTGTGGTGGATGTGTCGTCGTTGTGCATGGTGAACGCGGTCACGGCCACCACCGGGTCCTGCTTCTCGCTCCGCCAGATCTGACAGAGAGCCACAGGCGCCGTCCATCCCCTCGATCCCCTCGATGCCAGGCGGGGTCAGCACGTCCGGTAAGCCCGTGAGGTTCTTCGGGTTGTTCTCGACCACCACCATCCGGCTCATGGGACCACCGGGTGCTGGTGGCCGCTGTCGAGCATCTGAACCGGGGCTCCGACGGCGGTGAGTGCAGTCAGCAGCTCCTCGCGACTGACCGGCTTGACGAGGTAGGCCGCCGCCCCCATTGCGACACCACGCGGACGCTCATCGACGATCGAGACGACGATCACCGGGATGTCACGTGTGACGTTCGACGCCTTGAGCTCCTTCAGCACCCTCCAGCCGTCGATGCCGGGCAGCCGGATATCAAGCAGAACGGCGTCCGGCAGCGTGCGCCGCACTGCGGCGAGACCGGACTTGCCGTCGGGAGCGGTGGTGACCTTGAGCGCCGTTCCCAACAGGTAGGCGCGGAACAGGTCCAGCGACGGCCGGTCGTCCTCGATGACGACGACCCCACCGCTGGCCGGCGTCGACACCCCATCAGTGGGCAGCCCGACTGCGTCGCGGTCACCAGAGGGCAATGAGAAGCCGAAAGTGCTGCCCTGACCGATCTCGGTCTCGAGCCACATTCGGCCACCCAGCAGCTCCACGATGCGACGCGACAGGGTGAGGCCCAAGCCCGTCCCTTCCTCGCGGGAGCTGCCACGGCCGCCCTGTTGGAAGGACTCAAAGATGCGCTCCCGGTCCGCCTCCGGCACGCCGACGCCCGTATCCGTCACCGTGATCAGCATCTCCGTCCCCTCACGCGCGGCGCGGACCACCACCGAGCCTCCCTCGCCGGTAAACTTGACTGCGTTGGTGATCAAGTTGAGCAGGACCTGTTTGAGTCGGAGCTCGTCCGCATACACCGAACCCACCTCGTCGGCGGTCTCGATGGTCAACTCGATGCCGTGGAGTACCGCCCGCTCCCTGAGCATGGACGCCGCGAGCTCCAGCATCAGGCGTAGATCGAACGACGAGTACTCCAGATCCATCCGGCCTGCCTCGATCTTCGACAGGTCCAGGATGTCGTTGAGCAGCTCCAGCAGATGCCGACCGGACCCGTGGATGTCGCGGAGGTACTCCTCCTGGCGCTCGTTGATGTCGCCGAACAGCCGCTCCAGCAGTACCTCGGAGAACCCGAGGACGGCGTTGAGCGGCGTCCGCAGCTCATGGGACATGTTCGCCAAAAACTCGGACTTGTGTCTGCTAGCGAGTTCCAGCTCGACACTCTGCACCTCTAGCTCTCGGAAGAGCCGAGCATTCAGCAGAGCTAGTGCCGACTGGCTCGCAAACGTCTCGAGCAGGTCGAGGATCTCCTGGCTGAAGTCCCCCGTCCGCTTGCGCTGGACGATCATTGATCCCACGACCTCGTCCTCGCGCAGCATCGGCACGACAACCAAGGAGCGCCAACCGTCGTCGTGCAGGATCTTTAGGTGGGGGTCGAGGTAGACCGCGTCGAGGTCGTGGACCGCGATCACTCGACGCTCCCGCGCCGCTCGACCGACCAGTGTCTCGTTCAGGTCGATACGGATCGATCGGAGACGGTCCACCTCGCCTGAGTCGGTCTGGTAGACGCTCCGGACCATGAAGCAGCAGTCACGGTCGGAGTACTCCATGATCGAGCCGCCATCGGTGCCGGAGAGTGCGACGGCGTGCATGACGATGGTCGAGAGCACATGGTCGACGTCGAGGCTCGAGCTCACGGCCTCGCCGACCTCGCGCAGAGCCTTCAGGCCCTCCACCTTCTTCGCGAGCTCGGCGCTGCGAGACTCGAGCTCCTGCACGAGCTTGACGCCGTTGACCGCCATCGCCGCCTGCCCCGCGAACGCCGTGACGATCGCCATCTCCCGCTCGTCGAACGGGCTGACCTCGTTTCGCCAGAGGCTGAGCGCACCCACCACTTCGTCGTCGACGAGCATCGGCGCACCCATGGTGGTCCGGAACCCAGCGACTTTCTGCAGATCGTGTCTGCCGTACTCCGGATCGGCAAGCACGTCCGAGATCTGTTGGGTCCGCCGGTCGAGCCCAACGCGGCCGATGAGCGTGTCGCGGTCGACGGGCATCGGGTGCTCGGCGATGAAGGCGATGGACGCCTCAGTGAGACCCGTCGACTTGATCAGCTCGTAGACGCCGTCGCGGAGGAGATAG
>JBKJTJ010000299.1:0-3970 GCA_046590855.1 Actinomycetota bacterium
CCATGATCAGCTGCAGCGAGTGCGGGTTGCGCACGTTGAAGGAGTTGCCGGTGCCGGTGTAGTCCATGTAGTACTTCGGGTCGTGGTCGACGAGGCGGGAGTAGGCGGCGTTGTCGATGCCGCGGAAGCTCAGGGTCGGGCCGAGGTGGTTGCCCTCGGCGGTGTGGTTGTAGACCACGTCGAGGATCACCTCGATGCCGGCGGCGTGCAGCGCCTTGACCATCGCCTTGAACTCCTGCACCTGCTGACCGCCGGTGCTGCTCGCGGCGTAGTCGGCGTGCGGTGCGAGGAAGGCGAGGGTGTTGTAGCCCCAGTAGTTGCGCAGGCCCTTCTCCAGCAGGGTGGAGTCCTGCACGAACTGGTGGACGGGCATGAGCTCGATCGCGGTGACGCCGAGCGACGTCAGGTGCTCGATCATCGTCGGGTGCGCGAGCCCTGCGTACGTGCCGCGGATCTCGTCAGGGATGCCCGGGTGCTGCTCGGTCATGCCCTTGACGTGGGCCTCGTAGATCACGGTCTCGTGGTACTCGTGCTGCGGGGCGCGGTCCTGGCCCCAGTCGAAGAACGGGTTGATGACCACCGACAGCATGGTGTGCCCGAGGCTGTCGTCGGTGTTCAGCGCGGGGCTGGCGCCCTTGGCGACCTTCTCGTCGAACCGGTACGAGAACAGGGACTGGTCGCCGTCGATCTGGCCGTCGATGGCCTTCGCGTAGGGGTCGAGCAGCAGCTTCGCCGGGTTGCAGCGGACTCCGGAGGCCGGGTCGTACTCACCGTGCACGCGGAACCCGTACCGCTGACCGGGCTGCATGCCCGGCACGAACGCGTGCCAGACGAAGCCGTCGACCTCGGGCAGGTCGACCCGGGTCTCGGCGCCGGCGTCGTCGATGAGGCACAGCTCGACTCGCTCGGCCGCCTCGGAGAACAGCGCGAAGTTGACCCCGGTGCCGTCGTACGTGGCGCCGAGGGGGTAGGGCTTGCCTGGCCAGATCTGCATGAGGCTCTCTCGATCGTCAGGGAGCGACCTCGTCGTCGCGCATCGGTGGCCCCCGCTTCACGAGGGCCGACCTGATTGTGGCCGACAACGCTCGAAGGTGCCCAACCGGGCGTGGACGTGTCGGGGGGACCGGGCGGTGCCCGGGCCCGTACCGTTGTCGGGGTGAGCGACCGAACCCCGACCCGCGCCGAGGTCCTCACCCGTGCGGTGGCCGCGGCGCGGACAGCGGTGGCGCCCGTGCGTCGTTCGCCCTTCGCCCTCGGGCTGTGGGCCCTGCTGCGCGAGACGGTGAGCACCTGCCTGCGCTACCGGGTGACCGGGTTGGCGTCCGAGGCCGGGTTCTTCGCCCTGCTCTCGCTGCCCCCGCTGGTGCTGGGGCTGATCGGCGGCGTCGGGTACGTCGGCGCCGCCGTCGGGTCGGACGCCGTGGCCCAGGTGCGCGACCAGATCCAGGTCTATGCCAAGCAGGTCTTCGCCCAGCCCCAGGTCGTCGACACGGTGACGAGGAGCATCGACAGCGTGCTCAACCGGGGTCGGCTCGACATCATCTCGATCGCCTTTCTGCTCTCGCTCTGGTCGGGGTCGCGGGTGATCAACGTGTTCATCGACACGATCTCGATCATGTTCGGCCAGGGCGGCGAGCGGGGCATCGTCCGCACCAGGGCACTGTCGTTCAGCCTGTACATCGTGGCGCTGCTGATCGGCGCGATCATCCTGCCGCTGGTGCTCCTCGGGCCCAGCCTGCTGAACGAGATGCTCCCGTCGGCCTGGCAGTTCGTGCTCAACCTGTACTGGCCGGTGGTCGTGCTGCTCACCGTGGCCAGCCTCGCCTCGCTCTACCACGTGGCCACGCCGCGTCGCAGTCCATGGCGGCGCGACCTGCCGGGGGCCGTGCTGGCCCTGGTCATCTGGGTGGTGGCCAGCTTCGTGCTGCGACTGGTGATCAGCGCCTCGGTCGGGGGCACCTCGATCTACGGCCCGCTCGCGGCCAGCATCGTCGTCCTGATCTGGCTGTACTTCCTGGCCATCGCCGTGCTGATCGGTGCCGCGTTGAACGCGGCGACCCGCGAGCTGTGGCCCCTGGAGCACGAGGTCGGGTCGCCGATGAACCAGCTGCGCGGCAAGGTGCGACGCAGCACGCTGACCCCCGTGCCCACCCCGGACGACGACATGCCCGGCGCGCCCGCAAGGCCGCTGGTGATCCACCCCGCGAAAACCCGGTGACGAGCGGGGCCACGCGCCCCTACGGTGAACGGCAGCAGGCCCGCTGCGGGCTCTCGACGGTGAGCTGGAGGTGCATCCCCAATGGACGTCCCCCGATGCACCACGCCCGCCGTCCCCGCGTCGCGGTGGACGCCACCGGCCCAGGCCGCGCTCACCTGACCCGAGCGCCCGGGCCCGCTCGAGAGGCTCGACCGTGTCACCTTCTGCTACCCGACCACCGCTGCTCGCGCTCGGCCATGACGAGGGCTGGTCGCGTGCTCTCGCGGCTGCCGACGTCCTGCGGTTGGACGCGTTCGCCCCCCGACCCGCGCGGGTCACCCGCACCGACCGCGGCGCATGCGACCTGCTCGGTGAGGAGGGCCCCTGGCGAGCGACCTGGGGCGCCGACGTGGTCGCTGCCGTGGCCCGCGACCCGCTCGCCGTGCCCAGCACGGGGGACTGGGTGGCGGTGCAGCTCTGGCCGGACGACCACCGCACCGTCGAGGCGGTGCTGCCCCGGCGCACCGCGGTCGTCCGCGCGCAGGTCGGTGGGACGTCGGCCGGGCAGGTGCTCGCCGCCAACGTCGACGTGGTCGCGGTCGTCGAGGGCCTGTACCCCGACCCCGACCTGGCCCGGGTCGAGCGCCTGATGGCCCTGGCCTGGGAGAGCGGGGCGCGACCGCGCCTGGTGCTCACCAAGGGCGACCTGGGCGAGAGCGAGAACCGGTCCGCCGGGCTCGAGCTCGCGCTCGAGATCGGCCAGCAGGTGGCGGCGGGGTGCGAGGTCGACGTCACCGACGCGCCGTCCGGCAACGGGCTGGAGGCTCTGCGCGCGCTGCTTGCGGACGGCGCCACCATCGCCCTGGTCGGCGCGTCCGGCGTGGGTAAGTCCACGCTGCTCAACGCCCTCGTCGGCAGGCCCGAGGCCATGCGCACCCAGACCCTCGGCGCGATGCAGAAGGGCCGGCACACCACCGTCACGCGCGAGCTGCACCTGGCGCAGGGGGGCGGCTGCCTCATCGACACGCCGGGCCTGCGCAGCGTCGGCCTCATCGGCGAGGACGGCCTCGCCGAGGCCTTCGTGGACGTCGACACGCTCTCGACCCGGTGCCGCTTCACCGACTGCGGGCACGGGACCGAGCCCGGCTGCGCCGTCCAGGAGGCGATCGAGACGGGCGAGCTGGCCCCGCGCCGGCTGGCCAGCTGGGACAAGCTGCGCCGCGAGGCCGCCTGGCAGGCGGGGCGATCCGACGCCCGGCTGCGTCAGGAGCAGCTGCGGGTGTGGAAGCAGCGCACCAAGGCCTACCGCCAGCGGCCCGAGCGCGGCGCGCGGGGCTGACCGGTTGGACTGTCCCGCGCAGCATCGGTTAGTGTCTGTGACGCACCGAGCGCCGTCTCGGGGCATGCGGACGTGGCTCAGTTGGTAGAGCATCACCTTGCCAAGGTGAGGGTCGCGGGTTCGAATCCCGTCGTCCGCTCAGAGGATCACTGCATGGCAGGATCCTCAGCTGGGGTGGCACGGTGGAGTGGCCGAGAGGCGAGGCAACGGCCTGCAAAGCCGTGTACACGGGTTCGAATCCCGTCTCCACCTCGCAGGGTCGGCGGTGACGTCGGCAGCACGGGCGATTGGCGCAGCGGTAGCGCGCTTCCCTGACACGGAAGAGGTCACTGGTTCGATCCCAGTATCGCCCACCATGAGAACTGCGGGTCAGAGGCGTGTCGACACCATTGCTTCGAAGCCGCGATCCTCGTCTGTGCACATTCTGTGCACAT
>JBKJTJ010000334.1:0-8678 GCA_046590855.1 Actinomycetota bacterium
CTGGCCGCGGACGGCCGCGAGGTGCACGACTACCGCGAGCTGCTGGACGCGCAGTCCGAGGAGTTCACCTGGCCCCAGCTGGACGAGACCATCGCGTCGTCCATGTGCTACACCTCCGGCACCACCGGCAACCCCAAGGGCGTCGTCTACAGCCACCGCTCGAACTACCTGCACGCCATGCAGCTGTGCATGCCCAGCGGGCTGGGGGTGCGCCAGGGTGACCGGCTGCTCGCCGTCGTCCCGATGTTCCACGCGAACGCCTGGGGGATGCCGTACGGGTCGCTGCTGGCCGGAGCGACCCTGGTGATGCCGGACCGCTTCCTGCAGGCCGAGCCGCTGGCGACGATGATCGCGGCCGAGCGGTGCACCGGGGGCGCTGCGGTGCCGACGATCTGGACCGACCTGCTGCGCCACCTGGACGAGCACCCCGAGGTCGACACCTCGAGCATGCGCGAGGTCATCGTCGGCGGTTCCGCCTGCCCGCCGTCGCTGATGCGCGCGTTCGAGGAGCGTCACGACATCCGGGTGCTGCACGCGTGGGGCATGACCGAGATGTCGCCGCTGGGCACCATCGCGGTGCCCCCTGTGGGACTCGACGGCGAGCAGGCATGGGCCTACCGCGAGACCCAGGGGCGGCTCTCGGCGCTCGTTCAGGCGCGGCTGGTCGGGCCCGACGGCAGCGTCATGGCGTGGGACGGCGAGGCCGTCGGCGAGCTCGAGGTGAAGGGCCCGTGGATCACCGGGGCGTACTACCTGGACGACGACCCCGAGAAGTTCGACTCCGGCTGGTTGCGCACCGGCGACGTCGGGACCCTGACGCCGGACGGGTTCCTGCGGCTGACCGACCGGGCCAAGGACGTCATCAAGTCCGGCGGCGAGTGGATCTCGTCGGTCGACCTCGAGAACGCGCTGATGGGTCACCCGAAGGTGAAGGAGGCCAGCGTCGTCGGCGTCCCGGACGAGCGCTGGGGCGAGCGACCGCTCGCGGCGATCGTCGTCCTCGAGGGTCAGGACCTCACCGTCGAGGAGCTGCGCACCTACCTGGCCGACCATGTCGCGAAGTGGCAGGTGCCCGAGCGGTGGGCGTTCGTCGACGAGGTGCCCAAGACCAGCGTCGGCAAGTTCGACAAGAAGGTGATCCGGCGCTCGTACGCCGAGGGCAAGCTGGAGGTCACCGCGCTGTAGGCGTCGCCGGCCTCAGCAGACCGACTTGGAGTCCTGGGCGGCGGCCACGTCGGTCTTGGGCTTGGCGGTCGCCGTCGCAGTCGGCCGGGGAGTGCTCGCGACCGTCGGTGTGATCGAGGTGGTGACCAGCTGCCGGATCTTGGCGAAGTCGGGGTCGGTGACGTCGACGACCTTGTTGGTGATCGGCAGGCTGCGGAGCTTGCCCTTCTGCACCCGCTCGACCAGGGTCACCCAGGCCCCGAGGTCCTGTTGGCGGATGCCCGACTGGATGTTGTTCTTGGCGACCTTCGCCAGCGCGGGGTATCGGGCGAGCAGCTGCACGGGGTTGGCCTGGTCGAGCAGGGCGCTGACCATGCAGCGCTGACGGCCCATCCGGTCGTAGTCGTCCGAGCCCTCACGGGACCGGGAGAACCACAGTGCGTGATAGCCGTCGAGGTGCTGGCGTCCCGGCTCGATGTAGCCGTAGATCGGCAGGGCGTTGCCGGTGGCCTGGTTGTGCCCGCCGCCGATCGGGATGCGGCGCGGGACGTTGATGTCGACCCCGCCCATCGCGTCAACCAGGGCCTGGAAACCGGACAGGTCGATGATCGTGTAGGTGTCGATCTTCAGGCCGAGCACCTCGCCGATGACGTCGCGGGTGGCGGTCAGGCCGGGGTTGGGGTCGCCGGGGAACAGGTCGCGGTGGACGGTGGCGGCCTGCTCCCACACGGCGTTCAACAGGCACACCGACCCGCAGTCGAACCCGTTGGGCCACACCGTGTGCAGCGGGTCGGACGCCGGGAACGGCACCCGCTCGAGGTTGCGCGGCAAGCCGAACAGGACCGCGTCGCCGGTGTGGGTGTCGATGCTCGCGACGATCATCGAGTCGGTGCGCACCCCGGTGCGGTCGCGGCCGGCGTCCGAGCCGAGCAGCAGCATGTTGACCCGTGGGACGCCGGCCCACGGGTCGGCCTTGCCCTGCGCCGGGACGGCCCCACCGGCCACCGCGGTGCCGCCGGTCGCGCCGGTGTCGAACAGCGAGGTGACGACGTCGCGCTGGATCAGGGCGTAGCGGACCCCGACGCTGCCGGGGGCCGCGATCGCGGTGCACAGGGCGGCGACCAGGGCCACGCCCAGCACCCGCTGGGCGCCGGAGGGGCGGGCCGGGCGCGCCGTCCAGGCGGTGGCGATGACGGTGACGCACCAGGCCGCGGCGACGACGGCGACCGCGACCGCGGCCACGAGGAGCGTGCGCGGCTGGACCGATGCGGTCAGCACGCGCGCCATCACGTCGCCCCGCAGCGCCAGCACGCCGGCCGCGGCGATGACCAGGACGGTCAGCCCGAGCAGCAGGCCGCCGGCAACCCGTCGTCCCGCGGCGATCAGGCCGGCCCCGGGCACCAGCGACAGCGCCGTGACGCCCACGAAGCGGCCGAAGCCCTCGCCCCGGGCGCTGGCGTGCCTGGCGCGGGCGGTGGCGCCGACGCGACCGCCGCGGTGCCGGGCGGGGCCGTCAGCTCGGTGCATTGCGCGCTCCGTCCAGCTCGTGGGGGGTGGTGCTGCGGCGCCGACCGCGCCACGTCCATTGGATCACCGCCGCCGGCGGCCTGCCGCCGCGGCCTGTCACGGACCGGGCAGGGCTCGGTGCAGATCCGGTGAAGGAGAGCGTGCGGCAGCGGAGTTGGGCCGGCCCGGTCGGGCCGGTAGGCTGCGCGGCGGAGGCGTCGCATAGTGGCCTAGTGCGCCCGCCTGCTAAGCGGGTTGAGGATAAAACCTCTCGCGGGTTCAAATCCCGCCGCCTCCGCCGCACCAACGCACCAGCAGGCCCCACCGTCCGCGGTGGGGCCTGCTGCGTCGTCCGGGCTTCTGGTCAGGCGTGGTCAGGCAGCGAGCAGCATGGCCAGGACGGCGATGTCGGGGTCCAGCCTCGGGTCGACGCCCACCGCGCTGACCAGCCGGGTGACGGTGCCGTCGGCCTCGGCCTCGACCCAGGCGGCCCGGTGCTCCAGGCCCAGGTGCGGTAGCCCGGGCAGCAGGACGCAGCCGGACGCCGCGCCTGCCGCCTCGGGGGTCGAGGGGCTGGACTCGCCCGGCGGGTGCAGCAGCACCAGGGCGGACGGCGCGAGCCGGCTCAGCTCGCCCGGCCGCGGCGCGCCCTCGCCCAGCACCGGCCCGGCCAGGACGATCAGACCGACGGTGCCCGGCCGTGGGTCCTGCGGCCGGTCGTCGGTGGCCCGGAACACGGTGGTCGTCGGCACCAGCCCAGGCACGGCGGCCAGCCGAACGGCGAGGGTGAGCAGCTGGGCCCACTCGCGGGTGCTGACCGGCCAGCGGCCCGAGACCACGAAACCCGACAGGGCCCGGCGGTCTCCACGGTGGAACGGCGAGAGCTCGACGGGCGTGTGGTCCACGGGGACTCCTCTGCCGGGAGAGTGCAGCCTGAGGTCACAATCGGCTGGCACACAAGCCCCCTTGAGTGCCAGCCGCCGTCCGCCGTGGGCGAACGGAGCTTGTGTTGCGGAGTAATCATGTAATTCTTGATGCATGACAGAGAACATCGAGGCAGAGGTCCGCGGCTGGTTCACCGGCCGCCTGCCGCAGGAGTGGACCCAGACGCCGGCCGAGGTCAGCGTCGACAAGGACGAGGTCGTCGTCATCGTCACCATCCCCGAGCCGGCGGTGTCCGACGACGCCGGCGACGTCGAGCGGGCCGCAGCCGGCGCGGGTCGGGTCAAGGCCTGGCGCGAGCAGACCCGCGCCGAGCGGATGCGCCTGGCCGACGAGGCCGAGCACCGGTTCGGCCGCAAGGTGGCCTGGGGGGTGCGGGCCGGCGAGCGCCGGGAGCTCTTCACCCACCTGGCCGTGCCGGTCATGACCCGGCTGCGTCAGCCCGAGCGCCAGGTGCTCGACACCCTGGTCGCAGCCGGGGTGGCCCGCTCGCGCGCCGACGCCCTCGCCTGGTGCGTGCGGCTGACCGGCAAGCACGCCGACGAGTGGCTCGGCCAGCTGCGCGAGGCGATGACCGCCGTCGAGCAGGTGCGCTCGCAGGGCCCCGACCCCACCGCCTGACCCCACCACCCTCGGCACTTGCTGCACTCTTTGCCGGACGCCCTGCGCGACCAGCGTCACGTAGTGCAGCAAGTGCGGGGTGGGGCGGCGCCCGAGTTGCCCCGCCGGGCCGGGTAGGCCACGGTCGGGGGATGCTGACACGCGCGGGGATCGCGGCTGCCGCGGCGGGGGCGCTGCTGCTGGCAGCCTGCGGCGGCGGTTCGCCGTCCGACCAGAGCGCAGCGTCGACACCCAGCGAGACCCCGGCGACGACGTCCGCGAGCGCCTCGCCCTCCGCCGCCCCGACGGTCAGCCCGCCCGCCACACCGACGGCCACCCCCACAGCGGCGCAGCTGCCGCGCGGCGGGCGCACGGTGTTCCCCCAGTACCGGCTGTTCGGGTACAGCGGCGCGCCGGGGTCGGCGGCATTCGGCCGGCTGGGCACCGGCAACCTCGACGCTCGGGCTCGTGAGATCGAGACCAAGGGCAAGGCGTACGCCGCGGGCCGGCAGCTCCTGCCGGTGCTCGAGCTGATCGCGGTGGTGGTCGACAGCTTGCCGGGGGCGGACGGCGACTACAACCGTCAGGTCAGCGACGCGACGATCCGCACCTACCTCGCGGCCGCCCGGCGCCACCGGGCCCTGCTGCTGCTGGACGTGCAGCCTGGCCGGGACGACTTCATCACCTTGGCCCGCCAGCTCGAGCCGTGGCTGCGTCAGCCCGACGTCGGGCTCGCGCTGGACCCCGAGTGGGCGGTCGAGAAGGGTCAGGTGCCGGGTCAGACGTACGGCCGGACGACGGGCGCCGAGCTCGACGGCGTCGCGGCCTACCTCGACGGGCTGGTGCGCCGGGGGGCGCTGCCGCAGAAGGTGCTGGTGTTCCACCAGGTGGCTGCCAAGGTCGTGCGCCAGCAGGAGCGGATCAGGACCCGGCCCGGGGTCGTGGTGATCAAGAGCGTCGACGGCATCGGCAACCGGAGCGAGAAGACCACCACCTGGACCAAGCTGGTGAAGGCGCTGCCCGCCTCGATCCACCCCGGCTTCAAGCTGTTCTACGACGAGGACACCCGGCGCGGGCCCCTGATGACTCCCCAGCAGGTGCTGGGGCTGCGCCCGACGCCCGAGTACGTGCTGATCGAGTAGTCAGGCGAGCAGCGCGCGGGCCGACTCGATGTACGCGACGGTCGCCCGGCGCTGCAGCACCAGCGCGAGCGGCAGCCCGAGCGTGGGCAGCAGCCCGGCCGGCCGCCAGATCGCGCGCACCTGAAGTCGCACCAGGCCGTCACCCCCCAGGCGGGCGACGAACGCCTCCTCCCCCTGCTCGGGGTGCCCGGGCAGCGTGGCGTACGAGAAGCCCCGGACGTCCGTGCCCTCGTGCACCGCGGTCACCACGCAGGGCGCCGCGATCAGAGCCGGGCCCAGTCTCGCCACGCTGCTGCACCGCGCTCCGACGTCCGCGCGGGCCGCACCGACGACGTCCAGGCCCGCCCGGCGGTGCACCTGCCACTGCCGCAGCAGCTCACCGAGGCGCTCGAGGTCGGCGGCACCGCGCCCGACCTCGCCGCGCTCGTCGGCCAGCCGGTAGCGCGCCGGCGCGGCGCCGTCGCGAGCAGGGGGCCCGGCGTACGTCGGCGCCGCCGTCGCCACCAGCGCCAACCGACGCTCGGCGTCACCCCGCGAGGTGACGAACGGCGACGGCAGCACCCTCATGCGACGCCGAGCCGCGCCTTCAGCGCGTCCAGCTCGGTCCAGAGCATGGCGGGCAGCGTCTCGCCGAACTTCTCGAACCACTCCTGGATCTGGGGCAGCTCGGCCTTCCACTCGTCGGTGTCGACCCGCAGGCAGACCGCGAGGTCGTCGGGCGAGAGGTCGAGCCCGTCGGTATCGAGCCCGTCGGCGGTGGGGACGCGTCCGACCGGCGTCTCGACGGCTGCCGCCTGGCCCTCGAGCCGCTCGATGACCCACTTGAGGACCCGGCCGTTCTCACCGAACCCGGGCCAGACGAACCCACCGTCGTCGTCGCGACGGAACCAGTTGACGTAGAAGATCTTCGGCAGCTTGGTGACGTCGGCGCCCTTGCCGATGTCGATCCAGTGCTGGAAGTAGTCGCCGGCGTTGTAGCCGATGAACGGCAGCATCGCCATCGGGTCGCGGCGCACGACGCCGACCTCACCGGTGGCCGCAGCGGTGGTCTCGGACGAGAGCGTCGCGCCCATGAACACCCCGTGCACCCAGTCGCGCGACTCGGTGACCAGGGGGATGGTCGTCTTGCGGCGGCCCCCGAACAGGATCGCCGAGATCGGCACGCCGCGCGGGTCGTCGTACTCACCGGCAAGGATCGGGCACTGGGCGATGGGCGTGCAGAACCGGCTGTTGGGGTGGCTGGACGGCTCGGCGGAGTCCGGCGTCCAGTCCTGGCCCTTCCAGTCGGTGAGGTGCGCGGGTGGCTGCTTGGTCATGCCCTCCCACCACACGTCGCCGTCGTCGGTCAGCGCGACGTTGGTGAAGACCGAGTTGCCCTTGTCGATGGTGCGCATGGCGTTGGGGTTGGTGTCCCAGCCGGTGCCGGGTGCGACGCCGAACAGGCCGAACTCGGGGTTGACCGCCCAGAGGCGACCGTCGTCGCCGAACTTCATCCAGGCGATGTCGTCGCCCAGCGTCTCGACCTTCCATCCGGGGATGGTCGGCTCGAGCATCGCGAGGTTGGTCTTGCCGCAGGCGCTGGGGAACGCGGCGGCGACGTAGTGCACCTGCCCCTGCGGGTTGGTGAGCTTGAGGATGAGCATGTGCTCAGCGAGCCAGCCCTCGTCGCGCGCCATGACGCTGGCGATCCGCAGGCTGTAGCACTTCTTGCCCAGCAGGGCGTTCCCGCCGTAGCCCGAGCCGTAGCTCCAGATCGCCCGTTCCTCGGGGAACTGGACGATGTACTTGGTCTCGTTGCAGGGCCACGCGACGTCGGCCTCGCCGTCCTCGAGCGGCGCTCCGAGGGAGTGCATGGCGGGGACGAAGTCGGCGTCGACCTCCTCCAGCCGGCGCAGCACGGTGGTGCCGACGCGCGCCATCACGCGCATCGAGGCGACGACGTACGCCGAGTCGGTGATCTCGACGCCGAACATCGGCGTGGGCGCGTCCAGGTGCCCCATGACGAAGGGGATGACGTACATCGTCCGGCCGCGCATCGACCCGCGGTACAGGTCGGTCATCAGCGCCTTCATCTCCTCCGGCGCCATCCAGTTGTTCGTGGGGCCGGCGTCCTTCTCGTCCAGGCTGCAGATGTAGGTGCGGTCCTCGACGCGCGCGACGTCGCTGGGGTCGGAGGCGCAGTGGAAGGAGTTGGGCTTCTTGGCGTCGTCCAGGCGGGTGAAGGTGCCGACCTCGACGAGTCCGTCGGTCAGCGTCGCCCACTCGGCGTCGTCGCCGGTGACCCAGTGGACGGCGTCGGGCATCGTGAGCGCGGCGATCTCGTCGACCCAGGCGGCGAGGCGGGAGTGGGAGGTGACGGGTACGGGGCTGACCTTGGGGGAGGTGCGGGTCTCGGTCGTCATGGGGCTGGCATCCCTTTCACGCGGTCAGCACTGACCTGTCACTGCGTCGCCGGTCGCTCCGACGACCACCTCGCCAGCGAGTCCGGAGGGCCGAACTCGTTCAGCGGCAAGGGGTTCGGACGACCGTATCGGTGGGTGGACACCGCCACCACAGGAGAAAGGGTGGTCCGAGGGGTGAAATCCCTCACAAGATGGACGGCGCCTGACCTGCCCTTGCAGACCCCTGCAAGATCCTTGCAGGCGGGTGCCTCAGCGACGACCCCCGATGCCGACCCTGCCGATTTCTACCGCGCAGGCGTGCTCCGCTACTATCGACGTGGCCGCCGAGGAGTACGTCGGTGAGCCCGCGCCCGTAGCTCAACGGATAGAGCATCTGACTACGGATCAGAAGGTTAGGGGTTCGAATCCCTTCGGGCGCACGCAGTTGAGACAGCACGAAAGGCCCCCGACCTGCGGATGCGCAGATCGGGGGCCTTGTGCGTGCCGCGCAGGGCGCGTGAGTGATGACGCGGCTCAGCCTGCTGCGTCACGGTGCGTGCGGGCCGGCTCGAAGTCGAGGCCGGTGGCAGCCCTGACCCGGTCCATCACCTCCAGGGTCTGGACCGTGTCGGCCCAGGTGCGCAGCGGCGATCCGGTCTCGCCCGCTGCCACCCTGCGAGCGACCTCGGCGGCCTCGAAGTGCAGGGCGTCGTGCTCGACCATCGGCTCGGTCCACGACAGCGACGGCCCACGACGCTGGTGCAGCGTCATCGGCCCCGGCAGGTAGAACCGCGTCCCCAGGTCGATCCGACCCTCGGTGCCGATGACGCTGGCGCGCGTCGCGCTGTCGGCGAGGATCATGGTGTGCAGGGACGCCGTGGCACCGGACGGGGTGCTGAGGGCGATGGCCAGCTGGCCGTTGATCCCGTTGGGCGCCGGCGTG
>JBKJTJ010000087.1:0-4592 GCA_046590855.1 Actinomycetota bacterium
CAGCAGCGGCCGGCTCGAGCACCTGCTCGGCCACCTGGGCGTCATCGACCACCCACGGCTGCCGGCGGCGCTGGACGCGTATCACCAGTGGTGGGACCCGCACACCTGGATCGACCCCGAAGCGCCGGCGCTGCTGGAGGCGTTGCACGACAACGGGTTCAAGGTCGGTGTGCTGTCGAACACCATCTGGTCGCGCGAGCGGCACGAGCAGGTGTTCGAGCGCGACGGCGTCCTGCACCTGATCGACGGCGCGGTCTACTCCAGCGAGATCGCCGTCACCAAGCCCCACCCGGAGGCGTTCCGGGCCGCTGCCCGTGCGGTCGGCGCCGAGCCCGCGCAGGTCGCCTTCGTCGGTGACCGGCCGTTCGAGGACGTGCACGGTGCCCAGCAGGCGGGGATGCGGGCGATCTTCGTGCCGCACTCCGACATCCCGCTGGACCAGCAGGTGAGCGTCGACGCGACGCCGGATGCCACCGTCCAGGAGCTGTCGGACGTGCTCGACGTGGTGACCGGCTGGAACGCCGGGCGGTGACCGGCCTCGCCGCCTGGTTCGACCTCCCGGCGGGCGCCGGCCCGTGGACGTTGGGACTGCTGCTGCTCGCGGGACTCACCGCCGGCTGGGTGGACGCCGTGGTGGGCGGCGGTGGCCTGATCCAGCTGCCTGCGCTGCTGCTCGGTCTGGGCACGGGCAGCCCCGCCGTGCTCGCGCTGGGCACCAACAAGCTGGCGAGCATCTGCGGCACCGTGACCAGCGCGGTGACCTACTACCGCCGCGTGCGACCGGACCTGCGCACGGCGCTGCCGATGGCCGCGTTCGCCCTCACCGGAGCGCTCGCCGGCGCGGGTCTGGCGACGGTGCTCCCGTCGTCCGCCATCGTGCCGATCGTCCTGGTGGCCTTGGTGTGCGTCCTCTTCTACACCCTGCGCCGTCCGCAGCTCGGGCAGGTGACGGCGTTGCGGCACAACGGTTCTCGGCACCACGTCACCGCCGGCGGTCTCGGCCTGGTGATCGGGGTCTACGACGGCGCCGTCGGTCCCGGTACGGGGTCGTTCCTCGTGTTCGGGCTGGTGAGCCTGCTGGGGTACGGCTTCGTGCAGGCCAGCGCGAAGGCCAAGATCGCGAACGTCGCGACGAACCTGGGCGCGCTGCTCGTGTTCGTGCCGCAGGGGGTGGTGCTCGGTCGACTGGGCCTTGCGATGGGGGCGGCGAACATGCTCGGCGGATACGTCGGGGCGCGCACCGCCGTAGCCAAGGGGTCCGGCTTCGTACGGATCGTGTTCGTCGCCGTCTCGTCGGTCCTGGTGCTGCGCCTGGGTTACCAGGTCGTCACGGGCTGACCCGCTCCGGCAGGCCGGGGAACGGCTGCGGTGTCGCCCCCCAGCCCCGCGCCTGCAGGGCGCAACGGGTCAGCCAGCCGGCCGCCTCGTCGCGTCGGGCCGGGACTGCGGCGGCCACCAGGTCGGCGTACCCGGCGGCCAGCGTGAGCTCGATGTGCACCGCGAGGCGCCTCGCGTCCGCGACGGACGACACCTCGAACGGCAGGGAGTACGCCGGCGGTGCGGCGAGCGGAGGGGCCCCGGCGGTCGAGAGGCGGGCGGCGAGCAGGTCGCGCTGCAGGGCGTGGGCGGACAGGCTCGCCATCGCGGCCCTGCGGTGCTCCGGCCCGGCCTGACCGCCCACGACGCCGTAGCCGTACACGGCGGCCTGCTCGCCGGCGAGGACGTCGGCCAGCGCGGCGAGCTCGGGCGGCGCCGGTCGGGGGCCCGGTCGAGAGTCCGAGCGCTCGCCGCCCGTGGGCGAGGGGGCCGGTGTCGGGGTGGTGGTCACTTGGCGGCTGCCGGCAGGGCGCGCAGGACGCTGACGTGCACCTGCAGCGACGCTGCCACCGAGGCCAGCAGCCGCGCCGTGGTGGCCCCGGTGCCCGCCACGTCGGCCGAGGCAGCCGCCGCGGCCGCCCGCTCGGCGGCCAGCAGGCGCGGGAGCGAGGCGGGTGCCGGCGAGGTGGTCGCCGACGGCGTGGGGCTCGGCGCGGGAAGGGGACGCAGCGCGGCCAGGTGCGCGCGGTGATCTTCGTGGAGCGCGGTGAGGGCCCGCGCGGCGTCCGGCCGTGACGTCCGCACGGCGGCGACCAGGTCGATCAGCTGCAGCGCGCGGGTGGCAGCACGCCCGCGGGCCAGCTCGTCGACGGTGGGCGGCTCCGGCGGCAGCGGTGGGGGAGGGTCGGACTCCAGCCGCAGACCGCAGCCCGACGTCAGCAGCAGCACGGCCCCGCCGCCGGTCACCAGCACCTGGCGGCGGGTGGTGGCCGGACGCTCGGGACGCCGCGGCCGGGACGACGTCGGCACGGTGCATCGTCGCACGCACACCGCAGCCGTCGACGGTGAGGACGGTGCCCGCGAGTCGCTACCCTGGAGCCGCACGACCAGCACCCCACACGAGAACAGCGGCGAACGGAGTCATCGATGGCAACCCGACGCCCGGACGGGTCGGCCGACCAGGTCGTCCGCGACCAGCTCGAGCCCGTCGTCCGCGACCTGGGGCTGGTGCTGGACGACGCTGCCGTGACCACCGTCGGCGACCGCCTGCTGCTGCGCGTCGTGCTCGACCTGCCCGACGAGCAGGTCGGGTCGCTGTCGCTGGACGCCATCGCCGACGCCGCCCGCGCCGTCTCGGCCGCCCTGGACGAGGCCGACCCGATGGGGCAGTCGCCGTACACCCTCGAGGTCAGCTCACCGGGGGTCGAGCGTCCGCTCACCGAGCCGCGGCACCTGCGGCGCAACGTCGGGCGGGTCGTTCAGCTCACGCTGGCCGACGGGACAGTCGCCACCGGGCGGGTGCTGTCGGTGCAGGACGACGACGCGCTGGTGCTGCTGCTCAACGGCGCCAAGAAGGGGATGCCCGCCACAAAGCAGCGCGTCATCGCCTGGGCCGACGTCGTGCAGGGCGTGGTGCAGGTCGAGTTCAACCGCCCCGACGGCGGGGACGACCTCGACGACGATGACGATGACGATGACGATGACGCAGACGGTGTGGACGCCGACGACGAGACCGGCAGGAGCTGATCGTGGACATCGACCTGGCCGCACTGCGGATGCTGGTGCGGGAGAAGGACATCCCGATCGGCGTGCTGATCGGCGCGATCGAGCAGGCCCTGCTGACGGCGTACCACCACACCGACGGCGCCGTCCCCGGGGCGCGCGTCGAGCTCGACCGCACCACCGGCCACGTCACCGTGCTCGCCCGCGAGGAGCTCGCCGACGGCACGACCCGTGAGTACGACGACACCCCGACCGGGTTCGGCCGGATCGCGGCCACCACCGCGCGCCAGGTGATCCTGCAGCGGCTGCGCGACGCGGACGACGACCGCGTCCTCGGTGAGTTCGCCGGCCGCGAGGGCGACATCGTCGGCGGGATCATCCAGCAGGGCCCGGACGCCCGCAACGTCCTGGTCGACCTGGGCACCGTCGAGGGCGTGCTGCCGGCGTCCGAGCAGGTGCCGGGTGAGAAGTACGTCCACGGCGAGCGCCTGCGCTGCTACGTCATCGCCGTCCGCAAGGGCCTGCGTGGGCCCTCCATCCAGCTCTCGCGCACCCACCCCAACCTGGTGCGCAAGCTGTTCGCCCTGGAGGTTCCCGAGATCGCCGACGGCACCGTCGAGATCATGGCGCTGGCCCGCGAGGCCGGTCACCGCACCAAGCTCGCCGTCACCACCACGGTGCCGGGCCTGAACGCCAAGGGCGCCTGCATCGGCCCGATGGGTCAGCGGGTGCGCGCCGTGATGTCCGAGCTGCACGGCGAGAAGATGGACGTCGTGGACTGGGACGCCGACCCCGCCGCCTTCGTCGCGCACGCCCTGTCGCCCGCTCGGGTGACCGAGGTCGTCGTGGTCGACCCGGTCGCGCGCGCGGCCCGGGTCACCGTCCCCGACTACCAGCTGTCGCTGGCCATCGGCAAGGAGGGCCAGAACGCGCGCCTGGCCGCCAAGCTGACAGGGTGGCGGATCGACATCCACCCGGACACCCCGGTCGGGGCTGACACCGACGCTGATGACGCTGATCCCGAGGCGGGGCCCCCTGTCGACCGGACGCGGTAGACTGAGGGGGACCGAGCGCCCTGGCGCGGGTCCCACCGCATCGGACGACGCGTCCCCCACGGGGCCGCAGCGCACGTGCGTGGGGTGCCGCGTGGTGGGCGGACGGTCGGATCTGCTGCGACTGGCGGTGGATGAGCACGACGGGGTGACCCTGGTGCTCGACCCCCGTCGACGCATGCCGGGACGCGGCCTGTGGCTGCACCCCGACGAGCAGTGCCTCGCCCTCGCCGTCCGCCGCAAGGCACTGGCCCGGGCGCTGCGCCGTACGAGCCCGGTCGCCACCGACCGAGTCGTCGAGCAGCTGCGGGCGATGCTGCAGGATGGTGCACGACCCCCGGGGCAGTCGCCCGGGGTCCCCACGCCTGGCCCCTCGGGTCCGGGCACGACCGATCGAGAGCAGAACGCTGATGAGCACCCCATGAGCACCCAGCGATGAACACCCCCCTGCACTGACGACGGTCCGCGCCTTCTCTGGCTCGGACCCAGAGAAGGAGAGAC
>JBKJTJ010000099.1:0-4551 GCA_046590855.1 Actinomycetota bacterium
GGCGGCGTTGGAGATCGTGGGAAAAGCGCACGCGCTCTTGGAGATGCTCTCCGTGAGTGTGTCAACCCGAGTTGGCCCCAGGGTGGCGGTCTGATCTGGCCCCAGGGGAGCTCACCCGCCGCATCCTCTTCCAATCGATGGCCTAGCTGATCTGGTGGACTGTGAATCCAGGACGCTGCTCAACCATCAGAACTGCGTTCATGAGCTGAGGTGGCCGCGAGGTGCCCGTGGCCCGCTGTGGTGGGTTCTTGAGCCGGGATGCTGTGCGCCGGGCTTGTGTCCGGCGCCGGACAGGTCAGCGGTGGTGGGCGAGGATCTGGTGCTGGGTGGTGCCGTGCTCGCCGGTGGGGCTGAGGTGGATGGTGGCGTCGACGAGGCGGGGGACGTCGTGCAGCAGCTGGTGGTGGGCGGTGACGGCGATGGCGTGGCCGTCGAGGACGGACAGGGTGGGGTCGACGAGCAGGGCGGCTTCGGCGCGCATCCGGTGCCCGATCCACCGCAGCTTCAGGTCCTCGACGCCGAGGACGCCGGGGACGGTGCTCAGGCTGGTCTCGGCGGTGTCGACGAGGTGGGGGTCTACGGCGTCCATGAGGCGACGTCCGATGTCGGTGGCCGCGCCGCGGAGCACGACGAGGATCGCCAGGGTGATGAGGATCCCGACGATCGGGTCGGCTAGGGGGAACCCGGCGAGCACTCCGAGGGCGCCGACGACGACGGCGAGGGAGGTGAACCCGTCGGTGCGGGCGTGCAGCCCGTCGGCGACCAGGGCGGCGGAGCCGATGCGCCGTCCGGTGCGGATGCGGTAAAGGGCGACGAGCTCGTTGCCGGCGAAGCCGATGAGCCCGGCGGCGATGACGACCCCGACGTGGTTGATGGGCTGCGGGTCCAGCAGCCGACGCACCGACTCATAGCCGGCGACCAGGGAGGACAGGGCGATCATGAGGACGATGAACACCCCGGCGAGGTCCTCGGCCCGGCCATAGCCGTAGGTGAAGCGTTTCGTGGCGGCCCGGCGGCCAAGCACGAACGCCGCCCACAGGGGGATCGCGGTCAGGGCGTCGGAGAAGTTGTGGATGGTGTCCGCGAGCAGGGCGACCGAGCCGGTGAACAGCACCACCAGCAGCTGCGCCACCGCGGTCACCCCGAGCACGGCGAGGCTGATCTTGACCGCCCGGATGCCCTCGGTGCTGCCCTCCAGCGCGGAGTCCACCGAGTCGGCCGCGTCGTGGGAGTGCGGCCGCACCAGTGACAGCACGAACCCCACCACCCCACCCCTGTGCGCGTGCTCCCCACCATCACCGTGACCGTGGCCGTGGCCCTCGAGGTCCTGACCGACATCGAGGTCAGTGGGGTTGCCGGCGTGCGGCTGCTCCCGGTCGCCATGTCCATGGTCGTGGCCGGGCTCGTGATCAGTGCCGCTCATCAGGCGATTCCCCCGCCGCGGGCGGCGGGCAGCTCGGCGACATCGGCACTGCCCCGGTGGTGGGCCGGGACGTCGGCGCCGGCGTGCTCGGCGTTGAACACCGCGTCCTCCACGAGCTGGCGGACGTGGGAGTTGTCCAACCGGTAGAACACCTTCGTCCCCTCCCGGCGGGTGCTCACCAGCCGGGCCAGTCGCATCTTCGCGAGGTGTTGCGACATCGACGCCGCCGGTTTGCCGACGACCGCCGCCAGCTCGTTGACCGCGAGCTCGTGATCGCGCAACGCCCACAACATCTGCACCCGGGTCACGTCGGCGAGCATGCGGAAGGTCTCCACCGCCAGCTCCACGTGCTCGACCGCCGGCTGCTCTCTCACTGACTCATTACCTGCGTGCATGGCTAGATACTGACACAGATTGAGTAGGTGGGGTGGGTGTCACGCGCAACACCTCGCTCGGTGGCGCGAACCGCGGAGGTGCCGAGGCTGCGGTTCGGTTCGTCGGTGAGTGCGTGGCGCCGGCAGGTGTCTGTTCAGCGACCACTCTGGGTGGCGAGGGTGTGGGCGAGGCGGTAGGAGTGGGTGCCGGTTTCGATGATGTTGGCGCCGAAGGTGAGGCGGTCGACGATGGCGGCGCAGAGCCGGGGGTCGGTGAAGGTCTTGGTCCAGCTGCTGAAGTTGTCGTTGCTGGCGATCGCGACGGCGGTCTTCTCCTCGCGTTCGGTAAGGACCTGGAACAGCAGTTCCGCGCCGCGCTTGTCGAGCTCCATGTAGCCCAGCTCGTCAAGGCAGAGGAGTTCGACCCGGCCGTAGCGTGCGATGGTCCGGGACAGCTGGCGTTCGTCGGCGGCTTCGACGAGCTCGTTCACGAGCTTGGCGGCGAGGACGTAGCGGACCTTGTGGCCGGCTTGGGCGGCTGCGGTCCCGAGCCCGATGAGCAGGTGGCTCTTGCCGGTGCCGCTGTCGCCGATCAAGCACAGCGACTGGCCCTTGCTGACCCAGCCGCAGCCGGCCAGGGTGTTGATGGTCGCGGGGTTGATCGCGGTGTTCGCCGCGAAGTCGAAGTCTTCGAGGGTCTTGGGTCGGGGGAAGCCGGCCTCGGCGACCCGGCGGGCAGCTCGTCGTTCCTCACGGTCATCGCACTCGGCCAGGAGCAGCTCGGACAAGAACGCCCGGTAGGACAGCTGCTCGCGTCCGGCGGCGTCGGCGAACTCGCTGTAGCGGTCCCGGAACGTCGGCAGTCGCAGCAGCCGGGTGGCGCCCTCGATCGCGGCGTCGATGGCCTGCTCGCTGGGTTGGCGGCCGGTGGTCTTGGGACGTGCCGTGCCTGCACCTGCGGTCCCTGCGTCGGTCGCCGCTCCGGGCGTCGTGCTGGCGGTGGTGGTGCCGGTCATGGGTCCCTCGTTCCGGTGAGCAGGCTGTCGTAGTCCGCGACCGACGGTGGCGGTCGTAGGTCCAGCGGGAGCTGGTCGGTGAGCTCGGTGAGGCGACGGGCTTGCAGGCTCACCACGACCGGATCACCGGTGGCCGCCTTGGCTTGCTGCTGGGCGCTTCGGCGGGTCTCGAGGGCCACCACGTCGGGGCTGACCGCACCGACACCCAGGGCGGCGGTGATGCCCGCGACGACGTCGACGTGGGCGTGGTGGCGGTGCAGCAGCAGGACCTCGACCAGGGCGCGGGTGCCGCCGCCGTCGCCGTGGGTCTTGCGGGCCGCGGCCCAGAACGCCTCATGGGCGTTGGTGAACGTGCCGGCCGCTCGTGCTTGGACCAGCGCGGTGGCACCGCGCAGCGCGCCGGGCTTGCGCACCAGCACTTCCAGGTAGTGATCCAGCAGCAGGACCTCGCTGCCGCGGACGGTCGCACGCTCGTGCCGGGCGACCTCGAGGCGGCCGTCGAACAGCACCAGCTCCGAGGCGCGCAGCACCCCGCGGACCCGATGCCCGATCAGTCGGGCCGGGACCGAGTAGTGGCACTGCCGGACGGTCACCCGGGCATACCGGTCGACTCGCGGTGTCAGCATCAGGCCGGTCTCGAACAGCTCCCTCGGTAGCGGCCGCAGCAGGGTGGCCTCCAAGGCGAAGTGCTGCCCCACGCTTTGGCTGCGGTTGCTGATCCGGCGGGCGTCATCAGCCGCGTCGTAGCCGGCGAGCAGCTCGTTGAGCTCAGCCATCGAGGCGACCTTCGGGACCGGGACCAGGTGGTTGCGGCGGAACCGGCCGCCCTCGCCCTCGACGCCGCCCTTTTCGTGGGCGCCCTCGATGCCGGGGTTGCAGTAGAACGACTCGAAGCCGTAGTGCGACCGGAACGCCACCCAGCGCGAGGACTCGGTGCGGTTTCGGCCGAACAGCACCCGCGACACCGCAGCCTTGAGGTTGTCGTAGCGGATGTGGAACATCGGCGTCCCGCCGAACACCTCGAACGCGACCTGATGGCCTTCCAAGAATGCCTCCTGACCCTGCGTGGTGTAGGCGCGGTGCACCGCCTTGCCCGAGAACGACAGCCGCATCGTGAACAGGAAGCACCTCGTCCGGACCCCAGCCAGGTCGATCCACAGATCGGCGAAGTCGACCTCCCCCTCCGCGCCCGGCTCATGGGTCTGCGGCACGAACGCGTCCTCCAGGCCCTTGCCGGCCTCAGCCCAGATCTCCTTGCGGCGCTTGGCGACGTAGTCCCGCACCGACGAGTACGTCAGGTCGGTGAACCCCTGCTCATCAACCAAGCGGGCCAGCACCCGGCGCGCAGTGTGACGCTGCTTGCGCGGCGCGGTCAGGTCCAGCAGCAGCATCGCGTCGATCAGACCCTTCGCCGGCTCCAGCTTCGGCGCGACCCTGACCGGGGTCTTCCGCGGCGGCGGGACCGCGCTGACCAACGCTTCCCGAACCGTCCGCCGATGGACACCGTGCTTGTCCGCCAAGGCCCGGATCGACAACTGCTCGACCCTGCCATCGCGACGTATCGCCTCGAACAACTCCACCTTCGACCTCGCCACTTCTGCCCCTCCCGAACGCCGCCAGTAACACGGCGAGCCTTCGGGGTGGGGCCAGATCAGACCGTCACAACAGGTCCCCGGCGTGTCGGTGGTGGGGCCAAATCAGACCGTCACGGTGGGGCCAGATCAGACTGACAGGGCCA
>JBKJTJ010000082.1:0-5669 GCA_046590855.1 Actinomycetota bacterium
GTCCGAGCCCGCGACCCAGCCGTGGGGGGTGCGCGACTGCGCCTTCCGGGACCCGTCGGGCAACCTCGTCCGCATCCAGGAACGGGGCTCGTGATGAAGACCATGACCTGCAGGCAGCTGGGCGGCCCCTGCGACCTCGCTCTGAGCGGCGAGACCGCGGACGAGGTGATCAAGGCACAGGACAAGCACCTGCAGGCCGCTGTCGCTGCGGGGGACGACACGCACGCGGCGGCGTTGCAGTCCATGAAGGGGCGCTGGAAGCGGCCCCTGTCGGGGATCTCGTGGTACCGCCAGACCAAGCGTGACTTCGCCGCCCTGCCTAGCAGCTGATCCGCCTGGCGTCGGCAGGCACGGGGTCACGCCCGCCGCGCAGGAGGCGGCCCAACCACCCCACCAGCCGGCCGAGGTCGTTATGGGTGCTGCTGCGGTGAACGTCCAGCGGGGGGACGAGGCGCCCTGCTCGGGCCTCGCCATCGTCGACACCGCCGTGGTTGCGGCGATCTGGCTGCCAGGACGACCAGATCACCGCAACCATCGCGGTGTTCACGGCTGCTCAGGGCGCCAGCGCATGATGCGCTGCGGGGATCGACCGGGCACCCGCTCAACCTCGCAACGAGCCTCGAGGTCGACCTTGGTGAAGGTGCAGTAGTTGCGAACCCGCCCCTTGGGGAACAGCTCGTGCGTTGCGTACCGCTCCTGCGCAAGGTCGACCACGGTCTTGAGGGCCACGGTCCCGTCGGCGTCAGCCAGCTCGTCGATCGTGGCGAGGATGTGCGCGCGCATCAGCTCCCAGATGCTCTCGTCCATGGTCCATCCGCCGTCGAGCCCGTCGACGCGCTCGGCGTTGAAGACCGCGACCCGCCCGCGCGCCCGCGCGACGGTGTCGGCGGCCCAGGCACTGTCCGGCACCGGCCCGCTGTGGGAGTCGCGCTTCACGTGTCAGCGGCCCATCGTGTGGAACTCGGCGTTGGGCCTGAGCGCGAACAGGTGCGCCAGGCGGTTCGAGGCGGCGAACAGCGCCGTGATCGAGCCGACGTCCCAGATCTCGTCGTCGGTGAGCCCGGCGTCGTGGGCGGCCAGCAGGTCAGCCTCGCCGAACGACGCGGGGTCGCCCGCGAGGGTCAGCGCCAGGTCGACGATGGCGCGCTGCCGCGGGGCGAGGTCGCAGCCGCGAGGGTTGGTGGCCACCAGGTCGGCCAGGTGCGGCTCCTTGGAACGAATCCGCAGGATCGCACCGTGCGCGACGACGCAGTAGGGGCAGTCGTTCAGGCCCGACGTCGCGACGACCACGAGCTCGCGCTCAGCCTTGGACAGTCCGTCGTCGGACGTCATCAGCGCGTCGTGGTAATCCAGGAACGCCCGCAGCTCGGCCGGACGGCGTCCCAAGGCACGGAAGATGTTGGGCAGGAAGCCGGACCGCTCGACGACCGGGCCGAGCCGGGTCCGAAGGTCTTCGGGCAGGTCCTCGAGCTCGACGGTCCCGAACCGGCTGACCGGGCTGTCCTGGCTGATCGGCATGACTCGGATGCTAGGCGCCTCCGGTAGTGGTACGACGAGGCGGCTGCCGCTGGAGGCCGTCCTCGTCGCCGCCGTCGAGACGCACGTCCCTGGACGCACCCGCCGACCGTCTGGCACGACTCACCGGCGCCATCCCGGCCGGTCCGGTCAAGAACGCTCCGTCCGGGACCGAGGTCGGCCACCCGCTGCACCCGGTGTGCTCGTCACCGTCCCGATCGGGGCGTCGCGAGCGCCATCGTCCTCGACCTCGACCTGTGGTGACCGCGACGCCAGCCGCCAACTGATCGGCCTCGGCATCCTGTCTTCACTGCCCGCCGCGGCCACCGGGCTGTCGGACTGGAGCGACACCGAGGGCGCCGAGCGTCGCGTCGGTCTCGTGCACGCCGCGTCGAACACCGTCGGCCTGGCGCTGCTGACCGCGTCGTGGCTCAGCCGGCGGGGCGGCGGCGGGGGTCGGCTGCTGGCCCTGGCCGGCTTCGGGGTGATGGGCGCCGGTGGCTGGCTGGGGGGCCACCTGTCATATGCGCTCGGTGTCGGCGTCGACACCACCGCCTTCATGAGCCCGCCGACGGACTGGACGGACGTCTGCGCCGAGACCGACCTGCTCGAGGGGCAGTCGCAGTCGTTCACGGTCGAAGACATGCCGGTGCTGCTCGTGCGGCACGAGGGCCGGGTGCGCCCTGGGCGACCGCTGCACCCACCGCGGCGCGCCGCTGCACGCGGGCCCGATCGTAGACGGCTGCATCGAGTGCCCCTGGCACGCCAGCAGGTTCTCGCTAAACGACGGCGCCGTGGTGCGCGGCCCCGCCACCCGGCCGCAGCCCGCCTTCGAGGTGCAGGTCAGCGGCGGCCGCGTTCGCGTGCGGCGAGCCGAGCAGCGCGCACTGCGGCTGAACCCCGCCTCTTGACCCGGCCTCGTCGCGCCGTCATTCAGCGGAGGGCATGGGATTCGAACCCATGAGGAGCTTGCACCCCTAGCGGTTTTCAAGACCGCCGCACTCGGCCACTATGCGAGCCCTCCCAGCGCCCGCCACCGTACCCAACCCCGGTCAGCCGTCGGTGCGCTCCAGCACGAAGACCGGGATCTGACGATCGGTCTTGAGCTGGTAGTCGGCGTAGTCGGGGTAGGCCGCGACGGCGCGGACCCACCACGCCGCTCGCTCGTCACCGGTCACCTCGCGGGCGGTCATGTCCCACTTCGACGGGCCGTCCTGCAGCTCGAGGCCGGGGTGCTGCACCAGGTTCGCGTACCAGGTGGGGTTCTGCGGGGCGCCGCCCATCGAGGCGATGGCGGCGTAGGCGCCCTCGTGCTCGACGCGCATCAGCGGCACCTTGCGGAGCTTGCCCGACTTGGCGCCCACCATCGTCAGCAGGACGACGGGCATGTCGCGCAACGTCGTCCCCTGCGTGCCCCCGGAGGACTCGTACGCCTCGACCTGGTCGCGGACCCACTGCTGCGTGCTCGGCTCGTACTCACCGGTGAGAGGCATGCCTCACAGTCTGCCTCGGTGCGGGGATCAGTGCTGGGACCTGAGGTACCGGACGAAGCCGATGACGTCGTCCGCGACGAGGCGCCCGATGGCGGCGCTGGAGTACACGGCAGTGAGGACGCTGCCGTCAGGCGCCAGGACGAAGCCGGTGGACTGCAGGTAGTGGGGGTCGTCATTGGTGTACGCCGCGGTCGCGGCCGCCACGAGGTCGGCGTCCGCGCTGTGGGCGACCGCGAAGGGCAGACGGTGCTTCTCGACCATCGCCGCCGAGGTCGGCTCGTCGTCGACGGACAGCGCCACCACCTTCACACCGAGCTCGGTGAGGGTGTCGTGCGCACGGGAGAAGGCAGCGAGCTGGGCGTTGCAGTACGGGCACCACGACCCGCGGTAGACCAGGACGACGCCGTAGGAACCGGCCAGGTCGTCCGGCAGGGTGATCCCCTGGCCCCCGACCGTCTGCAGGGTGAGGCTGGGGAAGGTGTCGCCGTCGCTCAGTTAAGCCATTGCCGTCTCGCTCCTTCACTGGACTGGACTGTCCGGTCCATTCTGACGGATCAGGAGTCCACTGAAAAGTCCACAGTGCCTACCGTGGCGAGGATGCAGACACGGCAGTCGCCGGCGCTGACCGCCCGGGGGCGCTCACGCGCTCACGCATCGTCGTCGCGGCGGCTGACCTGATGTACGCCGCCGGCGTCGCGGGGACCAGCCTCGATCCGGTGACTTCGGCGAGCCGCACCAGCAGGTCGCAGCTTCACCACTACTTCGCGGACAAGGACGACCTGGTCACGGCCGTGATCCAGCGGCAGACCGAGCGCGTGCTCCAGGTGCAGAGGACCCTGCTGGAGGACCTGACCTCCATGGCCGGGCTGCGCGCGTGGGCCGACGCCGTCGTCCCTCTGCTGACCGAGAGCTTCGAGCAGCGGGAGCGGCTTCTGGCGACGGGGTTCGCTGCGATGCAGCGCGGCGGCGAGCTCGACGAGGCACTGGTGCCCGATGATCTGGCCACGTCGGTGCTGGCCGCGGTGCAGGGAGGGCTGCTGCTCACCGACGTCACGCGCTCGACGCGCCCGCTGCGGCTCGCCCTCGACCTGGCCATCGATCGGATGACCGTCTCGCCCGGCTGACGCGCGGGGGAACCTCAGGCGCGGTTGCGGGCGCGCAGCGGCAGCCAGACGGCGAGGCCGACCAGCGCCATCGCCAGCGGCACGTGCACCGCGGTGAGGACGTCCTTCGAGGCGTCGACGATCAGGCCGCCGATGTAGGACTCGAGCACGAGGACGACGGTGAGGACGGCGCTGCCGATCCACAGGTCACGGCGCTGACGCAGCTTCCAGAACGCCACGACCGTCGCCGCAGCGGCCAGCACGATGGACAGGTCCGCGCCACGGGCGTGGAGGTCGATCCAGCTCTGGGCGGCGTCGCGCTCGCCGTCGTGCTGCAGGAAGATCCCGGCCCACACACCCTGCAGCAGGATGAGCAGGGCCGTGAGGCCGATCAGGGCGCTGTAGGCCTTGTTGCGGGCCGGAGCAGCCACCTCGGTGGGGCGGGTCGCGGTGGACGTGGTCACGATGGTCTCCTGGGGTGAGAGGCAGTAAACCCAGCGTCACCAGCGATCCTCAGTGCCCCATGAGAAAACGGGTCCAATCGCGCCAGAGCGATCCGTGTGATGCAGATCACGTCCCGAGCGGCAGTCCCGTGTAGTTCTCGGCCAGACCCGCGGCCGCCGCGTCGGACGACGTCACGTACCTCAGCTGGGCGATCCGCAGCTCGTCGTCGAACTCGTCGCCGAAGGAGTGCAGCATGCTCGTCATCCACCACGAGAAGTGCGTGGTGCGCCAGACCCGGCGCAGCCCCGTGTCGCTGTAGGCGTCCACCAGCGCCTCGCTGCCGGTGGCAAACAGCTCGCCCAGGGCGAGATCCAGCAGCCGGACGTCGGCCACCGCCAGGTTCAGCCCTTTCGCCCCGGTTGGCGGCACGATGTGGGCCGCGTCGCCGACCAGGAACAACCGCCCGTGCCGCATCGGCGCGCTGACGAAGCTGCGCATCGGGGTGATGCCCTTGTCGGTCACCGGACCGTCGTGCAGCGTCCAGCCGGGCAGGGCCATCCGCAGCGACAGCTCGCTCCAGATCCGGTCGTCCGACCAGTCCTCGAGCCGCTCGGTGGGGTCGACCTGCAGGTAGAGCCGGCTGACCGTCGGCGAGCGCATGCTGTGCATCGCGAACCCGCGCGGGTGCCAGGCGTAGATCAGCTCGTCGGTCGACGGCGCGACGTCGGCGAGGATCCCCAGCCAGGCGAACGGGTAGTCGCGCTGCCAGGTGCGCTGCAGGGCCGCCGGCACCGTCGGTCGGCTCACGCCGTGGAAGCCGTCGGCGCCCACCACGACGTCGCAATCGATCACCTGCGGCGTGCCCGCGGCGTCGACGTACTGCACCGATGGCCGGTCGGTCTCGAGGTCGTGCAGGGAGGTCTGGCTCACCTCGAAGTGCAGCTGCTGGCCGTCGGCGAGCCGTGCGGCGATCAGGTCGCGCACCACCTGCGTCTGGCCGTAGACCCACACCGACCGGCCGCAGTGCGAGGGGAAGTCGACCCGGTGCCGCTCTCCCGGCCACTGCAGGTGGATGCCGTCGTGCCGCATCCCCTCGCGCGCGAGGTTGGCCCCG
>JBKJTJ010000196.1:0-14776 GCA_046590855.1 Actinomycetota bacterium
GTGAACGTGCGCCCGTCCCCGGTGCCCATCAGCTTGGCGAAGGTCAGCCCCGGCTGCGATCGAAGCTGCAGCCGCTGCGTAGCCATCCGGCGCACCGCACCCGGGACGCTCCTGCCGGCCACACCCCACATCTGCAGCAGCACCAGCGGTTCCTCGCTCACCATGTCAACCTAAGCCCAACCGTCCTGAGGTCCACGTGGCTGGCGCGTGCGCCTGACGTGGGTGCGTCCACAGGGGGCGCTCGAGCCTTTTCCCGAACCGCCAAAGTCGCTACGGTTGATCGTCATGGGGGGCAGGGGACTGGTAGTTGCGGCGACACTCGCCGCCGCGCTCGCAGCCTGCACCGGATCGGACGTCGTCGAGATTCCGGATCCCATCGCCACGCCGACGGCAGTACCGACCACCCCGGCGCAGGGCTCGGGAGCTCCAACGGTGGCGACCAGCACGGGCGCAACGAAGTCGAACGACGCCAAAGTACCGCCGTCGGCTCTTGCCGACTCTGCCGCCGGCGCACAGGCGTTTGCCGCGTACTACTTCGACCTTGTGAATGGTGCATTCCAGGGACAGTCCGTCCGCATCTTGGATGGCACCTTTAGATCGTCCTGCGTCACGTGTGCGAACTTCTCCATGAACATCGGCAAGCTGCAGGCCTCCGGGTTGCGCGTGGCCCGCCCGCCGTACGACGTCAGCCTGTATACGGAACTGCCGGAGTCCACCGCGCGGACGCGGGCGTTCTCGGCAGTCTTGGTGCACAGGCGATCGTCGGTGGTTCGCCGCGACGGCGGAGTACAACGTGTCGACCCGGAGGAGCGGGCCCTGATCGAGATCGCCGTCGCGCGCACCGGGCGGCGATGGATCGTCGAAGACATCGCTAAGGCCAACGTGACCGCCAAATGACTCGCCACCCCGGCAGATTGGCCTGCACCTGCGTCGCTGTCGTGATGTGGGTCACGGTCGCACCTGCGCGCGCTGTCGACACAGGGGGCGGAGATGCCAGCATCGGCGCGAACTTCACTTCGGGAGGCATCAACGTCGGTGGGTCACAAGGCGTCCCAGGTGGTGGGCAGGGCGGAACAACGCAGGACGTCAGTGCGACAGCCCACCCCCGAAGCCAGACAACCCTGACGCCCGCGTGCCCGGGCAATGACCCCAATGTCGGAGGTGCCTACGACCTGTCGTGCCAGACCCTGGTGAGTGGCTGTCAGGCGGCTGGCCTTGGCCCCGGCCCGATGACCTGGATCTGGTCTCGGCCCATCGACCCGGCGGGTGGAGCAACCGGCCCCTGGGTGCGCACCGGACTCGCGTGCAACGTGCCCGCTGCGGTGGTCGCGGCTGCGAACCCGCGGCCCGTCCTGACCCTTCAGGCCATCCGACAGGCGTTCCGTGAGGTGCGGTTCGCCAAGCCCGTCGTGCGGATCCAGCCGGAGGGCAACGTCACCCTGGTCAACCTGCCGACCTACTACCGGGTGCAGTGGCCCGCCGAGGGGGTCGAGCCTGCGGAGGTCGCAACGGTGCAGCTCCTTGGCCGCAGCGTGCGCATCCGTCCGCTGGGTCGCTCGTTCGTGTACGACTTCGGTGACGGTGCGCACGCGGGGCCGACTGAGGACGCG
Source organism: Actinomycetota bacterium (assembly GCA_046590855.1). Lineage (GTDB taxonomy): Bacteria > Actinomycetota > Actinomycetes > Actinomycetales > Angustibacteraceae > JACMOY01. The sequence continues at coordinate 1,611 of JBKJTJ010000196.1, forward strand.
GGTGGTGTCTACCCCGACGGCGGTGTGCGGCACACGTACGACAAACCGGGCGCGGCGGGGGTGAGCGTCGCGGCCACCTACGGCGGTGAGTTCAGTGTCGACGGGGGCCCGTGGCAGCAGGTGGGTGACACCGTGCAGATCGCCGGGCCGGCCACCGGGCTCCGGGTTCGTGAGGGGCGCGCCCGGCTGGAGGCGGGCTGACCGGACGGCGGCCACCCCTGCGGTTGGCCGGTTGGAGCGCTCCAAAAGTGACCGTCTGCGAGCGTGTTATCGGGGCCTGAGCGCTGCTAGGCTCCGAGAAACTCGTCAAGACGTGGCGAGCCTCACGCATCGCCGATGTCAGGGGCAATCCATGTCAGTGAACGCTCTCAGTCCGTCCAGCTCCACCGTCCAGCCCCTGCGGCTGACGACGCTCGACCGCGACCCGGGTGGGTCGGTCAGCCTGCTCATCGACGCCGACCAGGCACTCGTCGTGATGCACGGCGCCATCGGTGTCGAGCTGCACCAGGACATCCGCGACCTGGTCGACGACCTCGAGGCCGGAGTGGCCCAGGGCCTGCCGATCGTCGTCCTCGCCCAGAACGTCACGGACGTGGACCTGCGCGCCGTGTGGTTGCTGCTCGAGCTGCGCCGGGCGGCCGGCAGCCACGGTCTGCGCATCGAAGCGCCCTCGCCGGCGCTGTGCGACGCCCTGTCGATGCACGGGCTGGCACGTCTGCTCGATACGGCGTGACCGAACCTGTCGTCCTGGGCATCGGGGTCGTCGACCCGCTGCTCATCACGTCGCTGGCCCAGGTCGCCCCCGGGGACGTCAGCGCCCACCTGGCGTTGGCCCGCGCCCTCACGACGGCCGCACCCGAGCCGGGCGGGGGGAGCACCCGGCTGAGGTGGGAGCTGCTCGCGAGCCTCGGGGCCGCCGACCTGAGCGCCGCGCGCGTGGTCGAGGCCCACCTCGACGCTGTCGCCATCCTCGCCGAGGCGGACGCCGACCACGATCTCGAGGGCACCACGTGGGGCGTCTACGCAGCCGAGGGTCCCGGCGTACGACTTGACGCCCATGAGGGCGTGCTCACCGGCACCAAACCCTGGTGCTCGCTCGCCGGGTCGCTGAGCCACGCGCTCGTCACCGCCCACACCACCGACGGCAGGCGGCTGTTCGCCGTCGACCTGCACCACCCCGGCGTTCGGGCCGACGTCGGCGCCTGGCGCGCCCGTGGCCTCGTCGACGTCCCCAGCGGGCCGGTGACGTTCGACTCGGTGCCCGCGACGGCGGTCGGCGCGGCCGGCTGGTACCTGACCAGGCCGGGCTTCGCCTACGGGGGGCTGGGGGTGGCCGCCGCCTGGTTCGGCGGTGCCGTTGGCGTCGCCCGCGCTCTGCTGGCTGCGGCCGAGCGTCGTCCGCCTGACGACGTCGCGCTCTGGCACCTGGGCCGAGTGGACGCCACCGTGCACCGCGCCCGGTGCGTCCTGGCCGACGCGGCTGCCGCCGTGGACGCCGGCGATGCCCACGGCTCAGCGGGCGAGGTCCTTGCCCTGCGTGCCCGTACCGTGGTCGCCGACGCGGCCGAGGTGGTGCTCAGCTGCGTCGGGCACGCGCTGGGCCCGGCCCCCCTGGCGCTGGACGCGGCCCACGCCGGCCGGGTCAGCGACCTGACTCTGTACCTGCGCCAGCACCACGCGGAGCGCGACGAGGTCAGCCTGGGGCGGATGCTCCTGGCCGGGGCCCGGCCGTGGTGACCTTCACCCACGCCCAGCCCAGCACGGCTGCCGACGCGTGGCAGCTGGGCGACCTGCCCGCACTCGACCAGGTCGACGAGCGCAGGCTGGTGGTGCTCGCCGCCCACCCCGACGACGAGACCCTGGGCGCCGGAGGGTTGATGGCCCACCTGGCTGCCCTCGGCGCCGAGATCGACGTGGTCGTCGCCAGCAGCGGCGAGGCGTCGCACCCCGACTCCACGACGTGGACGCCGGCGCAGCTGGCGTCGGTGCGCGAGCGTGAGGTGCGTGCCGCCGTCCACGCCCTGGCGCCGGCGGCCCGGGTGCACCTGCTGAGACTGCCGGACGGGCATCTCGCCGACCACGTTCCGCAGATGGTCGAGCGCCTGCGCGAGCTGGTGCGGCCCGGGTGCCTGCTGGTGGCGCCGTGGCGCGGTGACGCTCACCCCGACCACGAGGCCGCGAGCCGGGCCGCGGACCAGGCTGGCGACGGTGTGCGGCTGCTCGAGTACCCGATCTGGCTGTGGCACTGGGCGGGCCCGGACGACGTCCGGGTGCCGCGGGCGCAGCTGCGACGTTGGGACCTGCCGGCGCAGGCGTTGCAGCGCAAGGCGACGGCGATGCGCGCCCACGTCAGCCAGGTGAAACCGCTGTCGCAGGAGGTCGGTGACGAGGTGCTGCTTCCGGCGGACGTGCTCGCCCACTTCGAGCGTCCGTACGAGGTGTTCGTCGAGCCCGTCGACGCGGACTCCATGACCGGCGCCGACTTCGACCGCTTCTACGCCGAGTCCGGCGAGGACCCGTGGGGCTTCATCGACCGGTGGTACGAGCTGCGCAAGCGCGCGCTGACGATGGCGAGCCTGCCGCGCCAGCACTTTGGTCGCGTCTTCGAGCCCGGCTGCTCGATCGGCATGTTGACCGAGCTGCTGGCGCCCCGGTGCGACGACCTGCTCGCCACCGATGTCAGTGCGCTCGCGGTCGAGCGCGCGCGCTCGCGCACCTCGCGGTTCGGCCACGTCCGGGTCGAGCGCGGCTCGGTGCCCGGGCAGTGGCCGGACGGCGCCTTCGACCTCGTGGTGCTCAGCGAGGTCGGCTACTACAGCGGCCGTGTCGACCTGAGCCGACTGGTCACGCGCGCCACACGCAGCCTGAGCCCAGGGGGCGTCCTGCTCGCCTGCCACTGGCGCCACCCCGTCGAGCAGTACCCGATCACCGGTGACCAGGTCCATGAGCGGCTGCGGTCCGAGCCCGGGCTCGACCTGATCGCCCAGCACGTCGAGGAGGACTTCGTCCTCGAGGTGTTCGGGTCGACGCCGGCGATCAGCGTCGCCAGGGCGACCGGACTCCTGTCGTGACGCCGACCATCGAGGCCGTTCTGGTCGTGGTGCCGGCCCGCGACGAGGAGCTGCTGCTGGGTGCCTGCCTCGACTCCGTCGCGGTGGCCGCCGGGCGGGTCGAGGTTCCGGTGGTGACGGTCGTCGTGCTCGACCGGTGCACGGACGGCACCGAGAACGTGCTGCGAGGCAGGGACGTCGTCCCGGTCCGGACGACGGCCGGCTGCGTCGGGGGAGCTCGCGCCGCCGGCGTCCACGACGGTCTGCGACGCCTCACGGCTACCGCCGCCGACCGCGTCTGGATCGCCAACACCGACGCCGACTCGGTGGTCCCGGAAAAGTGGCTCGCCCACCACCTCGAGCGGGCGGACGACGGCGCCGACCTGCTGGTCGGGACGGTCGACATCGCGGGGGCGCCGGCAGCCCTGGTGTCCGCCTGGTCGACCGGTTACACGGCGGCCGACGGACACCCGCACGTGCACGGGGCCAACCTCGGGGTCAGGGGTTCGGCGTACCTGCGGGCCGGGGGGTTCGACCCCGTGGCGGTGCACGAGGACGTGCGGCTGGTCACCGCGGTGGGCCGGGACCCAGGCGCGGTCGTCCTGCGAACCTCCGCGGCGCCCGTCGCCACCAGCGGACGGCTGGAGGCGCGGGCGCCGGACGGTTTCGCCGCCCACTTGCGAGGGCTGGCGGCCAGCTAGAGCGAGCGCAGGACCGCGGTGACGCGGCCCAGCACGGTGGCGTCGTCGCCGTTGATGGGCGAGAACGCCGGGTTGTGCGGCATCAGCCAGACGTGACCGTCACGCCGCTTGAACGTCTTGACGGTCGCCTCGCCGTCGATCATGGCGGCGACGATGTCACCGTTCTCAGCCACCTGCTGCTGTCGAACGACGACCCAGTCCCCGTCGCAGATCGCGGCGTCGACCATGGACTCACCCACGACCTTGAGCAGGAACAGCGTCCCCTCGCCGACGATCTGGCGGGGGAGCGGGAAGACGTCCTCGACCACCTGCTCGGCGAGCATCGGACCGCCGGCGGCGATCTGGCCCACCACGGGCACGTACGACGGCGTCGGCCGCTGGTCGCCTGCGCCGGTCTCGTCGGCGTCGACCGCGCGCAGCGGCGCGGGCTCGGCGACGCCGTCCGAGCCCGGGGTCGCGTCCGGCGACACGACCTCCATGGCGCGCGGGCGGTTGGGGTCGCGTCGCAGGAAGCCCTTGCGCTGCAGCGCGGCGAGCTGGTGCGCGACGCTGCTGGGGCTGGCGAGCCCCGCCGCCTCGCCGATCTCGCGCATGCTCGGCGGGTAGCCGTGCCGCTCGATGGCGTCGCGGATCGTCTCCAGCACCCGCCGCTGGCGGACCGTGAGCCCGTCCGGGGCGTCGCGCTCGTGCAGCTCGTGCACGTCCGCCTTCGGTCGTCCCCGCTTGTTCTTCGGACGCTCGTCCATCGGCCCTCCATGCGCTCGTCGTGGTGCTACTCACCGTAGAGCCTGCGGGGGCTCGATTCAAACACCTGTTCGAACGTGTTTTCGTCGTGTCGCGGGACTGTCGGTGCCGCCTGGTGGGGTGTCCCCGTGCCGACGACCAAGCCCAGGTTTCGAACACCGGTTCGCTTCGGGCTCGACACCGTCGCCCCGAGATGCTAGAACTCGTACAGGCGTTCGATCGAACAGGCGTTCGATCTCACTTATGGAGGCCCCGATGTCCACGATGCTCCTCACCGCCCCGCTCGCCGCCCGTCGGGCCGCAGTCCCGCGTCGGCCCGCCCTGCGAGTGGTCGCGGCTCCGGTGCCCACCCGCCGCCCGACCCCGGTGCGTCCGACCACGATTCGCCCGCACACGGCGCGTCCGGTCACGGCGCGTCCGGTCGGCGTCCGGTTGACCACTCGGGGTCGCGTCGTGGTCACCGCGCTGCTCGCCGTCCTGGCCGTTGCCATCCTGCTGCTCACCACCTCGGTCAGCGGTGCGGGCACGAGCTCGACCCAGGTGCCGGTGCGGCACGTGACCGTCGAGCCGGGCCAGACCCTGTGGCAGATCGCCGGTGACGTGGCCCCTGACGCCGACCGGCGCGACACCGTCGCGACGATCGTCGAGCTCAACGCGCTACCCGGGTCCAACGTCCAGGCCGGCCAGCAGATCGCGGTGCCCGTCGCCTCCTGAGCGCGACCGTGTCCAGCCAGCCCGTCCAAGCGCGCGCCCCTCGCACCGTCACCGGTGCGGGGGGCGCTGTGCGTGCGCAGGCTGCACACCGCGACACGCCGGTGGGCAACCCGATGTGCGCACCTACTTGCGGAACAGGGGGCCTCGGACCTACGTTTACCCCCACATCTAGTAGTTACACCGATGTGCTTCGTCCACAGATTGTGGTCACCGTGCACATCTTGTCCCCAGCCCGTCCACACCCTCATCCACACGTGGACGCAGTCGGTGACGCCAACCGAGAGGAGCGCGGCATGCACTGCCCGTTCTGCCGCCACAACGACTCGCGGGTCGTGGACTCCCGAGCGGCCGACGACGGTACGTCGATCCGCCGCCGCCGGCAGTGCCCCGACTGCGGCCGTCGCTTCACCACGGTCGAGACGGCGGGTCTGGCCGTTCTCAAGCGCTCGGGCGTGACCGAGCCGTTCAGCCGCGCCAAGGTGCTCGTCGGCGTCCGCAAGGCGTGCCAGGGGCGCCCGGTCGGCGAGGACGACCTGGCCCTGCTCGCCCAGCGGGTCGAGGAGGCCGTGCGGGCCCAGGGACTGGCCGAGGTCGACGCCCACGAGGTCGGCCTGGCGATCCTTGGCCCCCTGCGCGAGCTCGACGAGGTCGCCTACCTGCGCTTCGCCTCGGTCTACCAGGCGTTCGACTCCCTCGAGGACTTCGAGTCGGCCATCACGATCCTGCGGGCCGAGCGCGAGGCCACCGGGGTCGAGCCGAGCACCACTCGCTGACGAACCACCCCAGACGAACCACCCCAGACGCACCACCCGCGTGAACCACGACTTCCGCACCACTTCCACGCCTGACGAGGGGAACCTGATGACCGAGACCACGAGTGGCGCCCGCACGAGCGCCCGACGCAAGGGCCGGGGAGTGACGGTGCACCGCATCTTCACCACCGCCGGCGTGCACCCCTACGACGAGGTGACCTGGGAGCGCCGCGACGTCGTCCAGCAGAACTGGAAGACCGGCGAGACGATCTTCGAGCAGCGCGGGGTCGAGTTCCCCGACTTCTGGTCGGTCAACGCCTCGACCATCGTCACCACCAAGTACTTCCGCGGGGCCGTCGGCACCGACGGGCGCGAGACCGGTCTGCGCCAGCTCATCGACCGGGTCGTGCTGACCTACGTCAAGGCGGGCAAGGACCACGGCTACTTCGACACCGACGAGGACGCCGACCTGTTCGAGCACGAGCTCACCTGGGCGCTGCTGCACCAGGTCTTCAGCTTCAACTCACCGGTCTGGTTCAACGTCGGCACCAGCTCGCCCCAGCAGGTCTCGGCGTGCTTCATCCTCGCCGTCGAGGACTCGATGGACTCGATCCTGAACTGGTACCGCGAAGAGGGCATGATCTTCAAGGGCGGTTCCGGCGCGGGCCTGAACCTGTCCCGGATCCGCTCGTCCAAGGAGCTGCTGCGCTCCTCGGGAGGGACGGCGTCCGGCCCGGTCTCGTTCATGCGCGGGGCCGACGCCTCCGCCGGCACCATCAAGTCCGGCGGGGCCACCCGGCGCGCGGCCAAGATGGTCGTCCTGGACATCGACCACCCCGACATCGAGGAGTTCGTCGAGACCAAGGCCCGCGAGGAGAACAAGATCCGCGTGCTGCGCGACGCGGGCTACGACATGGACCTCGGTGGCGCCGACATCACCTCGGTGCAGTACCAGAACGCGAACAACTCGGTGCGGGTCAGCGACGAGTTCATGCGTGCGGTCGAGGCTAGGGGCGAGTTCGGCCTCCGTGCCCGCACCAACGGCGAGGTCATCGAGACCGTCGACGCCGCCGAGCTCTTCACCAAGGTCGCCCAGGCGGCCTGGGCCTGTGCCGACCCGGGCATCCAGTACGACGACACCATCAACGACTGGCACACGACCCCCGAGACCGGTCGGATCAACGCCTCGAACCCGTGCTCGGAGTACATGTCGCTCGACAACTCCAGCTGCAACCTGGCCTCGCTGAACCTGCTGAAGTTCCTGCAGGACGACGGGTCCTTCGACGGCGCGTCCTTCGCCAAGGTCGTCGAGCTGGTCATCACCGCGATGGACATCTCGATCTGCTTCGCGGACTTCCCGACCGAGGCGATCGGCGAGACCACCCGCAACTACCGCCAGCTCGGTATCGGGTACGCCAACCTGGGGGCCCTGCTGATGGCCTCGGGTCTGGCGTACGACAGCGATGGCGGGCGCGCGCTGGCCGGCTCGATCACCTCGCTGATGACGGGCACGGCGTACAAGAAGTCGGCCGAGATCGCCGGCGTCGTGGGGGCGTACGAGGGCTACGCCCGCAACAGCGCCGCCCACCAGCGGGTGATGCGTAAGCACGCTGCCGCGAACGACGGCATCCGCGCGATGCACACCATGGACAAGGACGTGCAGCGGCTGGCCACCCAGGCGTGGGACGACGTCGTCAAGCTGGGGGAGAAGAACGGGTTCCGCAACGCGCAGGCGTCGGTGCTCGCCCCGACCGGCACGATCGGTTTCATGATGGACTGCGACACCACCGGCATCGAGCCGGACTTCTCGCTGGTGAAGTTCAAGAAGCTGGTCGGCGGCGGGTCGATGCAGATCGTGAACCTCACGATCCCGCGGGCCCTGACCAAGCTGGGTTACACCCAGGAGACCGTCGAGGCGATCGTCGAGCACATCGCCGAGAACGGGCACGTCATCGACGCCCCCGGCCTCAAGCCCGAGCACTACGAGATCTTCGACTGCGCCATGGGCGCGCGCTCGATCGCGGCCATGGGCCACGTGCGGATGATGGCCGCCTGCCAGCCGTTCCTGTCCGGGGCGATCAGCAAGACCGTCAACCTGCCCGAGGACGCCAAGGTCGAGGAGATCGAGGAGGTCTACCTGCAGGGCTGGAAGTATGGCCTGAAGGCCCTCGCGGTCTACCGCGACAACTGCAAGGTCGGCCAGCCGCTGAGCGACGCCAAGTCCAAGACCTCCGACAAGGCGTACGACGGCACCGAGGTGGCCGCAGCCGCCGATGAGAAGGTGCGCGTCGAGTACCGCCCGGTGCGCAAGCGGCTGCCCAAGCGCCGTCCGTCGCAGACGATCTCGTTCGCCGTCGGTGGCGCCGAGGGGTACCTCACCGCTGGTTCCTACCCCGACGACGGGTTGGGCGAGCTGTTCCTGAAGTTCGGCAAGCAGGGCTCGACGCTCGGCGGTGTCATGGACGCGTTCTCGATCGCGGTGTCGATCGGCCTGCAGTACGGCGTCCCACTCGAGACGTTCGTCGACAAGTTCACCAACCTGCGGTTCGAGCCGGCCGGTCTGACCGACGACCCCGACATCCGGATGGCGCAGTCGATCATGGACTACGTCTTCCGCCGGTTGGCGTTGGACTACATGGACTTCGACACCCGCGCGTCCATGGGGATCTACACCGCAGGTGAGCGGGCCCGCCAGCTCGAGACCGGGTCGTACCTGCCGCCCGAGACCGAGTCCGACGAGGACGCCGAGCTCGAGAGCTATTCGCAGTCGGCGTCGGTGAAGCCCAAGGCCGAGACCATCGAGGTCAAGTCCGGCGCCGGTGCGGCCTCGGCCAAGCGCATCAGCTCGGACGTGCACTCCTCGACCGAGCTGCTCGAGAAGCTGCAGGGCCGTTCGGCCGATGCGCCGATCTGCATGACCTGCGGGGTCAAGATGCGCCCTGCCGGCAGCTGCTACGTCTGCGAGGGTTGTGGCAGCACCAGCGGCTGCAGCTGAGCCGTGCCGATCTGAGAACAGGTGTCGGAAGACAGTGAAATGTCAGGCGAAACGACAGAGGTCCTGACAGATGTCCTGACAGACGTCCGGTCTCAGAGATGGGTGCGAGTTTCGGTCTGACCGTGCGTGGCGAGGCCCCGAACAGAAAACTTCTGGTTCGGGGCTTCGTCGTGCGTCTGACGAGGTCACCCGCAGGTGTCCCGGCCCGCTCCAAGGAGAAGTCGATCATCGGCAGAGGAGACTCAACGGGATGCGCGCTGCCCATGGTCTTGGCCGCAATTGGCTGAGGCATGGGGCGGGCGCCAGTCAGGGGCTGATCTGCGGTGCCGTAGCCGGGCTGTGTGCGCCCGGTGGTGGCTGTGGGCGGCGCTGCCTACTGGTTGTTATGCCGAGGGTGGCGGCGAGTAGGAGCAGGACACCACCGAGGACATAGACAGCGGAGATGCCTACCACCTGGGCGAGGCTCGCGCCGATGCCGAGGCTGATGAGCCGTCCGCTTTGCCAGAGCACGTCCATGGTGGCGAAGACGCGGCCTCGGGCCTCATCGGGGGATTCGGCCTGGAGGAGGCTGTTGAAGGTGACGGCGCCGGTGCTGGTGCCCAGCCCGTAGACGGCGAGCGCGATGACAGCGACTGGCAGGTGGGTGGTGGCGGCAAGGATCAGGTCGGTGATGCCTCGTAGGGCGTAGGGGCCGAACACGAAGATGAGGCGTTGTGGGTTTTTGATGAGCCGTAAGAGCAGGAGTGGACCGGTGGCGGCTCCTACGCCGATGGCGGCGATGAGGGTTCCGTAACCGGACGCACCAACATTGAGGTGCTGGCGGGCTAGTACGACGAGTAGGGCGCTGGTGGCTCCGGCAGACAGCGCGGCGAGTAGTTGTCCGGCGGCGAGCGCTCGTAACGTTCGGTGGCTGGTGATGACTTGGATGCCCTCGCGGGCTTGGGCGAGCAGGTGTCGGCGCCCGATCCGGGGCAGGGCTGTGGGGCGGGGTAGTCGGGTGAGCGCTAGGGCGGACAGCACGAACGAGACGGCGTTGAGGGTGAACGCGGCGGTGTAACCGCCGGTCGTGACGAGGAGTCCGGCGAGCGGGGCGAGAGCGATCTGGGACAGGACGGCGGCTGTCCAGATGCCGCTGTTCGCTGCGACCAGGCTGGCCTTGTCGACCAGGGTTGGCAGCGTCGCTCCGGCAGCGGGGTTGAAGAAGGTGCTGCCGACGCTCATACCGAACGCGACCAGGTACACGAACGCTGGGCTGTTGTGGGAGAACGCCAGCAATCCGATCAGCATGGCTCGTAGTAGGTCGGCGCTGATCATGATTCGGGTTGGGTTGAACCGGTCGATGATCGGTCCGGCGAACGGGGCAAGAAGTAGGACTGGGATGATCTCGGCGAGGACGACTCCGGCTACACCGAACCCGCTCCCGGTCAGCCGGTAGATCAGCAGGCTCAGCGCGACGGTGTTGAACACGTCACCCCACTGCGACACGGTCCGGGCAGTCCACAACTGCCGGTACCCGGGCATAGCGAAGACCGCCCGAAGGCCGGGCCGTGGAGCGGTGGCGGTGCTGATGACGAGTCCTTCCGGGTGCGGTCCCTTCATTGTCGGTCGTTAACCTGACAGGACAGGCTCTCCGGCGTCTCTGGATCAGCCGGGGCTGCCAGATGTTCGACAAAAACTGCGGGGGACCTACACCGCCAGCTGGCACGACTACGCAAGTCTCGACGGTCAACGGGGTCACCTGCGCTGGCTCGGGTGGAACATCGACCCTCCCCAGGACGACGCGGTTGCGCAGACCAAACTCAGAGACCAAGAGTCACCCAGGGCCCGCCACCCCGTCCGGGGCGTCACCTCGAACACCGAACCACCTGCCACCCCCACGGTCTAGGCTCGCCACATGACCTGCACGCCTCCATAACGACGCCGCCAGCCCGGTGATCTACCCGGGCTGCCGATGTCGTCATGTCCACGTGCAGAAGGGTCACCCTCGTCATGCCCACCGCTTCAAGCGGCTACTTCGCCCTGTTCAAGATCCCACGCGTCACCCCAGTCTTCGCCTGGGCCTCCCTCGCCCGCCTGCAATTCGGAGTCATCCCACTCGCGCTTGTGCTCCTGCTGGCTACGCAACGGCAGTCCTATGCAGAGGCGGGTGCCGTGACTGCTGGCTACGCGCTGGCAGCAGGTCTGCTCGGCCCGCCGCGTGCCCACCTCGCAGACCGTCACGGTCACGGCCGCACGATCATCATTCTCAGTGCGCTGAACGCCGTCGCGCTGATGATCGTGGTCTGGCAAGCATCAGCGCCCCTGCCCATCCTCGTCGCGCTATCGGTGATCGCGGGATCCCTACCAGCACCCGTGGGCCCCGTCATGCGGTCCACGTGGCGGGTCCTCACTACCGGCGATGAGCAGATCCGGGCCGCCTACTCCCTAGATTCCGTCAGCGAGGAAGTCCTCTTCATAGCGGGTCCTGTCCTGGCGGCAGCGGGAGTCGCCCGATGCGGCGCCCGAGTCGTCTTGACCTCGGCTGCTACTGCCCTCTTCGTTGCTGCGGTCGGCCTTTGGCGGACCCTGCCGCGTCAACCCGAGATTACGGAAGGCCCGCAAGCCCGTGGGCAGCGTCAGCACTGGCGGTCTGCCTCGTTCCTCGCCGGGCTGGCTCCCGCGATAGGGATCGGGGTGCTGCTCGGTGCCTTCGACCTCGCCGTCATCGCTTCCGTCATCACCGCATCAGGCCAAACCGCTGCTGGGCTTCCTGCCGCTGCCTTATCCCTTGGCAGCATCGTGGGCGGCCTCGCCTACGGTCGGCGACGCTGGCCTGGACAACCCCTACTGCACGCGATGGCCTGTGTGGGTCTCAGCGCCGCATGCGCCGCCCTCGCCGCCGCCATCACCGCTCACCTCCTGGTAACGCTCGCGTTGGTCAGCGTCACCGGCCTCTTTGTCGCCCCAGCCATCGTCGCGTCCTACCTAGTCGCCGATACGGCCACCACCGGGCCCTGCGCAGAGACCACCTCGTGGGTCAACAGCGCGTTCAACGTCGGAATAGGCGCAGGCACCGCACTCTCGGGACCCCTCATCGACTCCCACGGTCCCGCTGTGGCGACACTCGCCGGGGCCGCTGTTGCCATTGGTCTCACCCTCACCTCGGCAATCATCCGAGGCCACCAAGCCGAACCCGTCACACCAGTTGCAGTCCCCGGTCGCCAACAGAGCCCAGACCCGGCCACGCACAAACCATCGGACCCCGACAACTGACAAGCGGCTGGCCCAACAGAGTGATGGCGCCCGGACAACCGGGAGGTCGGACAGCGCCGTGCCTGGTGGGCCGAACGCCCCACCTGAGTGAACTGGAGAAATGAACCGGACCGCCACCCGTGACGGATGGTTGCGTCCTTGCAGGACATCACTGTCGGCCGACCTGTCATCCGACTGTCGTCCGACAGTGGCCAGGCCCTGGACGAAGCAACTCGTCCGGGGCCTGGCTGCGTTCGGCGGCCGACTACCGGTACGCCGGCTGGGGTTGGTCCGCGACCACTCGACCCGCCGCACCCGGCCCCGGGTGCTCGTGGTTCAGCCGGGCGACGTGCTTGCGGGCGTGCGCAATCGCCGCGGGCAGGTCGGCGAACACGTGGCCGCGAGCCAGCGCAGGTAGCAGGGTACCGACGGCGGTCAGCAGTCGAGTGTGCTCGGGGCTGGCGCCCTTGAGCAGGACGGTGATGTCCCGGTCGGCGAGCTGGTCGACGATCTCACCAAGGGCGCGCGCCCCGGTCGCGTCCAGCAACCCGACCCCGCTCAGGCGCAGGATGACGACCCGCACGTCGGCGGTCGCGGTCAGCTCGGACAGGAACCGGACGGACGCTGCGAAGAACAGTGGCCCGTCGAGCCGGTAGGTGAGCACGTGGGCGGCCAGCAGCGCGTGCTCGGCGTCGCTGTCGATCCCGTCGTCGACCAGCGGCTCGGGCACCGCCCGAGCGGTCTTCGCGAGGTGTGACAGGGCGAGGACTCCGGCGACGACCAGGCCGATCTCGACGGCCACGATCAGGTCGAACGCCACCGTGGCCACCGCCGTGAGGCCGAACACCAGGGTGTCGCCGCGAGTGGAGTGCACGACCGCGCGCACGTTGTGCCGCTCGACCATCCGGTAGGCCGTGACGATGAGCACGCCGGCGAGCGCGACCAAGGGGATGCGGCCGACCAGGTCCGAGGCGCCGTA
>JBKJTJ010000280.1:0-4482 GCA_046590855.1 Actinomycetota bacterium
CGACGCCGCAGATGAAGACGGCGAGGAACCCGTATCCGCCCAGCACCTCGGTGAGCCCGTACACGCCGAGGGTCGCGGCGATCGCGAGGATCGGGTCGCCGGCCTCGGCCAGGCGCAACGACTTGCGGTGCGACCGGAACGCGAGCCGCGCGAGCGCCCAGCCCGACGCCGCTCCGACCGCTGCGCCCACGAGCACCTTGCCGACCAGGTCCCACGCCAGCCACTCCAGCGCCCAGTCGCCGACCGATCCCGCGCCCGCCAGCAGGATCGCGGCGTACACGAATGGGAACGCGGCGCCGTCGTTCAGCCCGGCCTCCGACGTCAGCGCGAAGCGCACCTCGTCGTCCTCGTCCTGGGTGGGCGAACCGTCGCCGACGTCGACGTCCGGCCCGTCCACCTGGACGTCGGACGCCAGTACTGGGTCGGTCGGCGCGAGCGACGCTCCCAGCAGCAGCGCGGACGCCGGGGCGAGGCCCGCCAGTCCCCAGCCGAGCAGGGCGACCCCGGCGATGCACAGGGGCATGGCGACCAGCACCAGGCGCCACGCCGTCGTCCAGGTGCGCCAACGCAGCGGGCGGTCGATGGCCAGGCCCACGCCCATCAGCGCGACGATGACGCAGAGCTCGGTCGCCCGCTCGGTCAGCGCCGGGTTGTGCTGCGGCAGCACCGAGACGCCGTCCGGCAGCGGCACCAGGCCGATCAGCAGGCCGACGGCGACGAAGGCCATCGGTGTCGAGATCGCCGTGTTGCGCAGCAGTCGAGGCAACACCGCACCACCGAGCAGGGCGAGCCCCGCCAGCAGGTACAGGGAGTCACCGGTCAGCCGCACCCGCCTATTGTCGCCGATGTGACCGACGACAGCGCGCAGCCCGTCTTCGACCCCGCCCTGTGGACCGTGGTGGACGGGTTCGACTTCACCGACATCACCTACCACCGGGCGATCGACCATGGGACGGTGCGGATCGCGTTCGACCGGCCCGAGGTGCGCAACGCCTTTCGGCCGGCGACCGTCGACGAGCTGTACCGCGCCCTCGACCACGCCCGGATGACGCCGGACGTCGGCTGCGTCCTTCTCACCGGCAACGGCCCCTCCGCCAAGGACGGTGGATGGGCGTTCTGCTCCGGCGGCGACCAGCGGATTCGCGGCCGGTCGGGGTACCAGTACGCCAGCGGCGAGACCGCCGACACCGTCGACGCTGCGCGGGTTGCAGCCGCTGGCGGGCGGCTGCACATCCTGGAGGTGCAGCGCCTGATCCGGATGATGCCCAAGGTGGTCATCGCGGTGGTGCCCGGGTGGGCCGCGGGCGGGGGGCACAGCCTTCACGTGGTGTGCGACCTGACGATCGCCAGCCGCCAGCACGCCCGGTTCAAGCAGACGGACGCGGACGTCGGCTCGTTCGACGCTGGCTACGGCTCGGCGTACCTCGCCAAGATGGTGGGCCAGAAGAACGCGCGCGAGATCTTCTTCCTCGGCCGCACGTACGACGCCGAGACGATGCAGCGGATGGGCGCCGTCAACGAGGTCGCCGACCACGCCGAGCTCGAGACCGTTGCGCTGCAGTGGGCGCGGGAGATCAACGGCAAGAGCCCCACCGCCCAGCGCATGCTCAAGTTCGCCTTCAACCTCACCGACGACGGACTGGTCGGTCAGCAGGTCTTCGCGGGCGAGGCCACCCGCCTCGCCTACATGACCGACGAGGCCGTCGAGGGCCGCGACGCCTTCCTGGACAAGCGCGAGCCCGACTGGTCGCCGTACCCCTGGTACTTCTGACTCGGTGGGCCCGTCAGCTCGTGGCTCTGAGCTGTTCGACCAGGGACGCGATCGGCAGGTAGGCCCGCAGGGCGACGATCCGTCCGGCTGCGATCTCGTAGAACATCGAGTACGGCACGCTCACCTCGGCTCCGGTCGCGGCCACACCCGCGAACTCGGCGATGTGCTTGCCCTTGAAGGTCGCCTCCAGAGCGGCCGACCCGTCGCCGCACACCACCAGTCCGAGCTCGGGGGACGCGTCGAACAGCTGCGTGTGGACGGCGACGATGTAGTCGCGCACGGCGTCGCGGCCGCTGATGACCTCACCGGTCTCCATGGTGGTCCACCGCACGTCGTCGGCGAAGGACGCGCCGAAGTCGCCTCCGCTCAGCAAGGCGTCGAGATACTCGTCGATGACGCGCCGCGTGTCGTCTGCAGACATGAGCGCCTCCTCTCCTTGAGGCGCCCGCCCCCCGCACGGCGCCGGGTGGCCGGCTCCCGTCAAGTCGACTCGCGTTCCCACAGTGCGCCTCCCGAAGGGCGATGTCCATACCCGGACGCGGCCGGCCTCCGTCCAAGATCTCTCCCATTCTGACGTCGTCGCTGACCTCGCCGGTTCGCTGCGCGGCAGCAAGAACAGGCTGCGCGGCGGTGATCACCCGAGCGCGGCTCTCGTTCTCTGTCGTCGAGCTGGTCGTCGGCTCCGGCTACTTCGGATCGGCGTCAGAGCAGGCCAGCGGGGCGAACGCTGCCGTCGGCGGGCGGCCGATCAGCCCCACGCGGTGGTCAGGACAGGCGCCTGAGCGCCGCGAACCGGACGGGCCAGCGCGCGGTCGAACGTCGCCCGTTTGGTCAGGGCGGTCAGGGCGTTTGGGTCGATGACGTCCCAGGCCGCCAGCAACCGCTCGGTGCACACGTGTGCCACCAGGGCGTCGGTGCGCACGACCGGGCCCGCACGCCAGGTTCACGGGCAACGCACCGTCCGGCACGCCCGCGAGCAACGCGACGTCGACGCACCATCCCCGCCTGACTGAGCCCCGCCCAGCGCCTGCCGCAGGGTCGGGGAGCTCACACCCATGCTGTCCGCGAGGTCGCGCTCGCTACCCAGCCACGCGCCGGGCGGGTAGGTGCCGTTCGTGATGTCGACCGGGAGCCGGCGCAACACGTCCCCGGCCACGGGTCCGGCGGTGGTCTCGTTCACCGGAGCTGCTCCTGCATCGATGCCAGGGACTCGGGAAGCACCTGACCGCCGTCCACGACGATCGCCTGCCCGGTCACGTAACCGGCCTCCAGGGTGGCGAGGTACAGCGCGGCGTAGCCGACCTCCTCGACCGACCCGAGCCTGCCGATCGGCACGGTCGCCTCCATGGACCTGCGGTAGTCCTCACCCAGGTCGGCCAGCCCCTCGGTCGCGATGTTGCCGGGCAGTACGGCGTTCACGGTGATGCGGCGAGGGGCCAGCTCGACGGCGGCGGTGCGCATGAAACCCAGCTGAGCCGCTTTGCTCGCACCGTAGTGCGCCCATCCCGGGTAGCCGGTGATGGGTCCGGTGATCGACGAGGTCAAGATGACGCGGCCACGACCTGACCGGGTCAGCGCTGGCAGCGCCGCCTGGACGCTCCAGATAGCCCCCTTCACATTGGTGTCCAGGACGGCGGCCACGTCGTCCTCGCTCATGTCGTCCAGCCGGGACTCCGGGAAGATCCCGGCGTTGGCGCACAGCACGTCGATACCGCCCATCAGCCGTTCCACCTCGGCTGCCAGCTGGTGGCAGGCGGCCCGGTCCGCGACGTCCCCGACCAGGGCGTGCACCCGGCCGCCCGATCCGTCGGGGGTCTCGCGGGCCAGGTCCTGGGCTGCCGCCATAAGGGCACCTTCGTCTCGGCCGGTGATGGTCACCGAGGCCCCGGCCCTGACGAAGACCCGCGCGATGCCCTTGCCGATTCCCTTGCTCGCCCCAGTGACCACGACCGAGCAACCGTGCAACGAGGTGAACATCTGGGCTCCTGTGTGTCCGTCCGAGGCCACCCATACAACCCCTCTTCGCCTGGCGTTGGTAGGTGCCAGCTGCAGGGACAGATGGGTCGTGCCAGCTGAGGTTCATCGGCAGTTTCGGTCGCCTAGGTGAGCCGACTGGCGGTGGTGTGACGCAGCCATCGCTGAGTTCTGGTCAACGATCTCGGTAAATGTCCCGACGGTGCCCCACCGCAACGACGAGCACGAGTAGAAAGTCGTCGTGGATTTCGTAGACGATCCTGAAGTCCCCCGTGCGGACTCGCCACTCGCCGGCTCCCCCGACGAGCTTCTTGGCTCCGCTCGGGCGTGGCTGCCCTGCCAGCAGCTCGATCGCCGCTTGGACGCGGCGGCGTGCTGCTGGGGCGAGTTTGCGCAGCTGGCGGGCCGCGGCTGGGGCGACCTCGACGCGATGAGTCATGCCAAGCCGAGATCGGCTTTGACCTGCTCCCAGGGAATCGCCGCCTCCCCAGCTGCCATCTCATCGCGAGCCGCCTGCGCCGCCTCGAGATCAGCCAGATCCTCTGCTGCAGCGATCAGACGGTCGAGGTCGGCGGCGTCGATGACCGCCGCGACCCGCTGACCGCGTCGGGTCAGGTAGACCGGGTCGTGCTTGACCCGCGCGGCATCCACGACATCGGACAGCCGGGCGCGGGCGTCGCTGACGGTGATCTCGCTCATGTCGACAGGCTACCGCCATAACAGCGTCTTTGTACAAA
>JBKJTJ010000199.1:0-2956 GCA_046590855.1 Actinomycetota bacterium
CAGGTGCATCACGGCGAGGACGGCGGGCAGCAGCGCCCGCGACCGCGCCGCCAGCTCGGGCTCGATCAGCGCCGACCCCACGACCAGCGCGACGACGTACCCGCCGGGCACGACCAGTGCGACGGGGATCCAGGGGCTCACAGCCAGGGCGGCCGCCAGCCCGACGACGAGCGCGGGCGGGGCGAGGTAGCGGGCCGACATGGTTCCGGCGTGCCGGCGTGCGACGACCCGGCGCCAGCGGCCGTACTGGAAGTACTGGCGCGACAGGGCGCCCAGGTCCGGTCGGGGGCGGTAGGTGACGCGCAGGTCTGGGGTGAACCACACGGTGCCGCCGGTGGCGCGGATCCGGTGGTTCATCTCCCAGTCCTGGGCGCGCGCGAAGTGCTCGTCGTAGCCTCCGACGCGCTCGAGCGCGGCCCGGCGGAAGACGCCGAGGTAGACGGTCTCGGCCGGCCCGGCGCCACCGCCGGTGTGGAACCGGGCGCTGCCCACCCCGAGCCGGCTGCGCATCGCCGCGGCGATCGCCCGCTCGACGACGGTGACGCCGCGGGCGTCCATGATGCCGCCGACGTTGTCGGCGCCGGTCTGCTCCAGGACCGTGACCGCCGTGCGCAGGTAGTCCGGCGGCAGCACCGCGTGCCCGTCGACGCGGGCCACGACCGGGTGCGAGCTGGCCGCGAGCGCGAGGTTCAGGCCCTGCGGGGTGCGACCGCTGGGGTTGGCGACCAGCCGCACCCGCGGGTCGGCCGCCGCGAGCTCGGCGGCGACGTCGTCCGTGCCGTCGTCCGAGGGCCCGAGCGCCAGCACCAGCTCGAGGTCGCCGTCCAGCTCCTGGCGCAGCACCCGGCCGACCGCCTCGCGCAGGTGCCGACGCTCGTTGAGCACCGGCATGACCACGCTGACGGCGGTGCCGCTGGGGGCGGGCGGGTGGTTCACCCTGCGGTGCACACCGACTTCGCGTCGACGGGAGCGGCAGCCGGCGCGG
Organism: Actinomycetota bacterium; assembly: GCA_046590855.1. Classification (GTDB taxonomy): domain Bacteria; phylum Actinomycetota; class Actinomycetes; order Actinomycetales; family Angustibacteraceae; genus JACMOY01. The sequence goes on from JBKJTJ010000199.1 coordinate 986, forward strand.
CGGACGGCGCGACCGTCGCGGGTGCCCCGGTGGCCGCGGCGGGCTTCTTCTTCTTCGTGGCCGGCGCGGGGTTCAGGGCCGACTGGACGGTGCTGCGGATGAGCGCGAAGTCGGGGCGTGCCGGCTTGATCAGCGGGGGCACGAACTGCACGCTCGACACCTTCTGCGAGCGGGCGGTCAGCGCGAGGTCGGTCAGCGAGCCGAGCTCGGCCTGCGGGATGTCGGTGCTGACGACCTTCGCGGACGCCTGCGCGATGCCCTGGAACTTCAGCAGCACGGTCGCGGGGTCCATCTGGGCGAGCATCGCGGTCATCGTGCACCGCTGGCGGGTCATCCGCTCGTAGTCGCTGGCGCCGGTGCGCGAGCGGGCGAACCACAGCGCGTGATATCCGTCGAGCTTGTGGTTGCCCACGGGGATGTAGCCCTTGATGCGAGAGGTGCCGCCGCCGATCGGCACCTTCTTCGTGACGTTGATCGTCAGGCCCCCCATGGCGTCGACCATGTCGCGAAAGCCCTGCAGGTCGATCAAGACGTAGTAGTCGACCGGCAGGCCGGTGATGGCCGAGATGGCGTCCTTGGTGGCCTGCGCGCCGGGGTCCTTGACGCTCGCCGGGTAGATGCCCTTGTGGTCCGAGGCGTAGGAGTAGACGGCGTTCAGCAGGCACTCGTCACCGCAGTCGAAACCGTTCGGCAGGACGCGGTGCATCGGCGAGTCGGCGGGGAACGGGATGTTCTCCATGTTCCGCGGGAACGAGAACATCACGCTCTGGCCGGTCTTGGCGTCGACGCTGACCAGCGTCATCGAGTCGGGGCGGGTGCCCACGCGGTCCTTGCCGGCGTCGCCGCCGAGCAGCAGCACGTTGTACCGGCCGTCGTGTCCCGCGGACGCCGCACCGCCGCCGAAGACCCCGGCGAGGACGTCGCGCCCGACCCAGACCTGGCGCGCGGCGTACGCCATCGGGCCGGACGTCACCAGCACCAGCGTGGCCGCCAGCGCCGCGACGGCCCGGCGGGCGGTCACCGACTGCAGCGAGGGGCGGCCCAGGCGCCAGGCGTCGACGAAGTACACGGGCCAGGCGAGCGCGCCCAGGACCAGCGCGAGCACCAGCAGCAGCAGCACCCACGAGCTGGTGGCCAGCGACAGTGCGAGGCGACGGTCGAGCAGCCCGACGAGCACGAAGGCGACGGCGGCGCCGAGCACCCCGAGCCAGATCCGCAGGCCGTTCCGCCCCATCCGCCGGTCGCCGGCGAGCACCTGTGCGGCGCCGGGCAGCACGAGGGTGAGCACGAGCAGCAGCACCGCGCGCCGTGAGCGCAGCGGCTCGGTCAGCAGCTCGGGTGAGCGCAGCGGCTGGGACGTCGGGCGCGGACGCGTCGCCACGGCGGAGCTCGTCATGATGCTCGAGTATCGGTCATCACCGCCGCCCGCGCGCCCGTCCGCCGCCGCGTGTCGCGCCCCGCATCCCCCCGCCCCCCACCGCACCTTCGCCACAAGGTGCCCTTCATGGGGCCCCACAGCGCCACCTTCGCCACAAGGTGCTCCCTAGGAGCCGTGAAACCGGCACCTTCGCCGCAAGGTGCGGATGGGTCAGGTGACCGGGTCAGCAGCGGAGCTACCTGAGCATCTGGCGGGCCATCACGATGCGCTGGATCTGGTTGGTGCCCTCGTAGATCTGGGTGATCTTGGCATCGCGCATCATCCGCTCGAGTGGGAAGTCCTTGACGTAGCCGGCGCCACCGAGCAGCTGGACGGCGTCCGTGGTGATCGACATCGCGACGTCGGACGCGTAGCACTTGGCGGCTGCGCCGAAGAACGGCAGGTCGGCGTCGCCGCGTTCGCTCTTGGACGCCGCCACGTAGACCAGCTGCCGGGCGGCCTCGAGCTGCATGCCCATGTCGGCCAGCATGAACTGGATGCCCTGGAACTCGGCGACGGCCTTGCCGAACTGCTGGCGCTCCTTGACGTACGCG
>JBKJTJ010000042.1:0-5194 GCA_046590855.1 Actinomycetota bacterium
CAGCGACCCCAAGCCGATGGTGTTCTCGGGCCTGTACCCGATCGACGGCTCGGACTACCCGATCCTTCGCGACGCCCTCGACCGGCTCAAGCTGAACGACGCGGCCCTGGTCTACGAGCCCGAGACCTCGGCGGCGCTGGGCTTCGGCTTCCGCGTCGGGTTCCTCGGGCTGCTGCACCTGGAGATCATCCGCGAGCGACTCGAGCGCGAGTTCAACCTCGACCTGATCTCGACGCTGCCGAGCGCGGTGTACGACGTGACGCTGGACGACGGCAGCCAGCTGCGGGTGACCAACCCGAGCGAGTACCCGACCGGCAAGGTCACCGAGGTGCGCGAGCCGGTCGTGCGCGCCACGATCCTGGCCCCCACCGACTACGTCGGCGCGATCATGGAACTGTGCCAGACCCGGCGCGGCACCATGCGCGGCATGGACTACCTGTCCGAGGACCGTGTCGAGCTGCGCTACACCCTGCCGCTGGCCGAGATCGTGTTCGACTTCTTCGACATCCTGAAGTCCAAGACCCGCGGCTACGCCTCGCTGGACTACGAGCCGGACGGCGACCAGGTGTCGGACCTGGTGAAGGTCGACATCCTGCTGCAGGGCGAGGGCGTCGACGCGTTCAGCACGATCGTGCACAAGGACAAGGCGTACGCGTACGGCGTGATGATGGCCGAGAAGCTGCGCAAGCTGATCCCGCGCCAGCAGTTCGAGGTGCCGATCCAGGCGGCCATCGGATCCCGGGTCATCGCCCGCGAGACGATCAGCGCGATCCGAAAGGACGTGCTGGCCAAGTGCTACGGCGGTGACATCACCCGCAAGCGCAAGCTGCTCGAGAAGCAGAAGGAGGGCAAGAAGCGGATGAAGATGGTCGGCCGCGTCGAGGTGCCCCAGGAGGCGTTCATCGCCGCGCTGTCCAACGAGGTCGCGGGCGACAAGCCCAAGAAGTAGCCCTCACCACGGCTCGCTGCCGTCGCTGGCCCGCAAGGTCGCCTCCAGGGTCGAGCGCACGTCGTCGGGCAGTTGCTGCTCGCCGGCCGTGACGTCCAGGTCGACCGCGACGCACCACACCCGGTAGACGTACCGGTCCGGTGCTGGCTCAGGCTCGGTGAGCGACTGCAGGAGCCCGGACGCGAGCAGCGAGCGCCACTCGCGGGCCCGGTCGGCCGGCATGGCGTCGACGTCGACCTCACGCTGCACCGCGCGGCCCATCAGCCCGCCGGAGCGACGCACCCCCACCACGCCGGACGGCGGCTCTGACCCGCCCGCTGGAGAGCCCGTCGCGCCACCGGCCGGCATCGAGGCGTCGACCCCCACCTGGGCCCAGGCGTCGGCCACCGCGCTCGACTGCGTCGACCCCGCCCCGAAGCGCGTGTCGGCGGCCCGCACCGTGAGCGCCGCGAACGTGGCGAAGTCGGCGTCGGCCGGCAGCGACCCACCGGTGAGCACGTCGTACCAGACCTGTCCGGCACCGCTCGCGGCGTCGCCGCCGATGCCGGTCGCCGCGAGGTAGAACGCGTGGTTGGGGATGCCGGAGTTGGTGTGCACCCCGCCGTTGTCGTCGCGGGTGACGACGTAGCCGGCCATCGTGGCCGGCTGGGGGTCGCGACCGAGGACGGGGTCGTCGTACGCCGTGCCGGGAGCCCTCATCGAGCGCAGTGCGACGCCCTTGACGCCGGGCCGGAACAGCCCCGCGCCGATCAACCAGTCGGCGCTCGCGGCGTCCTGGCTCAGCACCCGCTGCTTGACCAGCGATCCGAACACGTCCGAGATGCTCTCGTTCAGGGCGCCGCTCTGGCCCTGGTAGACCAGTCCGGCGGTCTTCTCGGTGACGCCGTGGGTGAGCTCGTGGCCGATCACGTCGACAGCGACGGTGAACCGCTCGAAGACGCTGCCGTCGCCGTCGCCGAACACCATGCGGGCGCCGTCCCAGAACGCGTTGTCGTAGTCGCGGCCGTAGTGGACCGTCGCGTCCAGCGCGAGCCCGGCGCCGTCGAGGGAGTCCCGGCCGTAGACGTCGTGGAACAGCGCCCAGGTGGCCCCCAGCCCGTCGTACGCCTCGTCGGTGGCGGGGTCGCCGGCAGGTCGGCTCCCCTCCGTGCGCACGACGTCGCCCGGCAGCGTGGTGGTCGCGTGCGCGTCGCTGACGGTGCGCAGCGGCGACCCGCCGTCGTCGGCACGCCTGGCCCGACCGGCCCGGGTCGGTGGCAGGACGGCGGCCCGCCGGCCCCGGTGCTCGCCGTCGAGCAGCAGCGAGGCCCGCGCCCGCTCGGCGAGCGAGGCGTCGGCGTGCAGCGCGAGCTGCTGCAGCAGGTACGGCGGCACGATGCCCTGGCAGCGGGTGGTCTGAGCCATGGCGACGACGCTAGACCGGCGCACCGACAAAATGGGGGCCGTACTGCCCGGCCCTCGTGGTGGAATCGGGTCATGGCCGAGATCACCGCCGTCAACGTCGTGCACCAGGTGCGCCCCGACGCCCACAACGACGGCGGTCGCACGGCGATCGACAAGCGAGCCGTCGCCGGTGCCGTGGCGCTGGGCGCGCTGGGGCTGGAAGGCGACCAGCAGATGGACGTCGAGCACCACGGTGGGCGTGACCAGGCGGTGTACGCGTACGCAGGCGAGGACGTCGCGTGGTGGGCCGCCGAGCTGGGTCGCGACCTCACGCCGGGGCAGTTCGGCGAGAACCTGACGACCAGCGGGCTCGACGTCACGGGCGCCCTGGTCGGCGAGCGGTGGCGGATCGGCGGCCCGGCCGGCGTCGTCGTCGAGGTGACCCAGCCGCGGATCCCGTGCGCGACGTTCAAGGACTGGATGGGCGAGCCTCGATGGGTCCGCCGCTTCACCGAGCACGGAGCGCCCGGCGCCTACCTGCGCGTGGTCGAGGAGGGGACCGTCACCGCCGGCGACGGCGTCGAGGTGGTGCACCGTCCCGATCACGGCGTGAGCATCGGCGCGTGCTTCGTCAGCCTCGAGCCCGGCGTCGGGCGTCAGCTGCTGGCTGCCGCCGCAGCAGGCGAGATCGACCTGGCCGACTCGTTGCGCGCGTACGCCGAGCGCGCGGTCGCGCGGGCCTGACCTCATCGGGGCAACCAACGGTCACCGGTGACACGCCGTCGCCCCTATCGCGTCCTGAGAGACTGGACGTCGTGCCCAGTGCCCTGCCCGACGGCGATCCCGCCCCGACCGACGGCGCGCTTCCCGCGGACGCCCTGGCGCACCTGGGCGAAGGCCCGTTCGGCGTCTACCTGCACGTGCCGTTCTGCGCGGTGCGCTGCGGCTACTGCGACTTCAACACGTACACGGCCACCGAGCTGGGCGGTGGCGCCGACCAGGCGGCGTACGCCGGCACCGCGGCGGCCGAGCTGCGGCTGGCAGCCGAGGTGCTGGGCGCTCGGGCGCCCGTGGCCGAGACCGTGTTCGTGGGCGGCGGGACTCCGACCCTGCTGCCGGTCGACGACCTGGGCCGCCTGCTCGACACGGTGCGCACCGAGCTGGGCCTGGCACCCGGCGCCGAGGTCACCACCGAGGCCAACCCGGACTCGGTGACGGCGCAGTCGCTGCAGGCGTTGCGCGACAGGGGTTTCACCCGGGTGAGCTTCGGCATGCAGTCCGCCGTGCCGCACGTGCTGCGCACCCTCGACCGCACCCACGACCCCGACCGGGTGCCGCTGGTGGTTCGCTGGGCCAGGGCCGCCGGTCTCGACGTCAGCCTCGACCTCATCTACGGCACGCCCGGGGAGTCGTTGCAGGACTGGGAGACCAGCCTCGCGGCCGCGGTCGCCTGCGCACCCGACCACGTCTCGGCGTACGCGCTGGTGGTCGAGGAGGGCACCCGGTTGGCCGGCCAAGTGCGCCGCGGTGAGCTGCCGCTGCCCGACGACGACGACCTCGCCGACAAGTACGAGCTCGCCGACCAGACCCTGACGAACGCCGGGCTGGGCTGGTACGAGGTCAGCAACTGGTCGACCGGCCCGGCCACCCGCTGCCGGCACAACGTGGGGTACTGGGACGACGGCGACTGGTGGGGGGTCGGTCCCGGCGCGCACAGCCACGTCGGGGGAGTGCGCTGGTGGAACGTCAAGCACCCCACCGCCTACGCCCAGCGGATCGCGGCTGGACTCAGCCCTGCGCAGGCGCGCGAGGTGCTCGACCCCGAGCAGCAGCACGCCGAGCGCGTGCTGCTCGGCGTGCGGCTGCGCGAGGGCCTGGCGATCGACGTCCTGGCGGCAGCGGGACGGCGGGCCGTCGCCGGGCTGGTCGCCGACGACCTGCTCGACGGGCGGACGGCGATCGGCGGGCGAGCGGTGCTCACCCGCCGGGGCCGGCTGCTGGCCGACACGGTCGTCCGCGCCCTGCTGACTACGTGATCAGCCGCAGGGTGAACGGGTAGCGGTACTCCTCGCCCTTGTTGGCCGCCAGCGCCGCGATGATCGAGAGCACCAGGGCCGCGATCGAGATGACCGCGAACGTGAGGAAGCCCACGACGATGAGCATCAGCGCCAGTGAGATCGCCAGCCCGATGTAGACGGTGATCCAGAAGTTCAGCGCCTCGAGGGCGTGCCGGCGCAGGAACGGGCTGCGATCCTTGAAGACCAGGAACACCACGAGCGGGCCCAGGGGTGAGATCCCCACGATGCTGCCGGCGATCCACGACAGGTGGGCCAGCAGGCCCCACAGCCGCTCGTCCGAGGGGCTCATCGTCGTCGGGCCCGAGCCGCCGTACCCGGCGGCGCCGGCGGGTGGGACGTAGGCCGGTGCGGACGGCGGTGGTCCCGCGGGTGGGGGTGGGGGAGTCGGGCTCCCGTAGGTCGGTTCCGGCTGGTCCTGCGTCACGGCGTCCTCCCGGTGCCTGCCGTCCCCGCAGCGGGGACCTCACCAGCGTAGGACCGGGCCGGGGCCGCCGACAGGGACTTTGGACCGTGATCCCCCGCCGAGTGACTCAGCGGTCTGCCGTGTCGCCGGTGACGAAGTCGATCAGCTCCTCGACCTTGGCCAGCAGCGCCGGCTCGAGGTCGGCGTACGACGAGACCGTGGCCAGGATCCGCTTCCAGCCGCGGGCGACGTCGGCCTGTTCGTCGTGCGGCCAGCCGAGGTGGGCCAGCACGCCGTGCTTCCACTCGACGTCACGCGGGATGGTCGGCCAGGCGTCCAGGCCGAGACGCTGCGGGCGCACCGACTGCCACACGTCGACGT
>JBKJTJ010000219.1:0-39177 GCA_046590855.1 Actinomycetota bacterium
GCTGCTGCGTCCGGCGCTGCTGGTGGCGAGCGTCCTGAACATCATCTACGTGTTCAACTCGTTCCCGATCATCTGGACGCTGAACGACCGCAACCCGGGTTTCACCCACGACACCACCATCACGTTCATGTACAAGCTGGCGTTCAAGAGCGCCGAGAAGGACGTCGGCATGTCAGCTGCGGCAGGCCTGTTCAACGTCGCGCTCATCATGCTGGTCGTCGTGGTCTACCTGCGGGTCATCTCCTGGCGGGAGGAGACCAGCTGATGGCCACCGTCACCGTCACCGCCGGCACGACGCGCGCCGCCGTCCGGCCCCAACGGCCGTGGCAGCGATACCGCCGCTTCGTGATGCCCGTGATCGGGCTGGGCGTCGCGCTGGTGTTCCTGTCGCCGTACCTGGTGATGCTGCTCGACGCGCTGCGGCCCAGCAGCGACGTGGTGCAGACGCCGGCCACGTTCCTGCCCCGCGTGTGGCAGCTGTCGACGTTCTCGGACGTCCTCGGCGACACCCGGTTCCTCAACTGGCTGAAGACGTCGCTGCTCGTCGCGACCACCTCGACGGCGGTCGTCGTCCTGGTCGCCGTGCCCGCCGCCTACTTCACCGCGCGCTTCCGCTTCCCGGGACGCACGGCCTTCCTGCTCCTGGTCCTGGTGACCCAGATGTTCTCGCCGACGTCGCTGGTGGTCGGCCTGTACCGCGAGTTCTTCACGCTCAATTTGGTGAACACCTACGCGGCCATCATCCTCACCAACGCCGCCTTCAACCTGGCGTTCGCGGTGTGGATCCTCAACGGGTTCTTCTCCTCGATCCCCAAGGAGGTCGAGGAGGCCGCGAACCTCGACGGTTGCGGGCGGTTGCGCACGTTGACCCGGATCATGCTGCCGCTGACCCTTCCCGGTGTCGTCACCGCCGTGGTGTTCACGTTCATCGCGGCCTGGAACGAGTACGTCGTGGCGCTGACCCTGATGCTGGACGACGCGAAGAAGCCCCTCACCGTGGGCATCACCTCCTACGTCACGGGGTACGAGCAGCACTGGGACCAGCTCTTCGCCGCCTCGATCATCGCCATCGTGCCCGTCGTGGTGCTGTTCGCTGCCATCGAGAAGCACCTCGTCGGTGGCTTGACCGCCGGGTCGATCAAGTGACCAGGTGACCGTCCCGTCGGTGGTGCTGGGCCTGGACGTCGGGGGCTCCAAGACGCGGGCGGTGCTGTCGCGCGGCGGTGTCGTCACCGGCGAGGTCACCGTCGGTGGGGCGAACCTCACCTCCGGCGGCGCCGACGCGGCGCAGCGCGCGATCGACGACGTCATCACCGCCCTCGGGTTGGACGCCGCCACGGTCGCCACGGTCTGCGCCGGGGCGGCCGGCGCCGACTCGGCCGAGGCGCTGACCGGGTTCGAGCAGCTGATCCGGCGACGGTTCCCCGCAGCCGAGGTCACCGTCGTCCACGACACCCGCATCGTCCTCGCGGCAGCGGGGCTGCAGACCGGAGCCGTGTGCATCGCGGGCACCGGATCAGCGTGCTGGGGTCGCCGCGAGGACGGCGTCGAGGCGCGGGCGGGCGGGTGGGGGTACCTGCTGGCGGACACCGGCAGCGGGTACGGCGTGGCGCGCGACGCCGTCCAGCAGGCCCTTCGCGAGGTCGACACCGCGCAGGAGCCCTCGGTGCTGAGCACGCGGCTGGCGCAGGCCTGCGGCGTCGACCAGCCGTGGCAGCTGCTGCGGGCGTTCTACCTGACCCAGGACCGCTCGTACTGGGCCCAGCGGGCCGCGGTGGTCTTCACCGTGGCCGACGAGGGCGACGTCGCGGCACAGCGGATCGTCGCCGTCGCGGCGGATGCGCTCGTCGACCTGCTGACGGTGGTGCTGGATCGGCTCGGGCTACCAGGCCCGGTGGTGCTGGCCGGCGGTCTGCTGGTGCACCAGCGGCTGCTCGCCGACGAGGTGGGGCGTCGTCTTGCCGAGCGAGGCGTCGCGGACGTCCGCGTCCTGGACGTCGACCCCGTGCGAGGGGCGTTGCGCCTGGCCGAGGCGCTGGTCGACCGGCCGCGTCAGGTCGCGGCCTCCTGAGTGCACCAGGTGCCGGCCTGCATCACGGCGCTCACCCGGTGACCGGCGTCCAGGACGGCGATGTCGGCGCGCAACCCGACGCGCAGCGACCCCCGGTCGGTCAGGCCCAGCACCGACGCCGGGGTGGCCGAGCTCGCCCTGATCACGTCGGCGAGGGGCACCCCGGCAGCGACGCACCGGCGCACCACGTCCTGCATCGTGGCCGTACTGCCCGCCAGGGTCGAGCCGTCCGCCAGGTGGGCACGGGCGTCCTGGACGACGACGTCCATGTTGCCCAACCGGTACACGCCGTCGGGGCACCCTGCCGCCGCCATCGCGTCGGTGATGAGGGCGATCCGCTGCGGCCCCAGTGCCTCGAACTGCCAGCGCACCACCCGGTCGTCGAGGTGGACGCCGTCGGCGATCAGCTCGACCACGGTGCCGGCGTTGGTCTGCGCCGCCAGCACCGGGCCGCCCTGCCGGTGGTGCAGCGGCACCATCCCGTTGAACAGGTGGGTGAAGTGCCTCGCGCCCGCGTCGACGGCGGCCTGCGCCTGGTCGTACGTCGCGGCGGTGTGCCCGATCGCGACCACGACGCCGGCCGCGACCATCTCGCGCACCGCAGCCAGCGCCCCCCTGCGCTCGGGCGCGATGGTGACGCAGGACAACACGTCCGCGCCGGCGTCCAGCAGCCGGCGCACCAGCTCCGGGCTGGGATCGACCAGGTGGGCGGGGTCGTGCGCACCCCGGCAGGCGTCGGACAGGAAGGGCCCCTCGAGGTGCACCGCGGCCAGCCTCCCCGAGCGGACGGCGGGCGCAAGCGCCTCGAGCTGGCGCACCAGCTCGTCGACGGGGGCCGAGACCAGGCTCGCCACCATGGTCGTCGTCCCGTTGCGCAGGTGGAAGGCAGTCGCGACGTCGACGTCGACCGCCGTGGACTGCGGGTCCATGGCGGCGCCGAAGGTGACACCGGCGCCACCGTGCACGTGCACGTCGACGAAGCCCGGCACGGCGAGCGACCCCGGCGGCAGCACGACGGTGCTGAGGCTCTCACCCGGGTCGACGCCACCGGGGACGATTGCGGTGATCAGTCCGTCGGTCACCCGCAGCCGGCCGTGGACGACCCCGGCGGGCGTCATCAGGTCGCCGACGAGGTCGTGGGCTCCTCGCGGGTCCTGGGCACTCACGCCGGCTGCTCCTGCCCCACAGCGGCCAGGCGCTGCGCGGCGATCGTGGCCGCACCGAGCATCGCCGCCCGGTCACCCAGCCGGGCGGCGACCACGGCGGGAGCTCCCGGGAACGGCAGACGTGCGCGGATCCCCTCTGCCACGGGTGAGAGCAGCTGCGGTCCTGCGTGGCTCAGCCCGCCCCCCACGACGATCGTGGACGGATCCAGGATCATCGAGCAGGTGGCCAGCACCTCGGCCAGAGCGTCCGTCGCGCGTCGCCACACGTCGACGGCGACGGCGTCACCTGCCGCGGCGGCGACCGCCACCTGGTGAGCGGTGGTCCCTGCTCGCCCGGACCGTGCCGCGTAGGCCTCGCCGATCGCCCGGCCCGAGGCGAGGGTCTCCAGGCACCCGTGCCGCCCGCAGCCGCACGGGAGCATGCCGCCCGTCACGGGCACGTGCCCGATCTCGCCGGCCCGGTGGTGCGCCCCGCCGACGGGGACGCCGTCGACGACGACCGTCGCACCGATACCGGTGCCGATCGCGAGGAACAGCACGTTCTGGGTGTCGTCACCGAGCAGCGCGACCTCGGCGAACGCGGCTGCCGCGATGTCGTGGGACAGGAAGACGGGTACACCGACCCTGGCCCCGACCAGGCCGGCCAGCGGGACGTCGGACCACCCCACGGTCGAGGAGCGCAGGGCCACTCCTGAGTGGGCGTCGACGAGTCCGAGGGCCGCGACGCCCACGGCGTCAGGCCGCTGGCCCACCACGGACCCGCACAGGTCGCACAGCTCCTGGGCCGCGTCCAGGACCGCCGAGACCGTGCGCTCAGGCCCGCCGGCGCGGGGGGTCGGCCACCGTCGCTCGGCGACGACCTCCCCCGACCGGGTGACCAGGCCCTTGAGGGTGGTTCCACCGACGTCGAGGGCGGCGATGAGCTCCATCCGGCGAGTCTCCCAGTCCGTCGGGTGCGCGCTGAGCGGGGCGCCACCTTGCTGTCGGTCGTGGGCCCTGGTGCAGTGTCCTGGTGTCAGAGCATCGTCGGTACGACCTGATCGTGGTCGGCGCCGGCCCAGCGGGGTCGGCTGCAGCGATCGCTGCCCTGCGCGCGCGGCCGGCGGCTCGGGTCCTGCTGCTGGACCGGGCGCCTCTGGGACGAGACAAGGTGTGTGGCGACGGCATCGCCCCGCACGCCGTCGCCGAGCTCGAGGCCCTGGACGTCATCGGCGTTCTGCCGACTGAAGTCGTTGCGACAGTGAGACTCTCGGCCCCGGGTGGCGCCAGCAACGCCGCCGTCACGTCGGAGCCGGGCTACGTCGTACCCAGGTCGACGTTCGACGAGCGTCTGGCCAGCGCTGCGATCGAGGCCGGCGCGGAGCTCGTGCGGCACAGGGTGAGGGACGTGCAGCAAGGCCTGCACGGGGTCGAGGTCGATCGGACGTGGAGCGCACCCGTGCTCATCGCGGCGGACGGGAGCAACTCGCTGGTGCGACGACGTGCCGGCCAGCCCGCCAACACCGGGGATGCGATGGCCATCGCGCTCCGCGGGTACGCACCGACCCCTGCCGGGGCGGACGACGAGCTGCAGATCCGTTGGGACGCCCGTCGTGCCGGCGGCCTGTGCTACGCCTGGGCGTTCCCGACCGACCAGGGGACGACGAACGTCGGGTACGGGATGTCGTCCGCAGCCGTCACCGGCGGACGGGTCGAGCTCGTCGAGCGGATGCACGCGCTGCTCCCCGACTACGACCTCGACGGGGTCACGTTGACGGGGCACACCTTGCCCCTGTCCACCTCCCGGCCCGAGCCGACGGTCGGACGGGTCCTGCTGGTCGGCGACGCCGCGAGCCTGATCAACCCGTTCACCGGCGAAGGCATCTACAGCGCGATCGCATCCGGTGCCATCGCGGGGGCTGCGGGTGTGCAGGACCCGACGTCCGCAGCACGCGTCTACCGCACCGCCCTCGCCGCCAGGTTCGGCCGCCAGCACCGGCAGATGCGCGCGCTCTACCCGCTGATCAACTCGCGTCTGGCGCTGGACACGGTCATCCGCGCCTGTCAGCGTGAGCCGCGCCTGTTCGACCGGCTGCTGGACGTCGGTCTCGGTGACGCGAGCTTCTCCGCGGCGGACTTCGTGCGCTTCGGGCGGCACCTCGCGGTGCGCCGTCAGCCCCGCCTCACCCCCTGACAGAAGGGCCCTGCGACGCGAGTTGCTACGGTCCTGACCGTGGCTCAGGTCGTGCTGGAGATCGTCGACCTCGCGCTGCGAGCCACGGTGCGCCGTACCGGCTTCGAACCGGTGGCGAAGGCGGATCTGAGCGTCTGCGCCGGCGAGGTCGTCGGACTGGTCGGCGAGTCGGGCAGTGGGAAGACCTTGACTGCCCTGGCGGCTCTCGCGCTGCTGCCCCAGAACGTGCATCTGGTGCGAGGGTCGGTCACCGTCGCGGGCCACGACCTCGCCGACCTCGACGAACCCGCTCTCGCAAACCTGCGGGGCGGCACTGCCGCGATCGTCTTCCAGGACTCGCTGGGGTCCTTGAACCCGACGATGACGATCGGGCAGCAGGTGAGCGAGATGGTTCGACTGCACGCCGACGTCCGGCGGCCGGTCGCGCGCGACCGGGCCCTCGAGTCGCTCGGGCAGGTGGGTTTCCCCCAGCCGCGCGCCCGGTACGACTCCTATCCCCACCAGCTCTCAGGCGGCCAGCGCCAGCGGGCCGCGATCGCGATGGCGATCGCCGGCCGCCCGCGGTTGCTGGTGGCCGACGAGCCGACGTCCGCGTTGGACGTGACGGTCCAGGCACAGGTGCTGCAGCTGCTGTCCCAGCTCGCGCGTGATCTGGGGATGGGCGTTCTGCTGATCACCCACGACCTCGGCGTGGTCGCCGCAGTCGCCGACCGGGTGAACGTCATGTACGGCGGGCGCACGATGGAGGCCGGCGCCACCACCGCGGTCTTCGACGAGCCGGCTCACCGGTACACCGACGCCCTGGTCCGCAGTGCGCCGACCCTGTCCCGCACGGGCGATGCTCAGGGTGGGATCCCGGGCCTGCCCCCCGACCCCCGGGCCCCCGAACCCGGTTGCCCGTTCGCGCCGCGCTGCGGCCACGCGAGCGACACCTGCCGGGACAGCCCCCCGCCGCTCGAACCGTCACCGGAAGGCAGGCTGGTCGCCTGCTACCACCCGGTGGTGAGCGGTGGTTGACGTCGCGCTCGAGCTGAACGAGGTCACCCGTTCCTACCGTGCTCCGCGCGGGTTCGGACGCGGCCGACGGCTGCAGGCCGTGCGCGGGGTCTCGCTGACGGTCGAGCGGGGGCAGGCCGTCGGACTGGTCGGTGAGAGCGGCTGCGGCAAGTCCACCCTGGCCCGGCTCGCTGTGGGCCTGGAGCGACCCGACTCCGGTCAGGTCGTGGTGGGCGGACGTGAGCTCGCCCGGGCCGGCGCCCGGGGGCGCAAGGGCAGGGCTGCTGCCGTCCAGCTGATCCCGCAGGACGTCGGGGCTGCACTGGATCCGCGACTGACGATCGGAGCGAGCATCGCCGAGCCGCTGCTCATCCACCGTCGGGGCAACGCCCAGCAGCGCCGCGACCGGGTGGCTGGCCTGCTGTCCGAGGTCGGGCTGGACGAGTCCTACGCCGGGCGCTACCCGCACCAGGTGAGTGGGGGCCAGCGTCAGCGAGCCGTGATCGCCCGCGCCCTGACCCTGGAGCCGGAGGTGCTGATCGCCGACGAGCCGGTAGCGGCGTTGGACGTCAGCGTGCGCGCCCAGGTGCTGAGCCTGCTGCTCGAGATCCGACGTCGACGTTCGCTGGCACTGCTGCTGATCTCGCACGACCTGGCGGTGCTGCGCAGCGCCACGGAGCGGGTCGACGTCATGTACCTCGGGCGCATCGTGGAGTCCGGGCCGACCGCTGAGGTGGTCGCCGCGCCGTCGCACCCGTACACCTCAGCCCTGGTCGCGGCGTTCCCCGAGCCCGATCCTCGCGCGCGCGTCCAGTGGGTCGCGCCGCGCGGCGAGGTGCCCTCACCGGTCGACCTGCCCCGCGGCTGCTCGTTCGCCGGACGCTGCCCGTTCGCGCAGCAGGACTGCCAGGACGTCGACCCCGGGCTGCGCGCCACCGGCCGCGCGGGCCTGGTGGCGTGCCACCACCCGCTGGCCGCCGGGCCGGTCAGCGCGCCGACCGCGGGGTGAGGGCGTCCCGCAGGCCGTCGCCCACCAGGTTGATCGACACGACCGTGACGATGATCGCCAGACCGGCCGGGTAGATCATCCACCAGTACCCGCTGTACTCGTAGTCCAGGCCTCCCGAGAGCATGCCCCCCCAGTTCGCCGTCGGTGGCCGTGGACCGAGGCCGAGGAAGCTCAGCGTCGCGATCGTCAGGATCGCGTCGGCGATCTGGAACGTGGCGTTCACGACGATGGTCGAGACCGTGTTGGGCAGGACGTGGGCTCCGACGGCTCGGACGGCGCCCCCGCCCATCAGAGGGACCATGCGGACGAAACCCAGGCGCCGCAGGGTCAGTGCCTCACCCCGCACGATCCGAGCCGGCACCAGCCACGACGTCGCAGCGATCGCCGCGATCAGGGTCGGCAGCGTGGGGCGGGCCAGGCTCGCGACGAACAGCACGACGAACAGTGTCGGGATGGAGACCGCCGCGTCGACGACACGCATCATCACCCCGTCGACGACGCCGCCGAGGTAGCCCGCCAGGGCCCCGTAGACCGCGCCGACGCCGGTGGCGATCACCGCCGCCGCAGCTCCGACGAGCAGCGAGACCTGGCCGCCGGCCATGAGGCGTCCGAGGACGTCCCGGCCCAGGTCGTCGGTGCCCAGCGGGTAGCCGGCGCCGGGCGGCAGCAGCGCTTCGGCGAGAGAGGTGTGGACCTGGTCGGTCGACCAGGCGAGCGGACCCAGGAAGCACCCGATCACGATCAGCAGCAGCACGACGAGGCCGACCACGGCCAACCGGTTGGCGACGAAGGCGGCCCAGGCCTCGCCCAACCGCAGGCGCCGTGCTCCCGGGACGGCCGGCGAGGCCATCAGGCACTCCCCTGGTCACGCAGCCGCGGGTCGAGCGTCGCGTAGGCCAGGTCAGCCAGCAGCGACCCCACGACCGTCCCCGCAGCGACCACCAGCACCACCCCGAGCATCACGGGGTAGTCCTGTCCCTGGGCCGCCGTCCAGAACAGGAACCCGGTCCCGGGCACGTTGAAGACGGCTTCGACGACGAGCGACCCGCTGAGCACCCACGGCAGGCTGAGCCCCAGCAGGCTCACCACCGGCGACAGGGCGTTGCGCAGGACGTGTCGACGGACCACCTGTCCCCGGCGCAGTCCCTTGGACAGGGCGGTGCGCACGTAGTCCTGCTCGAGCTGCTCGACGGTCGAGCCCCGGACGTACCGGCTGAACGAGGCCAGCGTCACCAGGCTGAGGCTGGCGACCGGCAGCACCAGACCGGCTGGGTGCGCCAGCATCTGGAGGGGCCCACCTGACGGCGCCTCGGGCGGCAACCTGTTCAGGCGGACGGCGAACACGTCGACGAGCAGCAGACCCAGCCAGAAGACCGGCATCGAGTAGAACGTGAGCGTGAGCCCGGTCAGGGCGGTGTCGGCCGCCCGGTTGCGACGTACGGCCTGGACCAGGCCCACGGGAACTGCGACGGCGGCCGCCAGCAGCGTGCTGAACCCCACGAGCAGGAGCGTGCGCGGGACGGTGGCGGCCAGCAGCCGGCTGACCGGCTCGTTGCGGCGGTATGAGAAACCCAGATCGCCGTGCAGGCACCGCAGCAGGTAGTGGAGGTACTGCAGGGGCAGCGGGAGGTCCAACCCGTTCTGCCGGTTGAAGTCGGCGAGAGCGGCGGGCGTCGCGCGCGGGCCGAGGATGGCCCGTGCCGGGGTTCCGGGCAGGGCGTGCAGCAGCCCGAAGACCGCGACGGAGACCACCACCAGCACCGCCAGGGCCTGCAGCGCCCGCAGGAGCAGGAACCGGATCATCGCCCCGTCACCCGCACCAGCGCCACCCTGGTCTCGAGGGGAGCACCACCTACTTCCAGCGCCACTCCTCGGGGTACAGGTTGCCGAAGGGGTCCTGGGGCTGGGTTCCGGCGAGGGTCGAGCGCACCGCCACGATGGACTCCGCCTTCGGTGTCCAGAGCACCGGAAGCTGCTGCTGGAGGTAGTCCTGGTACTCGGTCATGGCGCTCGCTGCAGTGCTGGTGTGCGTCGCCGCGATCAGCGCGTTCGCCTTCGGGTCCGCGTAGCTGCCGGCGTTGCAGCAGCCGTCGGCCCCGAACATCAGGGAACCCTCCGGGTAGTAGTTCGGCTGGAAGGTCCAGGCGAGGTCGCCCTGCACCAGCTGCCAGGTGCACTGCTTCTGATCGGGGGTGCACTTGGTCTCGTTGGCGTTGACGGTGTCCAGCGGTTCGGGCACCAGGTCGAGCTGGATCCCGGCACGTGAGAACTGGGACTTCTGCGCCTGCATGGCGTTGTCCAACGCACCCAGGCCGCTCGCGTACTCGACCGAGAAGCGCAACGGCGCGCCGGCCTTGATGTCCTTGCCGCACTGACCCGGGCCGACGCCGACGCTGCCGCACACCGTCTGACCATCCGGCTTCACCGTCCAGCCGTTGGCCGTCAGGAGTTCCTTGGCCGCCTGCACGTCGAACGGGAACGCGTTCGTCTTGCTCTTCTGGTCCACGAAGGGGTTGTCGGGGAACGTCGGGACGGGGCCGTACGTCGGGCGCCCGAATCCGCGCAACGGGCCCTTGATCCAGGCGTCCTGGTCGATCAGGTGCGCCATGGCCTGGCGGACCGGGAGCTGGCGCAGGATGGGGCCGACCGTCGGGTTGTTGAAGTTGGGCACCATGTAGTTGATCGACCAGCTGGTCGTCTGTCTGGTGTCGTACCCCAGGCGCTTCACCCGGCTCAGCTGCGTTCCGGCCTGCGGCGGGACGTACCCGTAGTCGATGTCCCCACCCGAGGCCAGGAGGTTGAACTCCGCCGTGTCACTGGTGAAGGGCTTCAGGACGATCGTCTTCAGCGTGGGACGGACAGGACCGGAGTACCGCGGGTTGGCGGTGAGCGTCACCTGGTTGCCGTTGGCGAAGCTGGTGACCGTCCAGGGCCCGCTCACCACCTTCCACAGCGGGTTGGTCGTGTACGTGGCGGCGTCCTTGCCCTGCGAGACCAGGTAGTCGTACACCTTCTTGGCCCCCTCGGGCGTACGGGACAGATCGGCAGGGGCTTGTCCTTCGGCCGTTCGGTCCCAGGCGTGCTGCGGCATCGGCGTGAGCTGGCTGAGCTCGTTGTAGAGGATCCACTCCGGGTTGTAGACCTTGTCGAACGTGAACGTGATCGTGGTGTCGTCCGGGGTCGCGACCTTGGTCACGTTGTCCGGGAACTCCCCCGGCACGTAACCGGCCCAGTTGTCCTTGGCGACCTTCAGCAGGTTCCAGAAAAACAGCACGTCCTGGCTGGTGATCGGCTTGCCGTCGGACCAGGCGTACGGCCGCAGCTTGACGACGGCGGTGCGGCCGCCGTCGGTGTAGGTGGGTCGATCCGCCAGTGACACCCGGTCGTTGAGCTTCACCTGACCGTCGGCACCGATCCAGTACAGGGGGCGGTAGATCAGGTCCTGGAAGTAGGCGTCGTTCAGACCGTTGTAGTTGTCCAACGGGGTCAGCGGGAAGACGTAGTAGCTGGGCGCGTTCGCCGGTTCGGCGATGACCGCGGTGTCCCTCGCTGAGCTGGTTGTGGGCCGGGCAGGGGTGTCCGAGGACGAGGTGCACGCCCCGAGCAGCACCGTGGCGGCGACCGCCGTGACGACTGCCCTGAGTAACCTGGGCACGGCAACCCCTTCCGGCGACGAGCTGACCGCCTGCCGTTGCAGACGCCGGTTGGTGACTGTATCCGCCACCCTCATCGGCGGAGCATCGCGACGCGCTCCGCACCTCCGGGCGTCCATCAAGTCCACGATGTGAGACGACGTGCGGCAGCCACGAACACGGCAGCACGTAGGGGCGGCGACGCGCGCACCTTCCTAGGATCGGCTCGTGACGAAGACCCAGGTCAGCGACCTG
This sequence comes from Actinomycetota bacterium, assembly GCA_046590855.1. Taxonomy (GTDB): domain Bacteria; phylum Actinomycetota; class Actinomycetes; order Actinomycetales; family Angustibacteraceae; genus JACMOY01. The sequence goes on from JBKJTJ010000219.1 coordinate 11,303, forward strand.
AGCGCAGGCGCTCGGCGGGAGGTCGCTCGCCGCCGCCTGGCCGCGATGAGGATCGCGCCGACCGACCGCGGGGGCGCGTCGGTGATCGCCGGAACGGTGCGGTCGTCGCTGGCCCTGCAGGCGCAGGACCTCGCCAGCGGGTGCTGGTCGATCGGGGTGCGAACCGGCGCGTCGCTGGCCGACGTGGGGGCGGCTGTCGACGCCCGACTGATCACCCGCAGCTGGCCGATGCGGGGCACCCTGCACTTCCTCGCGACCGAGGACGTGCGGTGGATGTGCCGGCTGCTCAACGACCCGACGAACGCGGGGATCCGGGCCCGCTGGGCCGGGCTCGAGATCACCGACGCCGTCCTGGACCACGCTCGCGACGTCGTCGTCGCCGCGCTGGCGGGAGGCGGGCGACTGAGCCGAGCGGCTGCGATGGACCTGCTCAGGGAGCACGGCATCTCGCCGGACGGCCAGCGAGGCCTGCACATCCTCAGCAGCTTCTGCCGCGACGGCCTGCTCTGCCTCGGACCTGCTGAGGGCAGGCAACCGACGTTCGTCCTGCTCGAGGAGTGGGTGCCGTGGTCGTGGGACCCCGGGCGCGAGGAGGCCATGGCCACGCTCGCCGAGCGCTACGTGCTCAGCCACGGGCCCGTCACCGAGAAGGATCTTGCCGGCTGGATCGCGAAGCCGCTCGGCTTCGCGCGTGAGGCGATCGCCCTGGCCGGCGAACGGATCGTGCAGCAGCGCATCGGCGGGGCCGGCTACCTGGTCCACGTCGACGCGCCAGCGCCGGCTGCCCGACCGGGTCTGCAGCTGCTCCCCGGGTTCGACGAGTACATCCTCGGGTACAAGGACCGCTCGGCGATGCTCACCTCGGCGCAGGAGCGGCTCGTGGTGCCGGGTGGCAATGGCGTGTTCCTGCCGACCGTCGTCCTCGGCGGCCAGGTCATCGGTACGTGGGGTCGCCGGGTCACCAGCCGGAAGGTCGAGGTCACCGTCGCTCCGTTCCGCGACCTGACCCCCACCCACCGCCGCGACATCGCCCGCACCGCCGCGGCGTACGGCCACTTCCTCGGTGTACCCGCCGAGGTGAGCTACAAGAGCCCCGCCACCTGACATCGATCCCTCGGACCTGGGCCGGTAGACACGAGGCAGCACACGTCTCGGGCGGTCCGCGCGCCGATCACCGCCGAAGCCCGCCCAGCAGAGCGGCTGCTGCTCCCACGCTGCTCGCCAACGGCGCCCGCGTCAGGATCGTCGGCTGGTAGGCGTGGTAGACGTCCGGTTTGCCCGGCCACACCGTCGCTGCTGGACGATTGGCTGGGTCGAGCTCCTGGCGCCATCCACCGCGCTCCCCGTCGATCAGGAACCGCTCGGCATACCGCCACCAACGCGACTCCCACTCGCGATAGACCCCGTCGCCGGTGCACAGGGCCAGCACCGAGGCCGTGGCCAGTCCCTCGGCGAGCACCCAGTGCATCCGTTGGCGCACCACAGGTTGGCCCTGCCAGTCCACGGTGTAGATGAGTCCCGGCTCGCCATCCACCGACCAACCTTGGTTCACCGCAGTCGTGAAGAGCGCCTGGGCATCCTCGATCAACCACCCTGGCGGGTCCTCCAGACCCAGGTGCAGCTGCACCAGCAACCGGGCCCACTCCAACCAGTGCCCGATGGTCGCCCCGTACGGCCGGAATGGGTGGTCAGGCGCCTGCACGTTGTACTCCAGCTGCACCTGCCAGTCCGCGTCGTAGTGCTCCGGCAGACGCCACAGCTGGTGACGCGCCTCGACGTCGATCAAGCGCTGAGCGACGCCCAGTGCGCGATCGCGCCACTGCGGGTCGCGCGTGGCGTCGCTGGCGGCGAGGAACGCCTCGACCAGGTGCATGTTGGCGTTGGCGCCCCGGTAGGGCTCGCACGTCTGCCAGCACCGGTCCCACACGTCCCGACTGAGCCCTGCCTCGGGATCCCAGAAGTGGGTCTCGACACACTCCAGGGCCTCGTCGAGCAGCGCCCGGGCCGACGGCCGCCCGGCCAGCACGGCGGTGGCGGCGGCCAGGATCACGAACGCGTGGTCGTACGCCTCCTTGCGGTCCTCGCGCCGGGTGGAGTGGAACCAGCCGCCGAACTGCTCGTCGCGCAGCACCGTCGACAGCGACGTGATGCCGTGATCAACCAGCTCGGCGCAGCCATCGTCACCGAGCAGGTGCGCCAACGCGAAGACGTACGTCATCCGGGCGGTGATGTAGGTCTCGACTGGTCGCTCGGGTTCGATGAGCCCAGCGTCGTCCAGCCAGCCGAACCCGTCGCGATGCCGGGATCCGCGTGCGAACTCGACCAAGCGGTGGCCCTCTTCCTCGGCCCACTGGGCGCGCCATACGTCGTCCCTGAAGGGAGAACCGGCATCCTGTTGCCCGGGAGTGGTCATGGTCGTCCTCCTTGATCGGCACACGAGTCCGCGCGGGTCGCGCTGGTGACCGCTGCGCGGCTGGTCATGGATCGGTCCAGCGCAGCCCATGACGCTCGCCCATCGCCAGGCACTCCGGGGCAGGCCGGATACCGTCCGAGGTCCCTGCGCCCTGCACGCTGGCTGCTGCGACGCACACGCCCAGCCGCAGACACTGGTCGATCGACAGACCCTCATGGAGTCCGTAGATCACCCCGGCGGCGAAAGCGTCCCCAGCGCCGGTGGCGTTACGCACCGACGAGGCTGGGAGGTCCACCGAACCTTGGCGCCAGACGGTCCCGTCAGGTGCCGCCGCAACGCATCCGCCGGGGAGGTGGATCACAGCCAGGCGGGCGACTCCGAGCGCCGTGAGACGCACCGCAGCGGACTCCAGCGCCCGCCAGTCCGGCTGCTCGTCCACCGACGTGGGAGTGAGCGCGATGCCAGTCACCGCGGCCGCTTCGACGTCGTTGATCACCAGATAGTCCAGATGCGGCAGGCATGGCAGGGCCAGCGCGCGGATTCGCGCTGGGGGCAACGAGACCAGCTCCATCGTGGTGCGAATACCGGCTGTCTGCGCATCGCGCAGCAGCTCGGCCCAGTAGCTGCCGTTCCCCGGTGACGGAGCGTCCATGGCTCGGTGCAGACCGGGCGCGCCAGCGTGCAGGATGCGGGCGTCGGTCGTGGCCACGTCGACGTCCTCCGGCGCGAGCAGGGCGTTGGCGCCGGGATAGTGGAAGAACGTTCGGGTGCCGCCATCGCGCACCACCATCGCGTCCGTGAAGGAGGTCGCCACGTCAGGTTCCTCGCGCAGGCCACGGGTGCCGATGGCCAGTTCGGCGCAGGCCTCGTGCACCACGCGGGCGTGCGCGTCAGTCCCGACGACTCCGACCAGATCGAGTGGGAACGGTGCGCCCAGTCGGCGCAGGTCCACCGCCAGGTTGAGTGCGGGCCCCCCGGTGCTCACGCTGACGTCGCTGATGAGAGTCAGGCGTTCGGGCTCGGGATACTCGTCGACGACCTTGGCGACATCGACGATGACGGTGCCGACGCAGAGCACACCCGACCTGGTGGCCATGTCCTCATCCCGCCTCGAGCACCGGATCGGTGATGGCGAGGTCCGCCTGCAGCGCGCGGCGTGCGGGCACCCCGGCGCTCTCGAGCGCTTCGTGGTAATGGTGCACAGCGTCAGCCGGGCTCAGGTCACGACACAGGACTGCCCTCATCAGGCGCACCAGGTCGCCCTGGGACTCGGCCTGCTGGATCTTGCGCCCGAACAGGGCGACCCGCGCGCCGTGGTTGTGCGCCTGATCAAGAAGCTCGAAGGTGTCCCGAGTGGTGCCCGCCGCACCCCCCAGGACGCCGACGACCACCTCGGGGTCGTGGTCCACGAGCTCGGCCAGCGACGACGCGCCGTTGTACGCCACCTTCAGGAACAGTGGCCGTTCTGCCCTGGTGAGGCCCGCCATCGTGCGCACGATGCTGTCGTTGACGAAAGCGCCGACATCCTTGGTCGACAGACCAGTCGGGGCATTCGGGTTGAAGACCTCGAGGATGTGCCGCATCCCGACCGAGCTCGCGTCGGCGCGGAAGTCTCGGTAGGCCCCGAGCGTAGCCAGGTCGAGCTCGGGGTCGTTGTTGAACGTGACCGAGTACAGCGCGAGATCGCAGAATGCGCTCACGGCGTGCACGTCCGCCGATCGGAAGGGGCGCGAGGGGAACGTGGTGTACCCACCGCCGCGCTGGTTCCAGATGTCGGTGGCGTCGTTCGCCCTGGTGGCCAGCGTCACCGAAGTGCCGTTCATCACCCCGATGCTGCTCAGCTCCTCAGCGTTGGCAGCCGAGGCCAGGATGATGTCCACCGCTTCGTCGCGAACCATCGACGCCATCGCCGCTAGGTATTCTCGGCGGGTTCGCAGCCTCACCGGGGTCTGGCCATGAGCGATGCCGGCGGCGGCAGTCCCGAACGCCATGTCGGCGTCCTTCGCGTCGGCGATGATGAAATCCTCGGGGGTGTAGCTGCCGGCTGCGATCGAGTGCAGCTTGCGGTCCAGTGCTTTCATCGGATCAGCGCCCATGGTCCGTCTCCTTCTCAGGTCTGTCGTCGTGTTTCGTCGCGGGTCGCTGCCGGTTAGGGGGCGATCACGACCTTGTGCGCGCTCGGATCGTTGGCGAGAGCGTCCAGCGCGTCGCCGTACTCCTCGAGCGAGAACCGGTGGGTGATGATGCCGTCGGTACGGGCCCGCCCTGCGCGCAGTGCGGCAACGGCAGCGCCGAAGGACGTCATCTCGGCGAACGAGCCCTTGATGGTGATCTCGCGGCGAAAGACGTCGAAGGGGTGGAACTGCACGACCTCATCGGCCCGGGTCACTCCGTAGACCAGCACCGTGCCACCCCGCCGCGTGAGGGGAACGCACAGGTTGCCTATCGCTGTGGAGCCGGTGGCTTCCACCACGACGTCGTACCCATCGCCCCCGGAGGCGTCCAGCAGACGCGCCAGGGTGGCATGCGGGTCGTCCCGGTCGATGAGCACGGTGGCGTCGACGCCCAGCGCCGCTGCCCGGTCGAGCTTGAACTGGGTCGGGGCGGCAACAGTCACACCCGAGGCCCCGCCGCTGGCGATCAGCTGGGACAGGAGCAAACCGGTCGGTCCGGCACCGAACACCAGCACCGAGCTGCCTGGGCGCAAGGCCAGCGTCTCGAGTCCGTGCATGGCGCACGCGGTGGGCTCGGTGAACACCGCGGTGTCTCGATGCAGCCCCTCGACCGAGAAGACCAACAAGGCCGACACCGTCACGTACTCGGCGAAGAATCCCGGGTAGTTGCTGCCCAGCCCCTTGCTGTTGGCGCACAGGATCAGTCGACCCGACAGGCAGTAGTCGCAGTAGCCGCAGAACACGTTGGGGTTGACGGTCACCTGCTCACCTATCGCGAACCGCTCGACGCCTTCCCCGATCTCGTCGACCACCCCGACCACCTCATGCCCGGGGATGAGCGGGAAGACGGCCTGGAAATCTCCGTTGTGGATGTGCAGGTCAGTGCCGCACACCCCCACCTGGTCGATCTTGATGCGGACCTCGCCGGGAGCGGCACGGGGGGTGGGGACCTCCTGCAACGCGTGGCTGCGCGGCCCGTCGTACACGATGGCCTTCATCTGGCTTCTTCCTCTGGCTCGCCGAACAGGACGACTTTGACGTGACGCCCGCTGGATGCCTCGGCGAAGGCGGTCGGCGCCTGCGCGAGTGGGAACTGCGCGGTGATCAGCTGGTCCACCGGGACACGCCCGGACTGCAGCAGTCGCATCGACTCGAGGTAGTCCTGGCGAACGTAGGTCGCGCTGCCCTGGATGCGCACCTGCAGGTCCTGGATCTGCGGCAGGGCAACGGTCACCGGCGATGCGGGAACGCCCACGACCACCACGGTGCCGCCCTTGAGCGCCATGGCGACCGCCTGGTCCATGCTCGACTGCACCGCGACGCAGTCGAAGACCACGTCTGCGCTGACCCCCAGCCGCTCACGCACGTCGGCCACGACGTCCGGTGCGGTGGCGTCATGCGCCGAGTCCGCGCCGAGGCGCAGTGCCATGTCGCGCTTGGACGCCAGCGGGTCGGTCACCACGATCGTGGTGGCACCCTGCTCACGCGCGGCTATGAGGGTCAGCAGACCGATCGTCCCCGCGCCGAGGATGGCCACGCAGGCCCCCGTCAGGTCAGGGCCGGCCAGTCGCACGGCGTGGACCGGGGTCGACAGCGGCTCGACCAGTGCAGCGTGCAGGTCGCTCAGACCCGCCGGGAGCACGTGCAGCCGATGCTCGGGCAGGACGAACACGTCGGCCATGCCGCCGGTCGGTGCAGTGCACCCGAAGAACACCATCGTGGCGCACAGGTTGTAGCGCCCGTCAGCGCAGTACTTGCAGCGGCCGCAGAACAGGATGGGCTCGACGACGACACGCTCCCCGAGCCCGATCGTCACGTCGGCACCGACCCCGGCCACCACACCCACCACCTCGTGTCCTGGGTGATAGGGCAACGGCACGAAGGGGTGGCGACCGTGCGTGGCATGGATGTCGGATCCGCAGATCCCACTGAACGCCATCCGCACCAGCACCTCACCCGGGCCGGGAGTCGGCGTTGGCGCCACCTCGACCTCGACCACCCCGGGTGCCGACACCAGTACCCGTCGTGTGGTCACGCTGAACCCGCGATCATGCGATCGACCTCCGCTCGGTCTTGCTGCCTCGGCGACGTGTTCGGACGCCCGCCGCCTGCCCCCGGGACCGGGGGCAGGCGGCGGGCACCGATCAGCAGTCGGACTTGTAGATGTACTTGCTGACCTCTGGGTCAGCCATGTTGTCCTTCGTGATGATCAGCGACTCGGTCTGGATGTCTGCGGTGACGCTCTTGCCACCGAGCGCGGCCAGCGCCTGCTCGACGCCCTGCTTACCGATGTCGAAGGGCTTCTGAGCCACGAGCGCCTGGACGTCGCCGGCCTCGAGCTGCTTGATCTGGTCCGGCCCGGCATCGAATCCGACGATCTTCACGGTGCCGGACTTGCCGGCCTGCTTGACGCCAGTGGCGACGCCCTGAGCGGTGAAGAGGTTGGTGGCGAAGACCCCGGTCAGGTCAGGGTCCTTGGCCAACGCCGCAGAGATGACCTGTGCAGCGGTGGCTGCCTGGTTGTGCGAGTACTGGGTGTCCGAGGCGAGCGTGAATCCGAACTCGGCGGCCTTGGACTTGAACCCATCGACGCGTGCATCGACGCTGGACACTCCTGGGTCGGTCGAGATCACCAGGACCTTGCCCTTGACGCCGAGCTTGGACAACGCCTCGGCCGCCTTCTGCCCGCCGAGGTTGTTGTCGGTGGCGATCCGCGACACTCCGATCGCCGTGTCGGTCACGGTGGTGTCGACCAGGATGATCTTGGTACCGCTGTCCTGCAGTCGCTTCAGCGGCGGCGCGGAGGCTTTGACGTCGTTCGGTGCGACCAGCAGTGCGTCCGGTTTGGCAGCTGCGACCGCATCCAACATGGGGTTCTGCAGTGTCGCGTCGAACTTGTCGGGACCCTGGACGTCAAGGGTGGCTCCAGCGGCAGTGGCGGCCTCCTGTGCACCGCACTGCATGGAGACGTAGAAGGGGTCCCCCTTCACGCCCACCATGAGGGTGATCTTCTTGCCGCCGCCGCCCGCGGAGGTGCCACCACTGCCGGCGCCGGCGTCGCCTGACGTCGAACCACCGCCGCAGGCGGCCAGGGTGAGCGCGACGGCGCAGAACGACGCACCGGTGAGCCTTCGGGTGTTCATGTGAGCTCCTTCTGTTGACGTGCAGGGGGTCTACGAGGGGAACTGTGGGTCGCTACCGACGGCGGCGGGACCGGCGTCGGACCTGGTCACTGAAGACGGCCAGGATCAGCACGATGCCGACGGCAACCATCTGCCAGTAGGACTGGACGCCGACGATGATGAAGCCGTTCTGCAGCACCGCGGGGATCCAGACACCGATCAGGGTGCCGATGATGCTCGCAACGCCACCGAACAGGCTGGTGCCGCCGAGCGCGACCGCGGTGATGGCCTGGAGATTGTCCGTCGAGTGCCCAGCCACCGAGGTGGTCGAGAAGTACGCCACGGACAAGAAGCCGCCCAGCCCGCTGCCCAGGCCGCCGACCACGTACACCTTGAGCAGATGGCGCTCGACCTTCAGCCCGACCCTGCGGGCGGCCTCTTCGCTGGACCCGATCGCCAGGGTGTGGCGACCGAAGACCGACAGGTGCATGCCGACGAAGCCGAGGGCGACGACCAGCACGGCGATGGGGATCAGGTTGGGCACACCAGGGATCACCTGTCCGGTGGCAACCGGGTTCAGCGCGTAGGTCGCGACGTTGACCCCGTTCTGCAGCAGCAATGAGATGCCGAGTCCTGCGCCGAGGCTGCCCAGGGTGGCCAGCATCGGTGGCACTCTCATGTAGCCCACGGTGATCCCGTTGACCAGGCCCAGGAGGAGGCCCGCGGTCAGCGAACCCACCAGCGCCGCCAGCACGTACACGGGCGAGGTCTGCTCGGCGGGGATGTCCACCGCGGTGCCGGTGCCAACCGGGATCAGGCTGAGCGCCTTGACCGCGAAGACCTCGCCGAGCACGATGCCCGACGGGATGGACAGGTCGATTCCCGACGTCGCGATCACGAACGTGGTGCCGACGCTGACCACCGTCAGGATGGCGACGTTCTGCGCCAGCTGCATGACGTTGGAGGTGGTGCCGAACTTGCCGGGCGCGAGGATCGAGAAGATGAGCATCATCACGAGCAGGAACAGGAACGTGACGACGACTGGGCTGGTCAGCAGCCGCCGAGCCGTTGCGAGCACCGCGTTCGGCTCACGCCCGCCGTCCCCAGACAGAGCGTCGCCCTCGACCGTGGAGTCGATCGCCGCTACCTGGGCGACGGCGTCAGCCGGCGGGTGGACCGCCGCGGCGGGCAGCGCGTCATCACGCTGGCGGGTCATGCGGCCACCTCGTTGGTGTAAGCACCGGAGACGGCGGCGATCAGGCGATCGACGTCGGCCTCGTTGCGGCTGAATCGGGCGACGCGCGCGCCGAGCCGTAGCACCTCGATGCGGTCTGCGACCTCGAGCACCTGCGGCAGGTTGTGGGAGATGAACACCACCGCCAGTCCTCGGTCGCGGACCCTGTGGATCAGCTCGAGAACCTTCGCCGTCTGGATGACCCCGAGCGCGGCGGTCGGCTCGTCGAGCAGGATCACGTGCTCGGCCCACATCGCCGAGCGGGCGATGGCCACCGACTGGCGCTGCCCCCCGGACAGCGACCCCACCGGGACGCGGAGGTCCTGCACCATGCCGACGCCAAGCTCAGCGAAGCTGCGGGCGGTTGCTCGGCGCATCGCGGCCTGGTCGTGGAGGATGCCGAACCGACGGATCTCCCTGCCCAGGAACACGTTCGAGGCTGCGTCCAGGTCCGGCGCCAGCGCCAGGTCCTGATAGACCGTCTCGATCCCCATGCGCTCGGCGTCGGTGGGGTTGGACAGCAGCACCTGGTTGCCGTTGACCTCGATGGTGCCGGTGTCGGGGCGGTGGACGCCCGACAAGCACTTGATCAGGGTGGACTTTCCCGCGCCGTTGTCACCGATCAGCGCCGTCACCTCGCCGGGCATGGCCTCGAACGACGCCCCGCGCAGGGCACGCACCTGGCCGAACCGCTTCTCCACGGCCCTGGCCGCCAGGGCCGGGACCCTGCTCGGCTGCGTCGTCATGACGGCACCCCACCCTTCGACCCCGACACTGCGCGGTCGTCCTGCCCGGTACCTGACATGGGCACACCTCTCTGTTCGGGTCGAACTGACGTGCGTGGGACCTGCGCTCGCTGGGCTGTTCGCTGGCGTTCACCGCTCCAGAGCGCAGGTGACTGACCGTTGACCGGCGCCTGCTCGCCGCAGGCGACGCCGGCGAGGTAGGCGGCGCCGACCGCCCCGGCGTGTTCTGCACCGGTGCTTACCAGCCCCGGGAACTGAACTCGTTTCGCGGCGAGGACGGCGGGATTGGTCAGCCACCCACCGGTGCCGATCACCGCTCGGTGAGCGCCGATGACCGCGTCGAGCTGACGTACCGCATCTCGGCTGGCCTCTATCGCCGCTACGACGGCCGCTGCCCACACCGCGGCGGCGTCGATGACCACGGCGCCGGTGTCCGGCCCCAGCCCCACGGTGATCCGGACCGCGCTGCCGTTCATCTCGACCGCCACGCCGTCGACGGTGGCGGTCAACGCCCGGTCACCGAGGGCGATGTGGGCCTCCTCGACGGCCACCCCGAGCACCTGCGCCAGCCGTTGCAGAGCGAAGCCGGTGAGCAACCCGCCCAACGCGCACCAGTGACCTGGGACGACCGTGCGGCCGACCGTGATCCCCTGTGCAGTGAGGCTCGCGACCGTCTGGCGCTGCAGCGGTTCGCTACTGAACCTGAGCAGCGCCTCGGCGGTTCCCATGGAGTCCAGCAGCGTGCCGTCGGTGATGGCACCCACCGACAGGGCGGCCACCTGGTGGTCGTGACCGGCCACGGTGATGCGCGCGCCGCGCAGCTGGTCCGTTACTGCGGGCCCGTGGGCCGGTCCGATGTCGCTTCCTGCGGCGACCAGCTCGCTGAGCAGGTTCTGACCCACCAGATCTCGGGCGGCCTCCCAGGGCGCCCCGGTCACCACGTCCAGAAGACCGGTCCGGCTGGCAAGCGACAGCTCGCTGACCGGCCGGGCACCCAGACAGCGGGCGGCCCACTCGGGTACGGAAAGGAACCTCATCCGCCCCGGTGGTGCGTCCAGCTCCCTGATCTGCCGCAGCACCTTGCACAGGGATGGCTGCCCGGTCAGCGGCATCCCCGTGGTGCTGCTGAAGGTGTCCTCGCCGATGTCCCGGCGGATCGTGTCCACGTCGGCGCGTCTGTCGTGCCAGGCCCACACCGGCGCCACCGGTTGGTCGGCGTCGTCCACGAGCACACCGGCCTCACCCATGCCTGAGAGCCCGATCCCGGCCATCTGCCCACCGGTGACGGACACCGCGTCGGCGGCGGCCTCGGCGCTCACGTCCGACACCAGCAATCCCAGCGCGCCGGGGTCCATCGACGTGCCGTGCAGGTCGGTGAACCACGGGGTAGCCCGCCAGGCCGACGCCACGATGCGGCCCGTCGGGTCGACCACCACGGCTTTGACCCGGGTGGTCCCGACGTCGAGTCCCATCAACAACGCCGGGCCATTCACGACGGCGCCCCAGCACCCATGACGCGCGGAGCCCGGGGATGCTGCAGCGTGGGGGTCAGCACCACCGACCGTGCAGCGCCGCGCAGCCCGTCAAGGCGTTCGAGCGCCATCGCTGCGGCACCACTTCCCAACCGCACGGGATCGGACTCGACGACCACGGTCGGCGCGATGACCAGGAGGTCGGGGTCGGCGACCTCGTCGAAGACGGTCAGGTCCAGCACGAGACCCGCGGCCAGCATCGACCTGATCCCTGCTCGGCCGGCGCGGTGCTGAGCGGCGAACAGCGCCGTCGGCGGCTGCGGCAGCGCGAGCATCACATCGATCGCCTTCATGGCGGCGTCGGCGTCATGGCAGTCCATCGCCACCAGCTGGGGGTCCACGGCGATCTGGGCCGCTTGCAGTGCCGCGGCGTAACCGCGGTACCGCTCCATCACGGTCCACAGTCGGCCGTCCGTGCCGACGGCTGCGATCCGACGATGGCCTGTGCGCAGAAGCCGCTCCACCGCGAGCATCGCGCCGAGGTGGTTGTCCGCAGTGATCGTGTCGACGCTGACGCCCTGCAAGGGTCGGTCCACCGCCACGACGACGAGTCCGTGGTCGATCTCGCTCTGCAGGTAGGACACGTCCCCAGGGGCCGAGATCACCACCAGCGCATCCACGCGCCGATCAACCAGGGTCTGCACCAGAGTGAGCTGGTGAGCCGCATCGTCACCGTGGCTGGTCGAGATGAGCTGCAGGCCGCGCGGCTCCAGCCCTCGCTCCACAGCGCCGACAACGGCGGCGATGAAGGGGTCGGACACGCTGGGGATCACCAGGCCCACCGCAGCGCTGGTCTGCCGAGAGGCCAATGACCGCGCCAGATGGTTGGGCCGAAAGCCCAGCTCTCTGGCTGCTTCACGCACCCGATGCGCTGTTGTCGCGGCCACGCCGTACTCCGCGTTCAGAGCACGACTGGCTGTCTTGAGGCTGACCCCGGCAGCCGCTGCGACGTCGGCCAGAGTCGGCCGCACCCGGGGCTTCACGACCACCACCTGCGGCCGTCACCGCGCCACGGGTGAGGCCGGGATGGGCGGCACCGGCCCCGGGGCAAGACGATCAGCACGACACTCCTTCGTAGCGCGCCCAAGCGTCCTGGCACTCGCCGATGAGTGTCAGGGGTGATGCGGTTCTGCTGTCATGACAGCGCTGTCAGATAGCGCTGTCGAGCAATGTATGACCCGCCCTCGGCGACGGGATACGGCGTGAAGGCGAACGTTATGGAGTCGTGATGTACGGCCCCATCACTCGGATGGACGGGATCCTTCGCTCGGACGCGGTGGAGGTTGCCGGCTCCCGCGAGTGGGTGAGCACCAGTAACCGGTGTGGATGACGGTCGGTTGCGCTGCGACAGCCTGGACCGACGTCGTCCAGGTGAGCGGGTGGGCGCCCGCGCGTCTGCACGGGCGCCCACCCGGTGACTACTCCTCGCCGGCCCCCTTGCTGGTGACCGCGGCGTAAGCGTTGACGATGCCGTCGCCGTAGAACCCGTTGTCAGACGTCGGTCCCTCACACGTCGCGGTCGCCACCGCCGTCGACCCGTTGGCCCTCACCCGGGTCCAGGTGAACGTGCGCGGCTGCGGACACGCGTGGTCGACAGACGTCCCCCGCAGGATTCGCTCGGTCTTCTTCGCGTCGAGCGTCAGTCCCGCGTGGTTGCGGTCGGCCTTGCCGTCCTGGCTGACGATCAGCGCCGCCACCCCGACCGCGTGCGGCGCCGCCATCGAGGTGCCCTGCAAGTACTGGAAGTACCCGCACACGGCGCCGTTGCAGTCGCGGACGACGAAGGGGGTGTTCGGGGTACCGTCCGCATTCAGGTCGCCGTTGGCCTCGGCCAGGTGCTGGGGGTAGGCAGCGAGGACGAGATTGACCGGGCTGCCGGTGTTGGTGGGCGAGTCGTAGAAATCACCGCCGGGTGCCGAGACGTCGGTCTGCTCGGTGCCGTAGTTGGAGTAGTAGGCCAGCCGGGTCGATGGGCCAATCGAGCTGACCGACACCACACCCTTGCTCTCGGCCGGAACGGTGACGCAGGTGTTGTCGACCGTGCGCGTCCTGGCGGAGTCGAGCGGGAAGTCCGGGCTGGTCGCGTCCACCGTCGGGTTCCCCAGATCGGTGTGCTCATTGCCCAGCGCCGCGACCGACAGCACACCCTGGCGCCGGGCGTAGTCCAGGGCACGCTGCGTGGCCTCGCGAATGACGCGCTGCTCGGCCTGTTCTGCCGGCGAGTCCGCCGGGTTCGCGACGCAGTTGAACAGCCACGGGTCGGTGAAGAAGCTCATGTTGATGACGTCGACCCCGATGTCACCGGCGTACGTGATGGCGTCGAGGGTGGGCTGCAGGAAGAAGAACCCGGAGTCCTGGCCGGCCCGCAGGTTGGCTACCTGGACGTTCGGTGCCACCCCGGCGATGCCGAGGCCGTTGATCGGTGAGGCGATCGTGCTGGCGACGTGAGTGCCGTGCTCGTTGTCGTCCACGTTCGCGGGGTCGACGCACGACGGCACCTCGCAGGGCCCGTCGATCGACACGATGTCGGTGGTGAAGTTGCGGGAGTCGGCGGCATCGAAGTTCGCTGCCAGGTCGGGGTGCGTACCGTCTATGCCGGTGTCGATGACGCCGACGAGAACTCTGCGGTCACCTGGCTGGACGGCGTACGAGCCGCTCGGGGTGGCCCCGATCTGGCGCATGTCCCACTGTCGGTTGGCCAGCGGCTCCGCGGCCGCCGCGGGCGCGACGTCCGCCTGACCCCTGGCTCCGCGACCGACCTCACGCTCGTCGCTCAAGCGCTCGATGTCCTGCTGGTTCGCCCGCACCTCACGGGGCGCTGCGCCGATGACCCGGTCACGAACGGTGCCCTCGACCGCCGGGGACGCCGAGACCAATGTCGCGAAGGACGCGCTGGTCGAGCGCGCAAGGGCATAACCGACCGCGCTGTTCTCCTTGACGATCGTTCCGCCGGCGGCGGTGATGGCGGCGCGGGCAGCCTTCGCCGTCGCCTCGCTGGTATAGAGCACGACGTAGTCCTGGTGGCCGACCGCCGCACGGCTCAGACTGCCGGTGGCCGGCGAGCTCGTGGCCTGAGCAGCGACCGAACCGATGGCCGTGGCCATGGACACACTGAGCGACGCCGTCGTCGCGATGAGCAGGATTCTTCGCATGACACGCTCCAGACGGGAGACACGGGGTCAAACGCCCCCTATGGGCGCGAATGTAGGCCCGTCAGCCCCGTGAGGGAAGGGTGGCTGCCATCCGCACACCAAGCGCCCGTCCTCCGCCACCAGAAGCGTGGCGTGCATCGCGTTGTGCCCCGCGAGGGAGCGCTACCGGCCACCCTGGGCCTGGTTGCCTTCATTGAACAGATCAAGTTTCGGCTCCGGATGGGCGTTGGCCTTGTGCTTGCAGAACACCGGCGTGACGTCACCGATCGCAGTGGCGATGGCGGGCCACGTGGCCTTGACGACCGCTGCGCGGCCGACGCTGATGTGCGGGTCGCCCTCGTCGACCGCCGCCACGGTGTCGCATCGAGCCTGCTCGGCGTAGGGCGAACGTCGCAGCACGTTCCTGAGGCGGGTCTCCACGCATGGCGCGAGTGGACCGTGGCGCCATGGCTCACGCCTGTGTGGGCCTACTTGCTGAAGCCTGCTGTCAAGCCGCTGAGCAGTTGGCGCCGCCCGATCACGTAGAGAACGAGGATGGGCAGCGTCGTCAGCACCACGGAGGCGAGGACTGCCGGCACATTGACGCTGTACTGTCCCTGGAAAGTCCACAACCCCAGCGGCAACGTCCTGCGTTCCGGACTCTGGGTGAGGATCAGCGGCAGCAGGAACCCATTCCAGATCCCCAGGCCGTTGTAGATCGTGACTGTCACCAGCGCCGGGCGCGTGAGCGGGAACGCCAGGTGCCACAGGGTGCCCCACTCGCTGGCGCCGTCCAGCCTCATCGACTCGAACAGCTCGTTCGGCACGTCACGGATGAAGTTGGTCAGCACCAGCACAGACAGCGGGATGGCGAAGGCGATGGACGGCAGGATGATCGCCGCCAACGTGTCGTACAGCTTCAGTCGGATGATGATGAGGTACACCGGGATGATGGTTGCCTGCAACGGGATGGCCAGGCCCAACAGGAACAGTGAGTTCGCGGAGCGCAGAAGGCGACTGGTGGCTCCACCGCGCACGATCGCGAACGCAGCCATGAAGGAGATGGCGACTGCCGGCAGAACAGCCCCGAGCGTGACGGCGATGCTGTTGACGAAGTACTGCATGAAGCTGGACTGGAGGACGAGCTGGTAGTTAGCCAGCGTCGCGGAGGTCGGCGGCGCCAGAGGGTTCGCCGAGAAGTAGTCGCTCTGTCGCTTGAAGCTGGTGATGACGATCCAGTAGATCGGCAGCATCACGACCAGCAACCACAGCCACGCGGCGGTCCCACCGAGGATGTTGGGTCGTTCGCCACCACGACGACGTCCGGGCCGCCGCGGTCCGGCGCTACGGCTCGTGCGCGTGCCCCCGTGGGTCAGTGTGGTGGTCATGTCAGGCCCCTTCCAGCTGGCTGTCGCCAGCCGAGCCACCCAGCCGCCGCAGCAGCAGCGCCAGGCCAAGACCGACGAGCACGAGGATGACGGCGATCCCGCTCGCCGGTCCCATCAGGTTCGCTTGGAAACCCCGCTTGTACATGTCGAGTGCGAGTACCCGGGTGGCGTCACCCGGGCCGCCCCCGGTCAGCACGAAGATCAGGTCGAAGAACGTCAGCGATCCCACGACCATCAGGGTCGATGAGGTGATGACCGTGTACTTGAGCTGCGGCAAGGTGATGGAGAAGAACTGCCGCACGCGCCCAGCGCCGTCGATCTGTGCCGCCTCGAACATCGATGCAGGGATCTGCCGCACCCCGCCCTGGTAGATCAGTGAGTGGAACGGCACGAACTGCCACGACACCACGAAGATGATCACACCCAGGGCCAGGCCTGACTGCCCGAGCCAGTCTTGCGTGAGAAATGGGACCTTCAGCCCGGCCCCCAGGCCGAAGTTGGGGTCCAGGAGCGCCTTGTAGGTGATCGAGATGGCGGCCGAGCTCAGCAGCAGGGGGATGAAGTACAACACCGCGAGCCATTCGCGATAGCGCTGGTGCCCTGCGAGGAAGACCCCGATGAGGATGCTGATCGGCGTCTGCGCCGCCCAGGAGAGGATCATCACGACGAAGGTGACGCCGAGGGCGTGCGGCAGTCCCGGATCACTGAGTACCGATCGCCAGCTGTCGAACCCGGCCGGGTGGATGGCCCCGATCCCGTCCCACTGCGTGAAGCTCAGGACAAGCACACCGAGCAGCGGGATGATGCCGAAGGCGACGAACATGACCAGGGCGGGCACCGCCATCCAGGTCACAGATGCGTTGTGGGCGCCTCGCACTGGTCCCGGCCGCGTCGCCGACGCCATGGGCGGGGCGATCGTGGTCATGTCCCGATGACCTGGTTCATGTTGTCGGCGAACTGCTGCGGAGAGATGGTGAGCTGGAACAGCTTGGCGATGTTGTCGAGCAGCTTCTCTGCCGCAGTGGGGCTCAGAGCCTGGTCCCACGACTGCGCGAAGACGTTGGCCTTGCTGGCGGTCTCGTAGATGAACTTGAGGAAGTCGGCGTCCTTGGAGGAGCTGAGCTGGCTGTCACTGCCCTTGACGATCGGCACGGCGCCGGCGCCGATCCACTCCTTGTTCTCCGCCTCCGACAGGACGGCGGTGGAGAAGAACTTCTTCGCGATGTCCTTCTGCTTGGCCGTTGCCTTGGAGGAGATGGACAGGTACTGGCCGGGGTTGCCGACCGTGTCGGTGGGATCGCCCTTCCCTCCTGCAACCGGTGGGAAGTTCATGTACCCCAGATTGCCGCCCGTCACGAAGTCGCCGCCGTCGGTCTTCATGCTGCCGTAAGTCCATGAGCCGTGCAGCATCATGGCAGCCTTTCCGGTGTAGAGCAGCGCCTGGTCGGCGTTCGAGTCCGCGGTGATGGAGGAGAACCCCTTGATGAAGCCCTTGGCCTTGATGAGGTCCTGGGTCTTGGTCAGGGCGTCGATGGCCACCGGGTTGGACCATGCGTTCTTCTGACCCTCGAACACGGCCTGGAACACCTCGCTGCCGCCGATGCGGTCGAACATGAACTCGAGCCACATCATGTTCGTCCACCGGGACTGACCACCGAGTGAGAACGGCGCAATGCCCTTGGCGTTGAACTTGCCCACCAGGTCCATGACGTCGCCCCACTCCTGCGGGGGTTGCGCGCCGATCTTCTCGAAGGCTCTCTTGTCGTAGTACAGGACGATCGGCTGGACCGTCTCGGCCGGCATGGCGTAGACCTTGCCGCCGATGGTGGCGGCCCCGAACGAAGAGGGAAACAAGCGGTCCTTCACCGCGGGGTTGTCACTGAACCACGACGTCAGGTCCTCGACCTGCCCCGCCTCGACGTAGCTCTTCAGGCCACCGCCGCCCCAGCCCCAGATGATCGTCGGCCCCTGGCCGGCTCCGATCGCGGTCTTGATCTTGGTCTTGTAGGCATCGTTCTGAAACGCGGTCGTCGTGATCTGCTCGGCGGGGTTCGCCTTGTTGAACCGCTCCACCGTGTTCTTGCGGATGCCTTCGCCAGGGGGGCCGGTCAAGGTCCAGTACGTCGCGGCACCGGCACCGCCGCCGCCGGCCTTGCTCGGGCCGGAGCTGCCGCAGGCAGCGAGCGAGGCCCCCGCGAGGGGTGCGCCGAGAGCCAGTTGGAGAAAGGTACGCCGGGATGTCGCTGTGGGATTCACGTTGATCTCCGTAGTGAAGAGCCGCAACCTCACCCGCGGCGTGATGGTCATGTGAAGCGGTGGGCGTCGATGGATCAGCAGCATCCAGAGGTGGGTGCCGGACCGACTACAACCGCACAACTTACGTTAAGTTTCGGCTTCCGTTGTGTCAAGGGCCTTGCAGTCATGAACGAGTTGCGTGACATTGGGTGCACTCAGAGCCTGCAACTGGGCCGTTTTCAGCCCAGCGAGCGACGGGGCCGGGGTGGTACTGCCGCTCAACGTAGCGAAAATTTCGGGAAACACCCTCAACCTTGGGAAGGATGTCTCTGATGAAGAGTCCTGAAGTTGCGCTCAGCGCCCCCCCTACCGTGCAGCCGTGGCGCGACGCATCGCTGTCGGTCGAGCAGAGGGTGGAGCTGCTCCTGGCCGAGCTGACGATCGAGGAGAAGGTGGCCCAGCTCGGGAGCCGGTGGATCGGCAACGACATGCACGGTCCGGACGGTGCCGCGCCACCGGCGGTCGAGGGCAATCCGACGACACAGCCAGAGCAGGACGACTCGATGAGCTTGAACGTCGCGCCTATGCAGGATGTGTTCGCCGCGTCTGGCTCACTGACGCTGGAGGAGGCCAGCCAGCATGGGCTGGGTCACCTGACCCGGGTCTACGGAAGCCGCCCCGTCACCCCAGCCGAAGGCGCGGCGCAGCTGGTCCAGCATCACCAGACCGTCATCAACAACTCGCGTCTGGGGATTCCCGCGATCGTCCACGAAGAGTGCCTCACGGGCTTCACGACGTTCGGCGCCACCGTCTACCCCGCAGCGATCAACTGGGCGGCGACGTTCGACCCGGGACTGGTAGAGCGCATGGCCGCCGCGATCGGCCAGGACATGGCTGTGCTCGGCGTCCACCAGGGGCTCTCACCAGTGCTCGACGTCGTCCGTGACTACCGCTGGGGACGCGTCGAGGAGACCCTCGGCGAGGACCCCCACCTGGTCGCCGTGCTGGGTTCGGCGTACGTGCGCGGACTCCAGGGCTCTGGTGTCATCGCCACCCTCAAGCACTTTGCCGGCTACTCCGCGTCCCGTGCGGGGCGAAACCACGGCCCCGTGCCGATGGGTCGTAGGGAGCTGATGGACGTCATCCTGCCACCGTTCGAGATGGCGGTGACCGTCGCAGGCGCGGACTCGGTGATGAACTCGTACTCCGACGTCGACGGCGTTCCGGCGGGCGCGGATTCCTGGTTGCTGACCACGATCCTGCGGGACACGTGGGGATTCACCGGCACGGTCGTGTCGGACTACTGGGCGGTGCCGTTCCTGGCATCGATGCACCAGATCGCGAAGGACGCCGATGACGCCGGAGCGCAGGCGCTGCGGGCAGGTATGGACGTCGAGCTCCCGGATACTCTCGGCTTCGGCCCGGGGCTGGCACTGAAGGTTCGGGGAGGTGAGCTGCCCGAGGCGCTGCTCGACCGCGCCGTCAGACGGCTCCTGACGCAGAAGGTGCGGCTCGGGTTGCTGGATCCCGAGTGGACGCCCGCAGGTTCGGTCGCCGAGGCAGATCGTCGTGATCTCGACTCCCCCAGCAATCGCGAGATCGCCAGGGAGCTGGCAGAGCGGTCGATCGTCCTGCTGGACGCCGGCTCTGCGCTACCTCTCGCCGGGGCAGGCCGGCCTGCGCTCCGACGGGTGGCCGTGGTGGGGCCGTGCGCTGCGGACCCCCGCACCTTCATGGGGTGCTACGCGTTCCCGAACCACGTGCTGCCGCGCTACCCGGGCTTCGGGCTCGGCGTCGAGGTGGCGGATGCCGTCTCGGCTTTACGCACGGAACTGGTGGGCGTCGAGGTGGTGCACGAGGCGGGCTGCCACGTGCAGGGAGATGACCGCACAGGATTCGATGCCGCAGTGGCAGCCGCGGCCTCAGCCGACGTCTGCGTGGCCATGGTCGGCGACCTGTCGGGTCTGTTCGGGCACGGGTCGTCCGGTGAAGGTTGCGACGCCGAAGACCTCCGCCTGCCGGGCGTGCAGGCGGACCTGCTGAATGAACTGCTGAGCACCGGTGTGCCGGTGGTCGTGGTGGTGGTGTCCGGGCGGCCCTACGCGCTGGGCGATGTCAGTGAGCGGGCCGCCGGGATGGTGCAGGCGTTCATGCCCGGTGAGGAGGGCGGTGCCGCCATCGCCGGCGTCCTCTCCGGTCGCATCCAACCGAGCGGAAAGCTCCCGGTGCAGATCCCGCGGACACCTGGCGGTCAGCCGGGGACCTACCTTCAGCCGCCTCTGGGCGTGGACCACGCCGGCGTGAGCAGCATCGATCCCACGCCACTGTTCGCCTTCGGTCACGGTCGGGCGTACACGACCTTCGAGGTGGACGACCTCCGGCTGAGCGACGTGGACGTCGCCACGGACGGCGAGTTCACAGTCACTGTCCGGGTGCGCAACACCGGCCGACGCGCAGGCGAGGAGGTGGTGCAGGTGTACCTGCACGACGTCTTGGCCCAGGTGACTCGACCGGTACGCCAGCTGGTGGGTTTCACTCGCGTCCGGGTCGAGCCCGGAGCAGAAGCGCACGTGCGTTTTAGGGTGCACGCCGACCGGACGTCGTACACGACCCGAGACCTGACCCGCATCGTCGAGCCCGGCGACATCGACGTGCTCGTAGGGACGTCGTCTGCGGACCTTCCGTGCCGGGGTACGGTACGACTGACTGGGCCGATCCGTGTGCTCCAGCACGACCGGGTGCTCGTCACCCCGGCAGAGGTCCTGAGCCCACCGGTCGAGATTCGGGCTTAGGAGGGTGATGTGCCGGGTCGGAACGGGCGTACGACGCTGACGACGGTCGCGGCGTCGGCGGGTGTGTCGGTCGCCACGGTCTCCAAGGTGCTGAACAACCGCCGCGACGTCGCCCCGGCGACGCGTGCGCTCGTCCACCAGCTCCTAGAGCAGCACGACTACGTCAGGCGACGCCCCGACTCGGCGTCGACGACTTCAGCCGCGGTGCGGCCGACCGTGGAGCTCATCTTCGACGGAGAGATCAACGTCTACGGGGTCGAGGTGCTGCAGGGAGTGCTGGACGCCGGTGCAGCAGCGGGAGTCGCAGTGGTCGTCGCCCGCCGCCGATCAGGTACGCGCACAGCGGCCGCAGAGCGCCGGGCAAGCTGGGCGCGAGAGCTCGTCGCCGCCGGGCGGCGAGCCGTGATCGCCGTCGTAGACGAGCTCACAGCGGCCGACGCCGCCGCCCTCGCCAGAGTCCACCTGCCGCTCGTCGTCATCGACCCCCTCGACACCCCCAGCGCTCGGGTCACCAGCGTCGGCGCGACGAACTTCGCCGGCGGTCTGGCGGCGACGACCCACCTGATCTCCCTGGGACACGAGAACGTCGCCTTCGTCGGTGGCGACGCAGCAGCAGCGTGCAACCAGGCCCGCATGCAGGGTTACCGAGCGGCCATGGAGGCAGCGGGCCTACCCACCCCCGCGCGCTACGTGCGAACTGGACGCTTCCACTACGAATGTGGCCTCACCGAGGGTGCCGCGTTGCTCGACCTCGCCAAGCCACCCACCGCCGTGTTCGCCGCGAACGACGAGATCGCGCTCGGGGTCTTCGAGGCAGCGCGGTCCACGGGTCGCCGCATCCCCGGTGACCTCAGCATCGTGGGATTCGATGACACCGAGGTCGCGCGACTTGCCTCACCCCCGTTGACCACGATCCGGCAACCGTTGCGCGAGATCGGTGGTGTAGCTCTGCGGACGGCGCTGCGGTTGTCCGCCGGGGAGACCCTCGAGTCGCATCACATCGAGCTCGCGACCGAGCTGGTGCTCCGCCAGTCCACGGCGCGGGTGCCCGGTGCAGCAAGGCGAGACCGCACGATCCGGCAACGTGGTCCCGCGAAATAACTCGCCTGCCACGTCCGTCGGCGCCACATCGCTGCTCTCACAGGGAAGAGACCCCATGGCCGATCCTAGGGCTGCGAACAGCGACGACGAGGCCGCGATGCGGGTGCGCGTGGAGCAGCTGCTCGCGACGATGACACTGGCCGAGAAGGCGGGCCAGCTGACGCAGTACTTTCACCTGGGCTCGCAGGACCCTGACGTGGTCGGGGGCGTCAACGTGCAAGCCGAGGGCGAGGTCCAGGATGCCCTGTCGCACGGGGGGGCCGGCTCGCTGCTCTTCGTCACCGACCCGGCGGAGATCAACAGACTGCAGCGGCTCGCCGTGCAGGGCAGCCCGCACGGAATCCCGCTGTTGTTCGGCTTCGACGTGGTTCACGGCTTGCGTACCGTGCTGCCGGTGCCGATCGCGATGGCGGCATCATGGGACCCCGTTGCGATCGAGCGGGGTCAGGCCGTCGCCGCCAGGGAGGCGCGCGCCGTGGGCATCCACTGGACGTTCGCTCCCATGGTCGATGTCGCACGCGACCCGCGCTGGGGTCGCTTCGTCGAGGGAGCCGGTGAGGACCCCCACCTGGGCTCAGTAGTAGCAGCGGCACAGGTGCGCGGATTCCAGGGTGATGGGCTGGGTGCGGCAGACCGCGTTGTCGCCGGACCCAAGCACTTCGCCGGTTACGGCGCGGCGCTCGGTGGCAGGGACTACGACGAGGTGGACCTCTCGGACGCCCACCTCTGGAACGTGCACCTCCCCCCGTTCCTGGCAGCTGTCGAGGCGGGCGCCGGCAACGTGATGACCGCCTACATGCCCCTCAACGGCATCCCCGCCACCGCCAACCGGTGGTTGCTCACCGAGGTGCTGCGCGCGCAGTGGGGGTTCGAGGGTTGGGTCGTCAGCGACGCCAACGCAGTGCGCAACCTCGTCACGCACGGTTTCGCCGCCGACCTGGCTGACGCGGCGGTACGGGCGGTGTCCGTCGGTGTCGACGTCGAGATGGCGATGACCGATCCCGCGTACTCGCGACTGCCGGACGCCGTGACCGAGGGGGCGATCGACGTCCGCGTTCTCGACTCCAGCGTTCGTCGGATCCTCACGGCGAAGATCAGGCTCGGCCTGTTCGAGAACCCGTACGTCGATGAGGAGCGCGCACGTTCGGTCCTGGCCGATCCGGCCAGCCGACAGGTCGCGCGGGAGGCGGCCCAACGGTCAGCCGTGCTGCTGCGCAACGAGGGTGACCTCCTGCCCCTTGACGCCACGCGCCTGGGTTCGATCGCGGTACTCGGCCCGTTGGCTGACTCCCGACGCGACATCCTGGGCCCGTGGGTCTTCGACTTCGACCTCGACGAGACAGTCACCGTGCTGGAGGGACTGCGAACACGCATTCACCGCGCCACGGAGGTGCGGTACGCCCCCGGCGTGCGGCCGGCGCAACGCACCTTCGCGTCGATGTTCGACGTCTTCCCCGGCAACACCCCGCCCGACCCCGACGACTTCGACGACGAAGCCGAGCTGCAGTGCGCCGTCGACCTCGCCCGTGACAGCGATGTCGCTGTCATCGTGCTCGGGGAGTGGCAGCAGATGATCGGTGAAGGGGCATCGAGATCCTCGCTGGACTTGCCGGGACAACAGCTCGACCTGCTCAAGGCGGTTGTCGCCACGGGCACGCCCGTCGTCCTGCTGGTGATGAACGGCCGACCTCTGGACCTGCGCTGGGCCCAGGCTCACGTGCCGGCCATCCTGGACATCTGGTACCCCGGAACACAAGGCGGTACCGCCGTCGCCGATCTGCTTCTCGGTGACGTCTCACCCGGTGGCAAGCTGCCATTCTCCTGGCCACGCACGGTGGGACAGATCCCGATGCTCTACTCGCACACCGCCTCCCACGAGCCGCAGAACCAGGGCACCCGTTACTGGGACGAGCCGAGCACTCCGCTGTACCCCTTCGGATTCGGCCTGAGCTACTCGCGCTTCACCTATGCCGACCTCTCGGTCGACCGGGACGCCGTCCCGGTCGGTGAGAGCCTGACCGCCTCCGTCACCGTCACCAACGCGGGTCCTCGGGACGCCGACGAGGTCGTCCAGCTGTACCTCCACCAGCGGCACGGCCTGGCCGCCCGGCCAGTACGTGAGCTGAAGGCGTTCCGGCGGATCCACCTCACCGCCGGTCAGCAGGAGGTCGTCGACTTCACCCTCGGACCGAGGCAGATGGGCTACTGGAGCGCCGCTACGCGCGACGTCGTCATCGACGCCACCACCTTCGACGTTTGGGTAGGAGGCGACTGCACCGCGCAGCTGACCACGACCTTCACCACGACCAGCGGCTGAGCACCGGCACGGCTTGCGCAGTGATGGCCCGGAAACGACGTTGTCCGGGAGGTCGGGCCGACCACTGAGCCGGCCGGCGCTTCACGGTCCAGCCGGTCAGCCGTGCTCTGGCTCCCGCGACTGGATTCGAACCAGTAACCGTCCGATTAACAGTCGGATGCTCTGCCGTTGAGCTACGCGGGATCGGGCGGGACGACGATATCAAGGATCCGGACGCGACCGGACACCGGCGCTCAGACGCCGAGGCCCACCTGCGAGGCGAGGTCGCGCGTCAGCGAGGCCACCTGGTCGGCGACCTGGGGGCGCTCGAGGTCGACGCCGGCGTCCGGCACGGCCTGGGTGAACAGCGTGCCGTCGCCCGAGTGGCGGCGTACGGCGACGGTGACCCCGGACTTGCCGCGCACGGCCACCCGCTGGGACAGGACGTAGGTGCTCATCACCCGCTCGCGGACCACCTCGGGCAGGTAGCTGTCGTGGTCCTCGACCCGCAGCCGCAGCGACGCCTCGACCGGGGAGACGAGGTCGACGACGATGGTGCGCTCCTCGGGCGACCAGGTGGCCTCGGACACCTCGTGCCACAGGTGCCGCGCCCGCGGGGTGCCGGGGCCGGCGTCCGGCCCGGTCACCGGGTCGACCACGACCAGCGCGGCGGACGTCGCCACGACCCAGCCGCCCCCCGCGAGCATCGCGTGGGCCAGCAGCCGCTCGCCTCGGGCCAGGCCCAGCCCAGCGCGCACCTGCGCCGGCAGGGGCGGCGGCGGCTGAGAGCGGCGGAACCAGGGCACCCCCTCAGCGTAGGCAGCCGAACCGTCGCGAACGGCCCCGCTCGGTCACGTCTCGCTAACGCCTGGACGACTGAGCGTGATCAGTCGAGCTCGACGGCCAGCGCACGCAGCCGCTCGTCGACGACGACGCCCTCGACGAGGGCCGCCCGGTAGCCGACGGCGTCGCCGGCGGCGTCCAGCCGCTGCATCCGGCTGTGCACGTCGGCCTTGCGACGCTGCAGGTCGCGCCGGGCCACCTCGACCTGCAGCGAGCGGCCGAGCTTGACCAGCCCGTCGTCGTCCACGACCGGCAACGCGGCCACGGCCAGGTCGGTGACGTACGGCCGGGCCACGTCCGAGGCGGCCAGCGACACGCGCTCGACCCATCCCTCGCCGGCCTCGCCCACCGCCCCGAGTCCGCCCACCGCCCGCACCGCCCGGTGCACCTCGCGGTGCGCAGGCGCCGAGAACGCGTCCTCGCCCAGCGCGTCGAACTCGTGCGGCTCGATCACCCGCGGCGCCTGCAGCACGCACTGCAGCAGCTGGCGCTCCATGGCCACGACCGGTTCGCGGACGTCGGGTCGCGGCAGCGGCTCGGGCCCCGGGTCGGTGGCGTCCACCGGCACAGCCGACTCCGGACGGCGGGACGCCGGCTCGGCGCGCCCCGCCGCGGCGACCGCCCGGCGGGCCTCGTCGACGTCGATCCCCACCAGTCCCGCGAGTCGGCGCGCGTACTCGGGACGCAGCGACCGGTCCTTGATCTGGGCCACGACCGGCGCCGCGGCGCGCAGCCCCTGCACCCGGCCCTCGGCGGTGTTCAGGTCGAACCGCGCGATGGTGGTGGCGATCGCGAACTCGAACAGCGGCACCCGCGACTCGACGAGGCCGCGCACCGCCTCGTCGCCGCGCTGCTGGCGCAGCTCGCACGGGTCCATGCCGCCGGGCTCGACCGCGACGTAGGTCTGCGAGACGAACCGCTGGTCCTCGGCGAAGGCCCGCAGCGCCGCCTTCTGACCCGCCGCGTCGCCGTCGAAGGTGAACACGACCTCGGCCGGGTGCACCTCGTCGTCGTCGCGCATGATGCGTCGCACCACCTTGATGTGGTCGGCCCCGAACGCCGTGCCGCAGGTGGCGACGGCGGTACCGACACCCGCCAGGTGGCAGGCCATCACGTCGGTGTAGCCCTCGACGACGACCGCCTGCCGCTTCGTCGACACGGCCTTCTTCGCCAGGTCGAGGCCGTAGAGCACCTGGGACTTCTTGAACAGCGGCGTGTCGGAGGTGTTGAGGTACTTGGCCTCGATGCGGTCGTCGTCGAACAGCCGGCGCGCGCCGAACCCCACGCAGTCGCCGGTGATGTCGCGGATCGGCCACAGCAGGCGCCCTCGAAAACGGTCGTACAACCCGCGGTTGCCGCGCCCCGACAGCCCGACCAGGACGAGGTCGTCGTCGCTGAAACCCTTGTCGCGCAGGTGCTTTGTCAGCGCCTCGCCCGAACGGGGTGCGAACCCTACCCCGAAGCGCTCGGCCGCCGCCCGGTCGAAACCGCGCTCGGCCAGGAACCGCCGTCCGGGCACGGACTCGGGGTTGCCGGTGAGCTGCTCGGCGTAGAACTGCTCGGCCACCCGGTTGGCCTCGAGCAGCCGCGAGCGGCGGCCGACCTCTTCGCGCGGACGCGCCCCACCCTCGTCGTACTCGACCGGGATGCCGGCCCGGTCGGCCAACCGCTCGACCGCGTCGCCGAAGGTCAGGTGGTCGACCTTCTGGATGAACGAGATGACGTCGCCGCCCTCGCCGCAACCGAAGCAGTGCCACACCCCGAGGGTCGGGCGGACGTTGAACGACGGCGACTTCTCGTCGTGGAACGGGCAGAGCCCCTTGAGCGAACCCGCCCCGCCCGAGCGCAGCGTCACGTGCTCGCGGACGACGTCCTCGATCGCCGTCCGCTCCTTGACGGCGGCAACGACCTCCGCCTTGATCCGACCCGGCACCCGACCTCCTCGACCGGTCGATCTTAGGTGGGCCGGGACGAGCCGGATCCCGGGGTCAACCGGCCAGGTCGGCCAGCGGCACGTCGACGTCCGCGAGGCGCGCAGGCTCGACCACGGCCCGGGCGGTCACCAGGGCCTTGAGCGGATCGGAGTCGTCCCAGCGGTTCACGTGCATCGCGGCGCTGACCCGGCCCTGCTCGTCGCGCCAGAAGGCGACGTACTCCCCCGACGCCGGGTCCCCGCGCAGCACGACCGAGCTCTCGTCGGGGGCGGCGTAGCCGTGGTACTCCATGCCCGCGTCGTACTGGTCGGTGAAGAAGTACGGCGGCTGGCCCCAGGTGGCGGCATCTCCCGTCATGGCGCGACCCGCGAACGCGCCCTGGTCCTGGGCGTTGGCCCAGTGCTCGACCCGCAGCGGGCCACCCCACCACGAGTTCTCGGCCAGGGCGATGTCACCCGCGGCCCACACGTGCTCGTCAGTCGTCCGCAGGTGGGCGTCGACCGGCACCGCGCCGTCGGCCGCGAGACCGGCCTGCTCGGCCAGGTCGAGGTTCGGGACGGCGCCCACGCCCACCAGCACGGCGTCAGCGGCGAGCTCGGTGCCGTCCGCCAGCCGCACGCCCTGCACGCGACCCTCACCGGTGAGCGCCTCGACACCCACGCCGAGCCGGACGTCGACCCCGTGGTCGCGGTGCAGCCCGGCCCACACGGCACCGATCTCGGCACCCATCGCGGCCAGCAGCGGCTGCTCACGCGGCTCGACGATCGTGACCTGCAGGCCCTTGCTGCGCGCCACGGCCGCTACCTCCAGCCCGATCCAGCCGCCACCGACGACCACCAGCGCGCCGCCGGCGGTGATCGCCTCGAGCACCTGCTCGCAGTCCTGCGCATGGCGCAGGTGCAGCACCCCGGCGAGGTCGGCGCCGGGCACGTCC
>JBKJTJ010000216.1:0-18315 GCA_046590855.1 Actinomycetota bacterium
TCGGTCAGCCGAGGTTGGCCTTCACCCAGGCGTCGGCGACGGTGGCTGGGTCCTGCTTGTCGACCTGGACCTTCTTCAGCTCGGCGGTCAGCATCTCGGTGGTCAGCTTCGCTGAGAGCGCGTTCAGCGCCGACGTGACGGTCGGCGACACCTTGGTAGCGGTGACGACCGGCACGATGTTCTGCGCCAGGAACAGGTTCTTGGGGTCCGCAAGGGTCACGAACCCGTTCGTCACGATGGCCGAGTCGGTCGAGAAGATGATGGCGACGTCGATCTGGCCGCCCTTGAGAGCGCTGATGGTCAGCGGACCACCGACGTCGAGCGGCTTGAACTGCTTGAAGGTCAGTCCGTAGACGTCCTTCAGGCCGACGAGGCCGGCACGGCGCGACTTGAACTCCGGGCCGGCGCCCATCACCAGGTTGGCGCTCTTGCCGGTCAGGTCGGCGATCGAGGTCAGCGAGTACTTGGCGGCCGTCTCCTTGGTGACGGTCAGCGTGTCCTTGTCCTCGGCGGCAGACTGCTCGAGCAGCGCGAGGTCCTTGGGCAGTGCCGCCTTCAGCTCGTCGTACACGCCTTGGGGGTCGGTGGCCTTCGGCGTCTTGCTGAAGTAGCTGAGCAGCGCGCCGTTGTACTCGGGCAGCAGGTCGATGGAGCCGTCCTGCAGCGCGGGGATGTACGTCTCGCGCGAACCGATGTTGAGCTTGGTGCTCACCTTGACGCCCTTGGCCGTCAGCGCCGAGGCGTACATCTGCGCCAGCAGGACGTTCTCGGGGAAGTTGGCCGAGCCCACCACGATGGTGTCGGCGGGCGCAGCACTGGACGGCGTGGCCGCGGGGGTGAGCGCGTCAGACCCGCCGCAGGCGCTCAGGGCGAGCGCCGCGACGGCGAGGGTGCCGACCAGCACGGTGCGTCGAGTGGGTCGGGGCTTCATGGGTTCACCTTTCGGGGGGTGGTGCGGGTGAGGGCGCGTCCGGAGACGCCGGGTGACACGACCAGCCGCTGCACGCCAGCCAGCAGCAGGTCGAGGGCGATCGCCAGGGTGGCCACCAAGATGGCACCCGCGACGACCTGTGCGTACTCGCGGACGGCCAGGCCGTCGACGAGGAACCTGCCGAAGCCCCCGAGCGCCACGTACGCGGCGACCGTGGCCGTCGCGACGACCTGCAGCGTGGCGTTGCGGAGACCAGACATCAGGATCGGCAGGGCCATGGGCACCTCAGTACGAAGCAGCACCTGACGCTCGCGCATTCCCTGGCCGCGCGCCGCGTCGACGGTCGCGCGGTCGACCGACTGCAGCCCCGCGTACGTCGAGGTCAGCAGCGGTGGGATCGCGAGCACCACCAGGGCGACGATGACCGGCACCAGCCCGATGCCGATGAGGATCACCACCAGCGAGAGCAGGCCGAGGGTCGGCAACGCGCGACCAGCGTTGCCCGCGTTGATGGCCACGAACGCGAACCGGCCGGTGTGGCCGATGTACAGACCCACGGGGATCGCGATCGCAGCCGCGATGGCGAGCGCGATCCCGGTGTACTGCAGGTGCTCGAGCAACCTGGCGGTGATGCCATCGGGCTTGCCGGGCTGCCAGTTCGCGCCGTCGACGAGGAACGCCGCGACGTCGGAGACGACGCTCACCTGCCTCCCACCCTCGACCACGGGGTGAGCACCCGCTGCACCCCGACGATGGCGGTGTCGAGCACCAGGGCGAGCAGCACCGACAGCGCGATGCCGGTGAGGATCGGCGCCAGGTAGTCGCGCTGCAGGCCGTCGGTGAACAGCGCGCCCAGCCCGCCGACGCCGAGCAGGGCGCCGACGCTGACCAGCGACACGTTCGAGACGGTCGCGACGCGCAGCCCCGCGAGGATCACCGGGACGGCGATCGGCAGCTCGACGCGCAGCAGCAACCCGAGCGGCCGGAACCCGATCGCGGTCGCGGCGGCCGTCACGGCGGGCGGCACCGACGCCAGCCCGTCGACCACGGTGCGCACCAGCAGCGCGACCGTGTAGACGCTCAGGGCGACGACGATGTTGAGCGGGTCGAGGATCTGGGTGCCCAGGACCACCGGGAGAACGACGAACAGCGCCAGGGACGGGACGGCGTACAGGACGCTGCTGAGGGTGAGCAGCGGCGGGTACAGAAACCGGAACCGATGCGCCAGGTAGCCCACGGGGAGCGCGACCGCGAGCCCGATCAGCACCGGCAGCAGCGCGAGGACGACGTGCTGGCCGAGGGCGGCCAGCACCGCCGGACCGCTGGTGCGCAGGTACTGCAGCATCAGCGATCCGCCCGGATCGGATCGCCCTGGATGTGCGCGGCGATGGCTGCGTGGTCGACGGTGCCGTCCGCGACGCCGTCCCGGTCGACGCGGACCGCGACGCCGGCGGGTGAGGTCAGCGTCAGGTCGAGCACCGTGCGCAACGAGTCGCCGGCGGTGAAGGTGCCGCCGCCGCTCTGCATCGAGGCGGTCTCGCCCCGGCGCGACCACCCGCGGGGGCGGCCGAGGTCGTCCAGGTCGAGCACCCACTCACTGTCGCGCGGGGCCCCGACCGGTTGCACGGGCAGGGAGTCGGCGAGTCGGAAGCCGAGCCGGCGGATGCCGCGGTCGCGACCGACGAAGTCGGCCACGAAGTCGTTGGCCGGGGCCGCGAGCAGCCGCTCGGGGGTGTCGACCTGCGCGAGGTGGCCGCCCTGGCGGAACACCGCGACGAGGTCGCCGAGCTTGACGGCCTCGTCGATGTCGTGGGTGACGAAGGCGATCGTCTTGCCGAGGTCCTGCTGCAGCCGCAGGAACTCGGCCTGCAGCTGGGCGCGCACCACGGGGTCGACGGCGCTGAACGGCTCGTCCATCAGCATGATCGGCGGGTCGGCCGCGAGCGCTCGCGCGACACCCACCCGCTGCTGCTGCCCGCCCGAGAGCTGGGCCGGGTAGCGCTTGGCGTACGCGGTCGGCAGTCCGACGCGCTCGAGCAGCTCGAGCGCGGTGGCACGGGCACGCTTCTTGTCCCACCCCAGCAGGTAGGGGACGGTCGCGATGTTGTCGACGACGGTGCGGTGCGGCAGCAGGCCGGCGGCCTGGATGACGTAGCCGATGCCGCGGCGCAGCTCGGCGGGGTCCTGCGTCATGACGTCGCGCCCCTGCACCAGCACCTGGCCGGACGTCGGCTCGACCATCCGGTTGATCATCCGCAGCGACGTGGTCTTGCCGCAGCCGGACGGGCCGACGAAGACGGTGATCTTGCCCTCAGGCAGGTCGAGGGTCAGGTCGTCGACGGCCACGGTGCCGTCGGGGAACTGCTTCGTGACGGCCGTGAAGGTGATCACATGGCCCCTTCGTCGGGATGTTCCGCGGTGCGCGCGACAGCGGCGGTCCTGGCCAGCAGACCTTAACCCGCCGGCACCGGTCCTGACCTGCCCAACCGTGCCACCATCTGCGCATGGCGATGGGTGATCGCGCGCTGCTGCGCCGGGTCTTCGCGTTGTTCCGGCCCTACCGCCGGCAGGTCGTCGGGGTGGGCGTGCTGATCCTGCTCACCTCCGGCCTCGGTGTGGTCAGCCCGCTGCTGGTCCGCAACGTCTTCGACGACGGGCTCTTCGCGGCGGGGGGCGTCGACCTTCGGCTGGTGCTCTCGTTGTGCGCGGCCATGATCGGCGTGACGATGCTCGCCGCTGCACTCGGCGTCTGGCAGTCCTACGTGACCAGCACGGTGGGTCAGTGGGTGATGCGCGACCTGCGCGTGCGGCTGTTCGGGCACCTGCAGACGCTCTCGCTGCGGTTCTTCACCGGCACCCGCACCGGTGAGATCCAGAGCCGGCTGCAGAACGACGTTGGCGGGCTGCAGACGGTGGTGACCGAGACCGCCAGCTCGGTGCTGGGCAACGTCGTCACGCTGGTCAGCATCCTGGTGGCGATGCTGCTGCTGTCGTGGCAGATGACCGTGCTGTCGCTGGTGCTCCTGCCGGTGTTCATCTGGCTGACCGGGCGGGTCGGCAAGGTGCGTCGCGACATCACCGGTCAGACGCAGGGCGCGCTGGCGCAGATGAGCGCCATCACCCAGGAGTCGTTGTCGGTCTCCGGCGTGCTGCTGGCCAAGGTGTTCGGCCGCGAGGAGCGGGACGCCGTCCGGTACCAGGAGTCGAACCAGGTGCTCGCCGCGCTGCAGGTGCGCCAGCAGCTGGTGGGCCGGGTCTTCTTCGCCGTCGTCTCCACGTTCTTCGCCATCACCCCGGTCCTCGTCTACGTGCTCGCGGGCGTGCAGCTGTCGCGTGGTGCGGGCCCTAGCGCCGGCACGGTCGTCGCGGTCACGACTCTGCAGGTGCGGCTGTTCATGCCCTTGGGCCAGCTGCTGCAGACCGTCACCGAGGTGACCAGCAGCCTGGCGCTGTTCACCCGCGTCTTCGCCTACCTGGACCTGGAGGCCGACATCGTCGAGTCCGCAACCGCGCGGACCCTCCCGGTCGAGCAGGTCGTCGGTGAGGTGCGGCTGCGGGACGTGCACTTCTCCTACGAGGGCGAGCCCGAGCCCGACGCGGACCGCCCGCGGCGCTGGGCCTTGCAGGGCCTGGACCTGCACGTGCGCCCGGGTCAGCTGGCCGCCGTCGTCGGAGCGAGCGGGGCGGGCAAGACCACCATCAGCTACCTGGTCCCGCGGCTGTACGACCCGGCGTCCGGGACGGTCTCACTCGATGGGCACGACGTGCGCGACCTGACGCTGGCGTCGCTGTCCGGTGCCGTGGGCATGGTGACCCAGGAGACCTACCTGGTGCACGCGACCGTCCGCGAGAACCTCACCTACGCCAAGCCCGACGCGACCCCCGAGCAGGTGGTCCAGGCGGCCCAGGCCGCGCAGATCCACGACCGGATCCTCGAGCTCGAGCACGGTTACGACACCGTGGTCGGCGAGCGCGGCTACCGGCTGTCGGGGGGCGAGAAGCAGCGCCTCGCGATCGCCCGGGTGCTGCTCAAGGACCCTCGCGTGCTGGTCCTGGACGAGGCCACCAGCGCCCTGGACACGGTCTCCGAGCGCCTGGTGCAGTCGGCGCTCGAGCCCCTCATGCGAGGACGGACGACGATCGCGATCGCGCACCGGCTGTCGACCATCCGGTCGGCCGACGTCATCTTCGTCGTGGACGCCGGACGGGTCGTCGAGCAGGGCGACCACGACACCCTGCTGGCTGCTGAAGGTCGGTACGCGACGCTGTTCAACCAGCAGTACGGCGGCGGTCTGGTCGAGGCGCGGTGCGCCGACGGCCTGCGACTGTCCGACGGGCGGGTGCTCGAGAACACGCCCGGATGAGCGACAGCCGCCGCCTCGCAGCGATCCCGTCCGCGCCGGGGACCCTCGACGGCAGGACCCTGACCGTGGCGGCCCTCGTGCGCTTCGCCCGACCCGCACCGGACGACGTCCCCGGCCCCGGCATCGATGCCGGCGCCCTGCGGCGGGTGGCGCAGGCGCACGCCACCGCGGTTCACGTCGCGGCGACCGGGCCGGTCTACGGCCAGACGACCGGGGTGGGCGCGAACCGGGCTGTCGTCGTGCCGCGCGCCGACGCGGACGGCCACGCGCTGCGCTTGCTGCGCAGCCACGCCGGCGGGTTCGGGGTCGTGGAGGACGACGACGTCGCCCGCGCCGCGGTGCTGGTGCGGCTGAACCAGCTGCTCGCCGGGGGCTCGGGCGTGGCGCCGCCCGTGGTCGAGGCGCTCGCCGCAGCCGTCGCTGGGCGGGCCGTGCCGACGCTGCACCGCTGCGGGTCGATCGGTACCGGTGACCTCTCGGCGCTCGCCGAGCTGGCGCTCACCTTGGCTGGCGAGCGACCCTGGCGCACCGGCTCGGTGCCGTCCGTGCACCTCGGACGCACCGACGGGCTGGCCCTGATCAGCAGCAACGCCGTCACGATCGGCGTGGCGGCGCTGACCGCGTACGACCTGCGGGTGCTGCTGGACGCCGCCCACGTCGTCGCCGCCCTGAGCTTCGCGGCCCTGCGCGGGTCGGCCGAGGCGTACGCCGAGGCGGTGCACCGCGGACACGGGGACGCCGGTCAGGTGGCCGTCGCGGCGACCATGCGCCGACTGCTCGCCGACCACGACACCCCTGCAGCCCGGATCCAGGACCCGTTCGCCCTGCGCGCGGTCCCCCAGGTGCACGGCAGCGCAGTCGACGCACTGACCGGGCTGCTCGCCGTCCTGACGCCGATGCTCAACACAGCGGCCGAGAACCCGCTGATGGTCGACGGGACCGCGCTGCACCACGCGCAGTTCCACACTGCGGCGCTGGGGCGCACGCTGGACACTGCGCGCGCCACGCTGCACCCGCTGCTGGCCCTGTCGACGGCTCGGCTGGCGGCACTGGTCGAGCCCGAGCTGACCGGGCTCTCGCCGTTCCTGGCGGCGGACGGTCCCGGCAGCTCGGGGGTCATGGTGCTGGAGTACCTCGCGCACGACGCGCTCGCCGAGGTGCGCCAGACCGCCATGCCGGCGGGGATCGGCGGCGCGGTCGTCTCCCGCGGGCTCGAGGAGCACGCCAGCTTCTCGACCCAGTCGGCGCGGGCCACCGCCGGCGCCGTGCCCCACGCCCGGGTGGTCCTGGCCGGCGAGCTGATCGCGGCGGTGCGGGCCCTGCGCGCCGACCCGCGTCGGGTTCGAGGCGGTCGGGTCGCCGAGGCGTTCGCGACGGCGGCCGTGCGCCTGGACCCCGACACCGACGACCGCTCCCTCGGTGCGGACGTCGCCGCCGCGGTCGCGGTGCTGCCCGATCTGGCTGCGCTCGTCGCCGAGCCCTGACCGGTGTCAGCGCAGCACAGCGCGCAGGGCCTCGACGTCCACCCCGAACGGGCGGTCGGTCGTGACGGGCGGCACCACGGCGTCGACCTCGGCGACCAGCGGTGCCAGGCCGGCCGGCACCGACACCCCGCGAAGCCGTACGGCGTGGCGGGCGGCGAGCAGCTCACAGGCGAGCACCTCGGCGAGACCGGCCAGCGCAGCGCGGGTCTGCTCGGCGGCCTCCCACCCGAACGTCTGCACGTCCTCCTGCCCCAGCGAGGTCTCGACCAGCCCCACCGTCGACGCGAAAGCGCTGCGCCGCAGCAGGTGCACGACCCCGACGGCGCGCTTGTGCACCACGACCAGCCCCGCCTCGGCCCCGGGTCGGGCGCTGAGCTGGCGCGTCATTCCCGTGACGCGGTCGTCGAGCAGCCGGTGCAGGCGGGCGCACGAGACCTCGGCCGCGTGCACCGCCGCCACGGTCAGGGCGTCCAGCGCCGACGCCAGGTCGAGGCCGTAGAAGCCGGTGGTGCCGTGGAACGCTCCGCCGTCGTACGCCGGTGAGTCGGTGACGCCGTCCAGCGCCCGGGCCACGGCCTCGTCCAGGTGGACGACGCGCCGCTCGAGCTGGGCCGCGACCGGGCCCACGACCCGCAGCGAGACCGGCGCCTGCAGCCCCGCGGAGCCGTCGAGCACCCCGGTCAGCTCATTGAAGCGACGCAGGACGTTCTCCTGCACCGGGTCGGCACGCGCGGCGGCGACCCGGTAGGGGTCGGGGGAGGCCCCGGCACCCAGGGCGCTCAGGGCGGCGACCTCGAGGTGGCGTCCCCCGACGCGCCGGCCGTCCACCGCCCGCTGCACGGCCAGGGCCGTGGTCCCGGGGACTCCCTCGAGCAGGGCGATGCCCTCCTTGGCCGCAGGCGTCCACGGCGCCAGCCCGGCCTGCGCCAGCGCGGTCGCGGCAGGGGCGGTGCCGCCGTTGGGCGTCAGCACCGCGCCGATCCCGAGCAGCACCTGGAAGGCGTGCGCGAGCGGGATGATCTCGCCCGCACTACCAGCGCCGGACGACGGCACGGCGGGCACGACGTCCGCGTCGAGCAGCGCGACCAGGGCGCGACACAGACCCGGGGTGACGCCGGCGTCGCCACCGAGGAACGTCCGCAGCCGGACGGCGAGCAGCGCCCGGACGTCGGTGCGCGGCAGCCAGGGCGGCCCCCCGACCGCCCGGGCCAGCAGCAGCCGGTGCTGGTGGGTGGCCCGGTCGGCGGCCGACAGCGGCACCCCGCTGGCCGCCCCCTGGCCGGTCGTGACGCCGTAGACCGGCGCCCCGTGTGCGAGCGCGCGCTCGACGTCCGCGCGCCGGGCGGCGACGGCGTCCAGCAGCTGCGGCGCCAGCCGAAGACCGGCTCCGTCGGCGACCGCGGCGACGGCCCGCGCGTCGAGGTCGCTCGCGCTCGCAAGGTCGACGACCATCAGTGGTACCGCAGCATCGTGCCGACGTCCGCGGCCTCGGCGCGCTGCAGGATCATGTGGGCCACGGCGACGTCCAGTATCGACAAACCCCTGTGCCAGAACAGGATTCGCTCGTCGTCGTCCTCGCGGCCGGGCCGGTCGCCCGCGACGACCTGGCCCAGCTCGGCGTGCAGCGATTCCGGGGTCAGGCGACCGGTGTCGACGTGGGCGCGCAGCGACCCGAAACGTCCCGACCGTGCCTCGCGCCAGTCGTCGACGACGACCTTGTCCATCACGTCGAGCAGGTCGAGCTCGACGGCGCTGACCGTGCCGTACGGGACGACGAACGCGCCGGGGCGCACGGAGGCCGTGCGCAGCAGCGGTTCGGGCTCGGTCAGGCGAGAGGCCTCGACGAGGACGTCGGCGCCGTCGTACGCCTCCTCGGCCGTCGCAACCGCGCGCACGGGCACCGAGAGCTCGCCCCCGAGCCGCTCGGCGAACGCCTCGCGCGACTCGGGGCGCTTGCTGGTGACGCGGACCTCGGTGAGGTCGAGCTCGTCGGCGAGCATCATCACGTTCCAGTACGCCGTACCTCGGGCACCCACGTGACCGAGCACCTGCGGGCCCTTACGCGCGAGCCACCGCGCGCCCACCGCCGTCATGGCGCCGGTGCGGGCCGCCGTGATCATGGTGGCGTCCAGGATCGCCAGCGGCACCCCGGTCGTGGGGTCGTACAGGGTGGCCAGGCCGAGCTCGCTGGGCAGCCCGCGCGTCCAGTTGGGGACGAAGTCGCCGACCACCTTGATGCCGCTGACACCGGCGGCGCCGAGGGTCGAGACGTGCCCGCGCAACACGTTGAAGTGTCCGATGCCACCGTTGTCGGGCACCAGGTGCACGCGGGGCTCGAAGACCACCTGCCCACGGCCGTGCGCGAGCACCGCCGCCTCGACCGCGTCGATGACGTCGCGGCGGGTGACGGCGAGCTCGTCGATGTCGGGGCCGGACAGGAACCGCAGCCAGATGCCGTCGCTCACCCGCGCGATGCTGTCACGAACGAGTGCGTGCGCAGGTGCGGCTGGGCGTAGGATGGACCCACAACTGAACAGGGGGGTGAACGGTTTCGACGTTGGTCGTACTCCCAGGAGAAGCGGGTCGAGGACGCACGGTTATCTCGCAAACGATCCGTGCAAACCAATAGGTGCCGATTCCAAGCGCACCGACTTTGCCCTCGCCGCCTGAGCGAGTGTAAAAGTCCGTCAGCCCGGGGAGGCTCCGGCCCCGGATCCTGGCGTCATCTACGGAGCCACTGCTTCGGACCCATGCCGCGGGGGTCCGTTGAACACTTTCGCGGCTGGGCTTGGCAGCGACGTGCCTGCGCGATCGCTGGAGCCGAGAAAAACCACAGCAGGCTGCACCCGGAGAAGTCCTGGTTCTGCGTCAGCGGACGCGGGTTCGATTCCCGCCACCTCCACCCCCGAGAACGACGAAGGGGCCCGACCGCTGCGGTCGGGCCCCTTCGTCGTTCTCAGGCGGTCATGCCGCCTGCGCCGCGGGCGTGGCGTCGTCCAGGGCCGTCTCGATCTCGGCGCGCAGGGCGGGGTCGTCCAGCCGCTCGGCGACGGTCCCGACGGTGAGCGCTGCCGACGCGAGGTCCGCTCCGGCGTTGCCGAGCACGGTGCGCAGGGCGACGACGGCACGGGCGCCGCCGACCTCACCGGGGGATGCAGCGACGGCGAGCACAGGCTTGTCGCGCAGCACGCCGGCGCCGTAGGGGCGCGACAGCCAGTCGATCGCGTTGCCGAGCAGGCCCGAGATGGTGCCGTTGTACTCGGGGGTGACGACGACCACCAGGTCGGCCGCGGCCACCTGCTCACGTAGGGCCACCACCGCGGCGGGCGGCGTGCCCTCGAGGTCCTGGTTGAAGAACGGCAGCGCGGTGAGCTCGGGGGCGAGCGCACCGTCGGCTGCGACGTCCGCGACGAGGGCGCCGAGCGCGCGGGTGTAGGAGCCCTGGCGGGCGGAGCCGGTGAGGACGAGCACGGACACGGTGACCTCCGGAAGCAGTGGGCGGACGCTTCGACAGCGCGATTGACTGCTCAACTATTCCGCTGAAGACACGTCTGCCGATTTGCCAACATTTTGCCGAATCTTGGCTCAACAGTCGACGACCCCTCACGGTGCGTGACGGCAGAGTGACCGCCATCAGGGGGGAACACCTTTTCCGCTACTTAGTCCTGAAGGGACATGTATGTCGAGACTTCATCTGCCGACCGGGCGCGGTCGAGCGGCTACCGCCGCCGGTGTCGCGGTCCTGGTCGGCGTCGGTGCCCTGGCTGCCACGAACGGCGAGGCCATCTTCGAGAAGATCAGCGGCGAGCACGGCAACGAGTCGCTGCAGGAGTTCGTCAAGGAGCACCCGCGGCTGAACGAGCACAGCGGTGCCGTCGCGTTCGTCCGCGAGAAGCTCGAGCAGCAGGGCGGTGAGGGCTCGGGAGAGATCCTGAATGGCCCGGCTCAGGAGCAGTACGACGCCCGGGCGTTCCCGCGCACGGCCGTCGCACCGGCGCAGAGCAGCGGAGCCCGCGGCGCCTTCGCGACGGTCGTCAAGAAGCACGGCAAGGGAGAGGGCCCGCGCGGTGGTCCGGCCGCCGGCACGTGGACCCTGGCCGGGCCGACGACGGGCGCGGTCGAGCCCGAGACCACCTACACGGGCACGGCAGCCAACGTCGCCGGGCGCACGACCGCCATGGCGGTCGACCCGGCCTGCAGGGTGACCGGTTCGTGCACCGTGTACGTCGGTGCCGCGGGCGGTGGCGTCTGGAAGACCACGAACGCGACCTCGGCCGCCCCCACCTGGACCCCGATCGGCGCTGAGATCCCGTCCGGCGCCATCGGCGAGATCGTCATCGCCGCCGACGGCACCCTGTACGTCGGCACCGGCGAAGAGAGCGGCAGCTCGGACTCCGAGGCCGGCGTCGGCCTGTACCGCTCCACCGACCAGGGCGCCAGCTTCACCAAGGTCCTGACCACCGTCGCCGGCAAGGACTTCGCGCTCGACCGCTCGATCGGGGCCATCGCTGTCGACCCCAAGGCACCCAGCCACCTGTACGTCGGCACGGCCGTCGCGCGGCACGGTTCCTCGTCGGTGAACGGTGGCCGCTTCACCCCGCCCAACGCGGCGCCCCTCGGCCTCTACGAGTCGACCGACGCCGGCGTCACCTGGACGCTGACCAAGTCCGAGGCGGGCGACCCCGTCGTTCCCGGCTCGGCGAACGGCGGCGACTTCTTCCGCGGCGGCGTCACGAAGATCGAGACCGACCCGACGGACAACACGACCGTGTACGCCGCGATCTCCTCCTACGGCCTCTACCGCAGGGTGGGCGCAAGCGGTGCGTGGACCCGCATCTACACGATCGGTAACGCGGACTCGCCGGACGCGACGATCGCCAGCCGCGTCGAGTTCGACGCGACGACACTGGCTGACGGCAACACACGCATCTACCTGGGTGACGCCACGGCCTTTCCCGGCTCGGTGGCCGGTCTGTTCCGTACTGACGACGCCCGCGCGGCGGCCCCGGTGTTCACCGGCCTGTCGAGCGCCGACCCGACCTCGCCGGGGTACGACTCGTACAACTTCTGCCAGGGGCAGTGCTCCTACGACATGGTCGTCGCGACCCCGCAGGGACAGCCGGACCAGGTGTTCCTCTCCGGCCAGATGAACTACGACGAGCTGTTCACGGCAACCCCGCCGAGCAACGGCCGCGCGGTCGTCCGCTCGACCAACGCCGGCGTCAGCTTCGCCGACATGACCAACGACACAGCGACCGGCCCCAACGGCCTGCACCCCGACCACCACGCCCTGGTGTTCGTGCCCGGCACCAGTGGCCAGGTGTTCTTCACCGGCTCCGACGGTGGCGTCGTCCGGGGGAGCGGCCCGTTCGTCGACGACAGCGCCAAGTGCGCATCCCGGGGACTGAGCGCGCCCGAGCTGGTCCGCTGCAAGCGACTGCTCTCGGCCGTTCCCACCTCGAACAAGGACATCAACAAGGGCCTGAACACCCTGCAGTTCCAGAGCGTCAGCGTGAGCCGCAAGGGGCTGTTGCAGGGCGGCACCCAGGACAACGGCACGTGGGAGTCCGACGCCCCCTCCGGCTTCGCGGAGTCGGTCGGCGGTGACGGCGGCCAGTCCGGCTTCAATGCCGAGGACCCCTCGATCCGCTACCACTCCTACTTCGCCCCCCAGCACGACGTGAACTTCCAGGGTGCCAAGCCGACCGGCTGGGACTACATCTCCGACCCGCTGATCGCCAGCAAGGAGGCCGCCTCGTTCTACACCCCGTTCGTGGCCGACCCCGAGGTCGCTGGAACCGTCTTCGACGGGCTGCAGCACATCTGGCGCACCACCAACAACGGTGGCGACCGGGCCTACCTCGACAAGCACTGCAACGAGTTCACCGGCGACTTCGCCGAGGGAACGACGTGCGGTGACTGGCAGCCGCTGGGTGGCACAGCAAAGAACGATGCAGGCGACCTCTCGGGGTCGTTCTACGGTGCAGACCTCGCTGGTCGGGGCAACTACGTCGTTGCCATCACGCGGGCCGCTGACACCGAGGGCACCATCTGGGCCGGCACCCGCCGGGGACGGCTGTTCGTCACCCGGAACGCCAACGCCGAGGACCCCGCGAAGGTGACCTACCAGCGGGTCGACCTGACCGCCACGGGTGACACCCTGCCCAAGCGCTTCCCGTCGGGCATCGCGGTCGACCCCCGGGACGCCAACCACGCGTTCGTGTCCTACTCGGGGTACAGCGCCTACGCAGCGGGCGGTCACGTGTACGAGCTGCGGTACGACCCGCGCTCGGGTGCGGTCACCTCGCGCGACCTCAGCCTGGACCTGGGTGACCAGCCGATCACGAGCATCGCGTTCGACGTCCGTCGCGGTTCGCTGTTCGCCGCGACCGACTTCGGCGTGCTGGGGCTGCCCAAGGGTGGCACCAGCTGGCTGGCGACGGCTGGGCTGCCCACCGTCGCGACGTACGGCCTGACGCTCGACCCGAAGGGGAGCACGCTGTACGCCGCTACCCACGGCCGCGGTGTCTGGCAGTACAAGCTCTGACCTGACGGGCCCGGCTCAGCGGACGGCCCCCCACCCGAACGGGTGCGGGGCCGTTCGCGTCCCGGCTGCCTGACAAGGGTCGATCGCGAGAGGGTGTGCGGTCAGCGCTCGAGGACGTGGGCGACCAGGTACGCCGTCCCGTCGTCCAGGTGACCGGCCAGCGACGCGGACACGCTCACCGGCAGGACTCGCCCGTCGGCGTGCACGTAGCGCTTGTCGATGTGGTGGGCGCTGCTGGCTCCGGACCGCACCTCGGCCAGGTTGCTCTCGTCCGCGCCCCGGTCGTCTGGGTGGGTGATGTCGTGCACGCGCAGGGCCGACAGCTCGGCGTCGCTGCGACCCACCAGCCGCTCGAAGGCTGCGTTGACCAGGACGAACGTTCCGTCGAGCCCGGTCAGGGCCATCCCGATGGGCGCGTGGTCGAAGGCCATCCGGAACTGCTGCTGGCTGCGCTCGAGGGCCAGGCGCCCCTCGACGACCTCGGTGACGTCGCGCGACAGCGACAGGACGCTGGTGACCTCGCCGGACTCGTCCACCACGAGGGTGACGACGGTGGACAGCCAGCGGTAGCCGCCGTCGCTGTGCCGGGCGCGGTGCACGAATGGTTCGCGGGCGTCCGACCCCACCCCGACCGCGGCGGCGGCGGGTCGGTCGTCGTCGTGCAGCAGGTCCAGGCTGGTGGTGCCGACCAGGTCGGCTGGTGAGCGGCCGAGCACCTGGGTGGTGGTGGCCGAGGCGTAGGTGATGACGCGCGCAGCGGTGGAGACCAGCACCATCTCGTCGCTGCCCGTGAGCAGCGGGGGAGCGGTCGTGGGCTCGCCGGGCGTCCCCAGCTGCTGCTTGGAGCGCAGCGCCCACGCCAGGTGCGGGGACGTCGGTGCCGGCCGCGCGTAGAGCCATCCCTGCGCCGTGTCGCACCCCAGGGCGACGAGCTGCTGGGCCTGGGCGGCCTCCTCGACGCCCTCGGCGCACACGGTCATGCCCAGGCTGTGGGCGGTGTCGATGACCAGCCGCACGAGGACGGCGTCCTTGGCGTTGGTGGCCACCTGCTGGACGAACGAGCGGTCGATCTTCACCACGTCGACGGGCAGCTCACGCAGCATGGTGAGCGAGGAGTAGCCGGTGCCGAAGTCGTCCAGGGCGATCCGGATGCCGAGGGCCGAGAGCTCGCGCAGCCGCGTGGCGGTGACGGCCAGGTCCTCGATCGCCGCCGTCTCGGTGACCTCCAGGCACAGCCGGCTGGCGGGCAGCCCCGAGGCGGCGAGCGCGTGCGCGACCTGGGCGACGATCCCCGGCTGGGCGATCTCGATCGGTGACACGTTGACCGCGACGGTCGGCCCGTCCGGGCCCAGGTCCCACCGGGCGGCCTGCCGGCACGCGGCGTCCAGCACCCAGCGGCCCAGGTCCAGGATCAGGCCGGTGCGCTCGGCCAGGGGGATGAACTGGTCGGGTGGCACGACGCCGAGGTCGGGGTCGGTCCAGCGGGCGAGGGCCTCGACCCCCTCCGCCCGCCCACCCGGAAGAGCGACGACCGGTTGGAAGTGCAGGGTCAGGGCGTCCTCGT
This sequence comes from Actinomycetota bacterium, assembly GCA_046590855.1. GTDB lineage: Bacteria > Actinomycetota > Actinomycetes > Actinomycetales > Angustibacteraceae > JACMOY01. The sequence goes on from JBKJTJ010000216.1 coordinate 14,891, forward strand.
CGATGGCCGCGCGCAGTCGGCGCTCCATGCTGCGCTGGGTCACCGTCGCCGCGGTGGCAGCGGCGCTGGGAACCAGCCGCTGCTCGAAGTGCTCGACCCGACCCCGCCCGTGCTCCTTGGCGCGGTACATCGCGAGGTCAGCCTGGGTGAGCAGCACCTCGAGGCCCTCGGGTGCCCGGCCCGACCCGGTGGCGGTCGTGTGGGCGATGCCGATGCTGGCCCCGATCTGCACCGCCAGCTCACTGACCCGCCCCGTCTCGTCGACGCGGGTGATGGTGAACGGGACGGCGGCCTCCAGCACCAGGCGCTCGGCGAGGGCGCCCGCGTGCTCGGCGCTGATGGCCCCGGTGCCGAGGACGGCGAACTCGTCGCCACCGAGGCGGGTGACGAGGTCGTCGGCGCGGCACTGGCGGCGCAAGCGCTCGCCGAACTGGGCGAGCACCTGGTCGCCGGCTGCGTGGCCGTGCAGGTCGTTGACGTCCTTGAACCGGTCGAGGTCGATGTAGAGCAGGACCGCCGCCTCACCGCGGCGGCCGGCGTCGGCCAGGCGCTGCATCAGCTGCAGCCGGTTGGGCAGTCCGGTCATCGGGTCGTGGGTGGCCTGGTGGGCGAAGTAGGTCGCCAGCCGCTCGAACACCTCGCTCACGGCTGCCGCGCGCAGGCCGCCGGCGGCGTCGCGGACGAGGAATCCCTCGCGCCGATCGGGCAGGTGGCTCCCGATGGACGGACGGTCGTCGATCAGTGCCGCGGCGGCCAGCGCCACGGGGGTGTCGTCGGCCACCACGATCGTCGTCGGGTGCGGCAGGTCGGCCAGCTGCCGTCGTCCGTGCAGCAACCGGCCGTACCCGAGGCGTCCGGACATCAGCGTGGCGAACCCGGTGCGCTCGATCAGGACCGGCTCGCCTGCGCCGACCAGGGCCACCCAGCGCAGGCCGTCGTCCAGCCGGAACATCTCGTCCAGCTGGGCCGCCGGGAGCGTCGCGGCGACGGTGCGTACGGGTGCGGACAGGTCGGCGACCGTCCCGAGGCCCGCGTACGCCGAGGGGTCGAGCGGGTGCGCCGGGGCAGCATGCGTTCGCCGTACGTCCACGTGTCCCCCCAGGTTCGCTCGTGCGCCGTGTCCGCCTTCGTCCTTGGTGTCCGACGTCGCTGTCGGCACGCTGACGGCGGCCCTTCAGGAATCGGGGCGGCGCACACCGTCCGCCACCGGGCGGTTCACCCGGATGGGTCAACACCGCGGCGCTGGTCACCGTGGGCAGTACCCGTTCGGGGCAACAGCGGTCGGCGCCGTGGGCCGATGAGTCAGGACAACGTCCCGGAGGTCAGCGCACCGCCCGATCGAGCTCCGCGGCGTCGACGTCGCACTCGCCGACGTCGCGATGACCGTCGACACCGCCCCCACCGACTGACCCCCGTTGTCGGCACTTGCTGCACTCCTTGTCGCCGTCCGTGCTCACCGCATGGCACTTGGTGCAGCACGTGCTGGATCGCGAGCCACGGCTGAGTCCGTCGACGGCTGATCGGGCAACGGGGCGACGCTCTGACGCCCGTTGCCCCGTTCGTCGGGGTTCATCCGTCGGGTTGCTACAGGGGTGGTAGGGGTAGACCGCGCCGGCGGGTCCAGATGGGTGGCTCGAAGACGGGTCGACAGGTGTCCTCATCGATCCGGACCGTCCATCGGTCGTGGTGCTGGTCGTCGTGGATGACGCGTTGGTGGTGGTACCGGCACAGCAGGACCAGGTTGGCCAGGGCCGTTGGTCCGCCGTCGGCCCAGTAGACGACGTGGTGCGCGTCGCAGCGGGATGTCGGGGTGTCGCAGCCGGGGAACGCGCATCCGGCGTCGCGGACCATCAGGGTGGCCCACATGGGTGCGGTGACGGTGCGGGCGCGGCGGCCGACGTCCAGCACCTGCCCCAGCGGCCCGACGGTGACCGGGGTGATGGTGGCGTCGCACGCCAACCTGCGGGTGGTCTCACCGCTGACGACTCCGCCCCAGTCCAGGGCGGACCCGCCGGGCTGCCCGGCCAGGGTGCCCGCGCCGGTGACGACGGTCAGGTGCGCCCCGGGTCGCCGGATGTCGGGTGCCTGCTGGCAGTCCAGGTGGTGGCGCATGATCTCGACCAGGGCGTCCAGGCGGCGGCGGGCGGCGGTGCGGCCGTCGATGAGCCCGTCCGGGGTGGGCGGTCGTGGGACGGACAGGGGTTCGAGCGCCGCGCAGATCACCGCCAACGACTCGGGGTCCAGGTCACCGCGGGCGATGCCCGACCCGTACAGGGTGGACGCGAAGGTGATGCCCGACCGCTCACGCTGCTCCTGCTCGTCCCGGGACACCCCGTGCGGGTCGACCCGGGACGCGAAGTACCGCCCCGCCCGGGCCAGCTGCGCCGGGTCCAGCACGGCGGCGTGGGTCAGGAGCACCTGCTCACCGTCCTGGCGGGTGTCCTCGGGCAGGGCCGAGGGCAGGTCGGTGATCACCTTGGTGATCACCTGCGCCTGACCGATCCCGATCACCCCGGCGGCCACCGCCTCCGCAGTGGCGGCGCACGTGGTCCGCAATGCGCTGGCGGTGGCCACGGCCTTGGACGCCTCAGCCGGCGATACCAGGCAGGTCCCGCGCAGGAACGCCTTGGTCGACCCCGCCCCCATGACATCCGCGGCACCACGGGCGTGGACCTCACCCACCCGGCGCAGCCACTCGCCCTCGACCTGGTCGGCCAGCCGACGCAGGTCCGCGACGTCGGTGAGCAGGGACCCGGAGTCCACCCCGCACAGGTTCTCGGACTGGAGCAAGGTCACCGCGTCGCGGACGGCGACGAGCGCCTCGCTCAGTGTCCCGGTGCTGTCCATGTCTCACACGCTAGAGGTCACCACCGACAATCCAGGGCCCTCAGACACGCTCTCGCACAACGACTTTCAAGAACTTTGGGCAACCCTCCGCTACAGTCAGCAACGCGAGCCCCGAAGGTGGATCGCACATGCCCGACCGGGCACCTGATCCCGTCGTCACCGCTGGCCCAGATGGCCAGACCTGTTGCGTCGACCTTCGGTTCGAGCACGCGGTCTGCTGGACCGACCAACGGCCACGGCCGGTTACGTCACAGCGGCCAGCCCCGACGGTCCGAAGTCGGCGTCGATCCGCTGGCGCAGTCGCTCCAGCAACGACGTGGTGGGTGTCGAGTGGGGCGTGGCGACCTTCTGGTCGGCGTGGGGTGCTCATCATGGCGCTCCTGGTCGCGTCCAGCATCTGAGACGATATGTGCCATCCCTTGGATGGTCGGTGAGGCGGCGCTAGCCTCGCTTCCAAGGTCATGAGTGCCAGCGTCAAGCCCCGGCTCGCTGGCCGGCAACCCTCCCACCGCGGCGGGGTGCCCCGGGTGAGGACCAGGTGCCGACGAGGTGTCGGCGCAAGCGCGGGCCCCGACGTC
>JBKJTJ010000245.1:0-4432 GCA_046590855.1 Actinomycetota bacterium
CGCCTTGGTGATCTTCTCGCCCATCGCGAACGGGTAGCCGAGCACCCGGCTGGCGTCCTTGACGGCCTGCTTGGCCTTGATCGTGCCGTAGGTGACGATCTGGGCGACCCGGTCGTCGCCGTACTTGTCGGTGACGTAGCGGATCACCTCGCCGCGGCGGCGCTCGTCGAAGTCGACGTCGAAGTCGGGCATCGACATGCGCTCGGGGTTGAGGAACCGCTCGAAGATCAGGCCGTGCTGCAGCGGGTCGAGGTCGGTGATGCCCATGGCGTAGGCCGTCATCGCGCCCGCGCCCGACCCGCGCCCGGGGCCGACCCGGATGCCGTTGGCCTTGGCCCAGGTGATGAAGTCGGCGACGACCAGGAAGTACCCGGCGTACCCCTTCGAGCAGATGACCTCGGTCTCGTACTCGGCGCGCCGGCGCACCGCGTCGCTGATGCCCGCGGGGTAGCGCCGGTGCAGGCCGGCCTCGACCTCCTTGACGAACCAGGACTGCTCGGACTCGCCCGCCGGGCACGCGAAGCGGGGCATGTACTGGCCCTCGCCCTCGGTGAACGAGACGTCGCAGCGCTCGGCGATCAGCAGGGTGTTGTCGCACGCTTCGGGCAGCTCGCGGAACAGGTGGCGCATCTGGGCCGGTGTCTTGAGGTAGAACTCGTCGGCCTCGAACTTGAACCGGCCCGGGTCTGCGAGGGTCGACCCGGACTGCACGCACAGCAGGGCGGCGTGGGCCGTCGCACCCGCCGCGTGGGTGTAGTGCAGGTCGTTGGTGGCGACCAGCGGGATCGCGAGGTCCTTGGCCAGGCGCAGCAGGTCCTTGATGGTCGAGCGCTCGACGTCCAGGCCGTGGTCCATGATCTCGGCGTAGTAGTTCTCGGGGCCGAAGATGTCGCGCAGCTCGGCGGCAGCCGCCCGGGCCTGGTCGTACTGGCCGAGGCGCAGCCGGGTCTGGATCTCGCCGCCGGCGCACCCCGTCGTGCCGATCAGCCCGGTGCCGTAGCGGGCGAGCAGGTCGCGGTCCATCCGGGGCTTGAAGTAGTGGCCTTCGAGTGAGGCGAGCGAGGACATCCGGAACAGGTTGTGCATGCCCTCGTTGTCGCGGGCGAGCAGCGTCATGTGGGTGTAGGCACCCGACCCCGACACGTCGTCGCGGCCGCCGTCGCCCCACTTGACCCGGGTGCGGTCGGTGCGGTGGGTGCCGGGTGTGAGGTAGGCCTCGAGCCCGATGATCGGCTTGACCCCGTGCTTGCGGCCGGCCTTCCAGAACTCGTACGCACCGAAGATGTAGCCGTGGTCGGTGGTGGCCAGCGCCGGCGAGCCCTGCAGCGCCGCCTCGGTGAACAGGTCGTCGATGCGCGCCGCGCCGTCGAGCATCGAGTACTCGGTGTGCACGTGCAGGTGCACGAACGAGTCGTCGGCGGACGGTGCCGGTGAGGGAGTCGGCGGGGCGGTGGAGCTGGCGGGCATGGCCCCGAGTCTAGGTCGCGGCACCGACAGCGGCGGGCGGCGCGCGCGTCGTCCCAGCCGGGACGGCGTGTCGTCGGCGCGCCGCGCCAACCGTCGTCCGGACCACCCGGGCAGGCCGCCGTCGGGAGCCGTCCAGAGTCGTCGAGAGCGCACGAAAGGGCCACCCGAGGTGTCTCGGGTGGCCCTCTCTGCTGTCGTGCGGGACGGCCTCAGCCGGCCGTCGCGGGACTCAGGTGCTGCTCAGTAGGTGCTGCGCACGGACTCGGCGTCCGTGGTCGGCAGCGTGACCGTCGAGCCCTCGGTGGCAGCGGGCTGCCCGCCACCGACCTGGGCGCGGGCCTTGGGGACCTCGGCCTCGGCGGTGCTCAGGTAGCGCTCCCAGCGGTGCTGCATGGGCTTGATCAGCCCGCCGCCGGCACCGACGACGATGACGCCGGCCACGGTCGCGAGGACCGCGACCAGGACGGGGGTGGTGACGGTCGTGGCGATCCCGACCTGGTTCAGGGCGGCGATGATGCCGAGGCCCAGGATGAAGACCGAGGCGATGTTCGCGAGGACCTTGCCGTAGGACAGGCCACCGAGCGCGCCGAGGATCAGGCTCTTGACGCCCTGGGCGATCGCCGCGGTGATGACCACGATGATGATCGCGACGAAGACGCGCGGCAGGAACGCCACGAAGGTGGTCAGCAGGTCGCTGACCGGGTTGGGGCCGAAGGCGCTGAACGCGAGCTGCAGGACGAACAGCAGGACGGCGTAGTAGACGACCTTGGCGAGGATGTCGCTCGCGTCGTACGAGCTCTTGGCGAGGGCCTTCCCGACACCACCGCGCTCGACGGCGCGGTCGAAGCCGACCTTCTCCAGGACGCGGTCGACGATCTTGGCGATGGCCTTGGCGATGATGATCCCGATCACCAGGATCACCAGGAACAGGACGAGCTTGGGCACGAACGTCGCGATGGACGTCAGTGCGGAGGTCAGTGCGTTCTTCACGTGTTGCTCCAGGGATCAGACGCGCCGCAGCACGAGGAACCGTCACTTACGGCGTAAGAACGGGCCAGCCCCGTGCAACTACCCCCCGACCCCGGGGGTAAACGTGCCGAAGTGGATCACTTACGCGACGAACCGCTCCAGGCGGTCGAGCAGCTGCTCGAGGGACTCCTCGAACTCCTGCGCCGAGCGGTCGGACGAGAGCTGGTCCTCGAGCCGCTGCAGCTGGGGGTAGGCGTCCAGCTCGTGGTGGGTCTGCGCGACGTCGCGGTGCTCGGGCTCGGCGAGCGGCTCCTGGTCGGGTGCGGTCTCGGCGCCCAGGGCGGCCGACTCGAGCAGCAGGTGACCGAGCAGGAAGCTGGAGAAGGCGCGGTAGGACGCCACGGCCCCGGCGTCGGTGAAGCCGCGCCGGATCAGCCCCTCGAGGAAGGCCTCGACCAGGTCCAGGCTGCGCAGCGGCGGGCGCAGCCACGGGGCGGCCGGGTTGCGGGTGGCCACCAGCGGGAAGACCCGGGGGTGGCGCAGCGCGATGGCGCGCACCTGGGCTGCCACCACCTGCAGGTACGCCTGCCAGCCGTCGCTGGGCAGCAGCGGCTCGTACGGGTTCAGGTCGAGGTCCGCGGTGACCTGCTCGACGATGCCGTCCAGCAGCGCCTCGCGGCCCTCGACGTACCGGTACAGGGACATGGCCTCGACGCCCAGCCGCTCCCCCAGCCGGCGCATCGTCAGCTCGGTCAGGCCGCGCTCGTCGACGAGCGCGACCGCCTCGTCGAGGATCACGTCGCGGCTCAGCGGCGTCCGCGGGCTCATCCGAGGGCTCCTCTCGTTGCCTCCCGCCATCCTGCCGCTCAGCACGCCGGGGCGCCCGTCGGGCTCACGGCACCAACCAGCCAGTCCGGCTCAGGGCGCCGACAGGACCTCGAGGGATGCCACCAGGTCGTCGGGGTACGGGCTCTCGAACTGCACCGGCCGGCCCGTCGAGGGGTGCTCGAACCCCAGGCGGACGGCGTGCAGCCACTGCCGCGTCAGGCCCAGGCGGGCGGCGAGCGTCGGATCGGCCCCGTAGGTGAGGTCGGCGACGCACGGGTGGCGCAGCGCGCTGAAGTGCACCCGGATCTGATGCGTGCGGCCGGTCTCGAGGTGCACCTCGACCAGGGACGCCGCGCGGAACGCCTCGAGCACCTCGTAGTGCGTGATGCTCGGCTTGCCGGCCTCGGTGACGGCCCACTTGTAGGCGTGGCCGGGGTGGCGGCCGATGGGTGCGTCGATGGTGCCGCGCAGCGGGTCGGGCAGCCCCTGGACGACCGCGTGGTACGTCTTGTCGACCGTGCGCTCCTTGAAGGCCCGCTTGAGCACCGTGTAGGCGTGCTCGCTCTTGGCGACGACCATCAGACCCGAGGTGCCGACGTCCAGGCGGTGGACGACGCCCTGGCGCTCGGCGGCACCGGACGTCGAGATCCGGTAGCCGGCCGCGGCCAGGCCCCCGACGACGGTCGTGCCGGTCCAGCCGGGGCTGGGGTGGGCGGCGACGCCCACCGGCTTGTCGACCACGACCAGGTCGTCGTCGTCGAAGACGACGCGCATGCCGGGCACCGGCTCGGAGCCGACCTCGAGCGCAGGAGCCGCGCCGGGCAGCTCGACCTCGAGCATCGACCCGGCGCTCACGCGGTCGGACTTGCCGACGGCGGCACCGTCCACCCGCACCTGCCCGCCGGCGGCCAGCTCGGCGGCCTTGGTGCGCGAGAGCCCGAACAGCCGGGCCAGGGCGGCGTCGACGCGCTCGCCCTCGAGACCGTCTGGGACCGGCAGGGTGCGCAGGTCAGTCATGGCTGGCCCGCGCCCCGTCCAGCCCGATGCCGCGCAGGCCGAGCAGCCCGACCAGGACGGCGGCCGCGACGATCGCGATGTCGGCGACGTTGCCCACGAACAGGCCGTGGTAGTCGATGAAGTCGACGACGTGGCCGCGGCCGACCCCCGG
>JBKJTJ010000314.1:0-9886 GCA_046590855.1 Actinomycetota bacterium
CCCGTCCCCGTCGGCGCGCCCGTGACGTCGACCTCGCAACCGGCTGCCACCTGCTGACCGATCTCGAGCGCCAGCTCGAGCCCGGCCGACCGGTTGTCGCCCTCACCCAGGTCACCCTTGGTGAGCACCAGGCGCGGCCGAGCGCCGCTCTCCCACGCCAGCGCCATCAGCCGCTCGACCCGGGCCAGGTCGGGGTCGGGATACAGACCCTCGACGACGGCCACCACGTCGACGTTGGCGGCCAGGACCTGTCCGGCCGACGTCCCGCCGACCTGCGCGCGGACGACGACGGTACGCCGGGGCAACACCGCCTCGACGGTGCGCTGGCCGTCCGGCCACAGCTGGACCGCCACCCAGTCCCCCGTGCTGGGCACGGCGATCGGGTCGCGAGCCACCGCCGCGACCACGTCGGCGCCCCAGGTGGCGCGCCAGGGGCCCTGCTCGCCGAGCAGGTCGCAGGCGCCACGGTCGGTGCGGGTGACCCGAGCGGGTCGGGGGGCGCATGCGTCCAGTCGCAGGACGTCGACGGCCGCGAGGGCGCACGACCAGCCGTCGTCAAAGCCGAGCGCGAGCAGCGGTGCGGGGGTGGCAGCAGGTGACACGTGGATCAGGCCTCTCGAGCAGGCCCGGGCGCTCTCTTCAGGTGAGCAGGTCCTGGGCCGGTGACGTCCCTCGCGGAGCGGAGAGCGTGGGCGTGGTGCATCGGTTCACGTCCATCGGGATGCACCTCCAGCTCACCGTCGAGGGCCCGCTACGGGCCTGCCGCTGCTCAACCTAGAGCCGGGACGCCTCGCGCGTCACCGGGTTTTCCCGGGGTGGCCGACCAGCCGTCTGGTCCGGCGCGCCGGGCATCTGGTCGTCAGGGGTCGGCACGGGGGTGAGCGTGCGGCGGCTGACCTTCCCGCGCAACCGGTTCATCGGCGACCCGACCTCGTGCTCCAGGGGCCACAGCTCGCGGGTGGCCGCGTTCAGGGCGGCCCCGATCAGCACGGCGATGGCCAGGAAGTACAGCCAGATCAGGACGACGATGCTGGCCGCCAGCGGGCCGTAGATCGAGGTGCCGCCGAACGAGGCGCTGATGACCTTGCGCAGGACGAAGCTGGCCAGGACCCAGATGACCAGCGCCAGCACCGCGCCAGGCAGGTCACGGCGCCACGGGCTGCGACGGGGAGTGGCCACGTGGTACAGCGAGGCGAGGCTGGCCACCGTCAGCAGCACCACCAACGGCCAGTACAGAAGACGCACGAAGTGCCCGGACGGCGGCAGGATCGAGTCCAGCAGGCTCGGGCCCAGCAGCACGAGCGGCATGATGACCGCGCCGACCAGCAGCGCCACGATGTACAGGCTGAACGACAGCGCCCGGGTGCGGACGATCCCCCGCTCACCGCCCTGGCCGTACATGATCGAGATCGTGTCGATGAACACGTTGATGACCCGCGACCCGGACCACAGCGAGAGCAGGAACGCGATCGAGATGATGTCCAGCCGACCGCGGCCGAGGACGTCGTCGATGCTTCTGGTCACCGTCTCGACGACGGCGGGCTGGGCGAAGATCTGCCTGGAGTAGACCTCGATCTGACCACGCACCTGGTCCACGGCGTCCGACCCGACCGCGGCGCCGACGTACCCGACCCCGCCGATCAGCCCCAGCACCAGCGGCGGCAGCGAGAGCAGGGCGAAGAACCCGGCCTCGGACGCCAGGCCGGTCACCCGGTAACGCAGGCAGGTGCTCACCGTCTCGCGCAGCAGGGCCCATGCCCCGAGGGCGAACGGCGAGCGGCGCACCGGTGCGACCAGCGTCCGCGCCGCCGTCGCGGCACGGGCGACGACCACGGCTCGGGTCGGGGTCCGGTCGCTCACCTCGTCAACGGTACGGGGCCGGGCAGCGACCGCGCGCCGCGACACGGGCACGCCCGGGTGGGCACGTGCGGGCGATGTCGGCCACAATCGGGTCGGCCCGCGCGCAGCGGGGGCCGCTGATGCGCGACGACGAGGTCGCTCCCGACGATCGAGAGAACCTCCATGCAGATCTGGCCAGGCAAGCCCTACCCCCTCGGCGCCACGTACGACGGCACCGGGGTCAACTTCGCGCTGTTCTCCGAGGCGGCCGAGCGCGTCGAGCTGTGCCTGATCGACGATGCCGGCGAGGAGACCAGAGTCGACCTGCCCGAGGTCGACGGCTTCGTCTGGCACGCTTTCGTGCCCGGCATGCAGCCCGGGCAGCGCTACGGGTTCCGCGTGCACGGCGAGTACGACCCGGCCGCCGGCGTCCGCTGCAACCCGGCGAAGCTGCTGCTCGACCCGTACGCGAAGGCCATCGACGGCCAGATCGACGGCGACCAGTCGCTGTTCTCGTACCGGTTCGACGAGAAGCTCGCCAAGGGGGCGACCCCCGCGCTCAACACCGACGACAGCCTCGGCCACACGATGCTGTCGGTGGTCATCAACCCGTTCTTCGACTGGGGACAGGACCGCGCACCCCAGCACGAGTACCACGAGACCGTGATCTACGAGGCGCACGTCAGGGGCATGACCGAGCTGCACCCGGGCATCCCGGACGAGATCCGCGGGACGTACGCCGGTCTCGCGCACCCGGCGATGATCGAGCACCTCACCTCGCTGGGCGTCACCGCCATCGAGCTGATGCCCGTGCACCAGTTCGTGCAGGACCCGCACCTGATCTCCCAGGGCCTGTCGAACTACTGGGGCTACAACACGATCGGCTTCCTGGCCCCGCACAACGGCTATGCGGCCTACGGCACGCGCGGCCAGCAGGTGTCGGAGTTCAAGGGCATGGTCAAGGCCATGCACGAGGCCAACATCGAGGTCATCCTCGACGTGGTCTACAACCACACCGCCGAGGGCAACCACATGGGCCCGACGCTCGCCTTTCGCGGCATCGACAACGCCGCCTACTACCGCCTCGTCGACGAGGACAAGGCTCACTACTTCGACACCACCGGCACGGGCAACAGCCTGCTGATGCGCCACCCGCACGTGCTGCAGCTGATCATGGACTCGCTGCGCTACTGGGTGACCGAGATGCACGTCGACGGCTTCCGGTTCGACCTCGCGTCCTCCCTCGCCCGCCAGTTCCACGAGGTCGACCGCCTGTCGGCGTTCTTCGACCTGGTGCAGCAGGACCCCATCGTGTCGCAGGTCAAGCTGATCGCCGAGCCCTGGGACGTCGGCGACGGTGGCTACCAGGTGGGCAACTTCCCGCCGCTGTGGACCGAGTGGAACGGCAAGTACCGCGACACCGTGCGGGACTTCTGGCGCGGCGAGGCCGCCACCCTGGCCGAGTTCGCCTCCCGCATCACCGGCTCCAGCGACCTCTACGAGCACTCGGGCCGCAAGCCGATCGCCTCGATCAACTTCGTCGTCGCGCACGACGGCTTCACGCTGCGCGACCTGGTGTCCTACAACGACAAGCACAACGACGCCAACGGCGAGGGCAACGCGGACGGCGAGAGCCACAACCGCTCGTGGAACTGCGGGGTCGAGGGCCCGACCGACGACCCCAAGATCATCGAGCTGCGGCTGCGCCAGGAGCGCAACATCCTGACCACCCTGATGCTCTCGCAGGGCGTCCCGATGCTCGCGCACGGGGACGAGCTCGGGCGCACCCAGGGCGGCAACAACAACGTCTACTGCCAGGACAACGAGATCGCCTGGGTCGACTGGGCGCTCGACGAGCACCAGCAGTCACAGGTCGGCTTCGTCCAGCGCCTGGCCCAGCTGCGCGCCGGCCACGCGGTGTTCCGGCGCCGGCGCTTCTTCGCCGGCACCGCCGACCACGGGGGTGAGAGCGAGCTCGGTGACATCGCCTGGTTCACCCCCGAGGGCGAGCACATGGGCGCCGAGGACTGGTCCAACGGCTACGCACGCGCGCTGATGGTGTTCTACAACGGCGACGCCATCCCCGAGCCCGACCCGCGCGGGGCGGCGACGGTCGACGACTCCTTCCTGGTGGTCTTCAACGCCCACCACGAGCCGGTGACCTTCACGCTGCCCGGCGAGGCGTACGGCGCGGAGTGGTCGATGTGCCTGGACACCTCCGACCCCGATGGTGAGGAGCCGCGCACCTTCAAGCCTCTCGCCGAGGTGGCCACGGCCGCCCGCAGCGTCGTCGTCCTGCACTGTCCCCGCGACACGAGCGAATGAGGCCACCCCGGCGTCCTGCTCCCGACCGGCCCGTCCCCAGCTCGACGTACCGGCTGCAGATCCGTCCGGAGTTCGGCTTCGACGACGCCGCGGCGGTGGCCGACTACCTGGCTGAGCTGGGCGTCGGGCACGCCTACCTGTCGCCCGTGCTCGAGCCCGCCCCGGGCTCGGCGCACGGGTACGACGTCGTCGACCACGCGCGGCTGAACACCGAGGCGGGCGGTGAGCCAGCGTTCCGCCGTCTCGTGCAGTCGTTGCACGACAACGGTCTGGGGGCGGTCGCCGACGTGGTGCCCAACCACATGGCCGTGCCGACCCCCGCCCGGCTCAACGCCCAGCTGTGGTCGGTGCTGCGCGACGGGCCGCAGTCCCCCTTCGCCGCGTGGTTCGACGTCGACTGGTCGGTCGCCGACCGGGCGGTCCTGATGCCGGTGCTGGGTGGGCGCATCGGCCAGGTGCTGGCGGCGAGCGAGCTGGTGCTGGACCCCGCCGGCGGCCCGGGTGGCGACGAGCTCGTCCTGCGGTACTACGACCACGAGTTCCCGGTCCGGCCCGGCACCGAGTCGCTGCCGATGGCCGAGCTGGTCGACCGCCAGTGGTACCGGCTGGCGCACTGGCGGGTCGCCGACGAGGAGCTGAACTACCGGCGGTTCTTCGACGTCGACACCCTCGCCGCGGTGCGGGTCGAGGATCCCGCCGTGTTCGAGGCGACCCACCGCCTGCTGCTGGACCTGATGGCCGACGGGTCGCTGGACGGGCTGCGGATCGACCACCCGGACGGTCTGGCCGACCCTCGCGGCTACCTCGCGCGGCTCGCCGACGCGACCGGGGACGCGTGGGTGGTGGTCGAGAAGATCCTCGAGGGCAGCGAGCAGCTCGCTGACGACTGGCGCTGCGCCGGCACCACCGGCTACGACGCGCTGCAGCGGGTCGGCGGCGTCTTCGTCGACCCCGCCGGTGTCTCGGCGCTGGACAGCCTGCTCACGGAGGTCACCGGCGCCGGCGCGGACGCCGAGGCGCTCGTCGAGCAGGCCAAGCGCGAGGTCGTCGCCCAGGGCCAGTACGCCGAGGTGCACCGGCTGGTCGAGCTGCTCGTCGGCATCTGCCACGACGACGTCCGGCTGCGCGACCACACCCGGCGCGGGCTGGACGACGCCGTCACCGAGCTGCTGGTCGCGATGGACCGGTACCGCGCGTACGTCGTCCCCGGCGAGAGCGCCCCCGTGCCGTCGCAGCGGGTGGTCGAGGCCGCGTTCGAGCACGCCCGTGCCCACCTGCCCGAGCACCGCATCGACACCCTCGAGCTGGTGCGCGACCTGGTGCTCGGCCGTGAGGTCGGCACCGCCGGTCGGGCCAGCGAGCCGCGCAGGGCCGAGCTCGTCGTCCGGTTCCAGCAGACCTGCGGACCCGTGATGGCCAAGGGCATCGAGGACACCGCGTTCTACCGGTGGTTCCGGCTGGTGTCGCTCAACGAGGTCGGGGCCGATCCGACCCGGTTCGGCATCGCGACCGAGGAGCTGCACGACTTCGCCGGCCGGCTGCACCACGAGTGGCCGACGTCGATGACGGCCCTGTCGACCCACGACACCAAGCGGTCCGAGGACGTGCGAGCACGTCTCGCCGTGGTCTCCGAGATGCCGTCGGAGTGGACGCAGGCCGTGCACGAGTGGCGCCAGGTGGCGGGACCGCACCGCGAGGCCCTGCTCGACCCCGGCACCGAGTACCTGGTGTGGCAGACCCTCGCGGGCACCTGGCCCATCACGGCGGAGCGGCTGCACGTCTACTGCGAGAAGGCGATGCGCGAGGCGAAGGCCTTCACGACCTGGACGTCGCCGGACGAGGCGTACGAGTCCGCCGTGCACCGGTTCGTCGACGGCGTGCTCGAGGACGAGCAGGTCGTCGCGGGGCTCGACGCGTGGACCAGCCTGACCGAGAAGCCGGTGCGGGTGGGTGTGCTCGGTCAGAAGCTGCTGCAGCTGACGCTGCCCGGCGTCCCCGACGTCTACCAGGGCACCGAGCTGGTCGACCTCTCGCTCGTCGACCCCGACAACCGGCGCCCGGTCGACTACGCGGACCGCCGCACCCGCCTCGCGCGGCTGGACGCGGGCGAGCGACCCAAGGATCTCGACGACGAGAAGCTGCTGGTGGTCTCGCGCACGCTGCGCCTGCGTCGCGAGCACCCGCAGTGGTTCGTCGGCCCCGACAGCACCTACGAGGCGGTGGCGACCACCACCGGCAACGCCCTGGCGGTCGGTCGCGGGGACTCGACCGGTGTGCAGGTGGTGGCCGTGGCCACCCGGCTGTCGGTGTCGCTGCAGCGGTACGGCGGATGGCGCGACCACACCGCGTCGGTGCCGGACGGGTCGTGGACCGACCTGCTCACCGGTCGAGCCGTCGACGGCGGTGCGGTGCCGCTCGGCGTGCTGCTCACCGACCTGCCGGTTGCCCTGCTGGTGCGCGACCAGGCGAGCTGACGCCAGCCGTCAGGTCGCTGCGAGCCGGGCCTTCTCCTGCTCGACGTCGAAGTCGGCGACCGGCCACTGCGGGTCGAGCTGCTGGAGGTGGTCGATCAGCAGCTGCTGCACCGCCCACCTGGCGTACCACTTGCGGTCGGCGGGCACGACGAACCACGGTGCCCGCTCGGTCGAGCACCGGCTCAGCGCGACGTCGTACGCCGCCTGGTAGTCGTCCCAGCGCTCGCGCTCGGTGACGTCGCCCGGGTGGTACTTCCAGTGCTTGTCGGGACGATCGAGCCGCTCGGCCAGTCGCGCGCGCTGCTCGTCGCGCGAGATGTGCAGCATCACCTTGATCACCGTCGTGCCCTTGGCCGCGATGGACGCCTCGAACCTGTTGATGGCGGCGTAGCGGCGTTGCCAGACCCGCCGCGGCACCAGGTCGTGCACCCGGACGATCAGCACGTCCTCATAGTGCGAGCGGTCGAACACCCCGATCATCCCGGGGGCGGGCACGCGCGGGCGCACCCGCCACAGGAAGTCGTGCTCGCGCTCGACCGGGGTCGGCGCCTTGAACGTCGTGTGGGTGACCCCCTGGGGGTCGCACGACCCGACCACGTGACGCACGATGCCACCCTTGCCCGAGGTGTCCATCCCCTGGATGACGAGCAGCACCGACCGCGTCCCACCGCCCTTGCTCTCGGCGTACAGCTTCTCCTGCAGCGACGACAGGCGCTCGGCGCCGGCCGCCAGCGCCTCCTGGCCCTCGAGCTTGCCGCCGTCGATACCCGGCGCGTCGTGCGGGTCGAGGTCGGCCAGGGAGCTGCCCGGGGTGAACCGCAGGTGCTCGGCCACCGTCCGCGGTGAGGCGGCGACGTCCTCGAGGACGTCCTCCTGCGCCTGCTCGAGCTCGTCCTGCAGCTCGGCCGCGCGCGCCGCCTTGGTCCCCTTGCTCTTCTTGGCCATCGGGCGATCATGGCAGCGACGCTCACGGCAGGCCAGCGCTGCCGGGCTGTGCGAGGCTCGACTCATGCACTGCTTCTCCGTCTGGGCGCCCGACGCCGAGCTCGTCGAGCTCGACCTGCACACCTACGACGGCGCCAACCGGGTGCGCATGGACCGCTCCGAGGGCGGGTGGTGGCGGCACGACGGCCAGGTCGGCGCCGGCACCGACTACACCTACCGCGTCGACGGTGGTCCAGCCACGCCCGACCCGCGCAGCTGCTGGCAGCCGCTCGGGGTGCACGGCCCCAGCCGGGTCTTCGACCACAGCGCCCACCGCTGGGACGACGCCGGCTGGCGCGGCCCGCAGGAGGGCGCCGGCGTGCTCGGCGGGCTGGTCTACGAGCTGCACGTCGGCACCTTCACCCCCCAGGGCACCCTGGACGCCACCGCCGGGCACCTGGACCACCTGGTCGACCTCGGCGTCGACGTCATCGAGCTGATGCCGCTGGCGGCCTTCCCCGGCGAGTTCGGCTGGGGCTACGACGGGGTGCACCCGTACGCCGTCCACGAGCCGTACGGCGGGCCTGCCGCGCTGCAGCGCTTCGTCGACCGCGCCCACCGGCGGGGCATCGGCGTGTGCCTCGACGTCGTCTACAACCACCTGGGACCGAGCGGCAACTACCTCTCGCGCTTCGGGCCCTACTTCACCGACAAGCACCACACCCCCTGGGGCCAGGCCGTCAACCTGGACGACGAGGGCAGCCCGCAGGTGCGCCGGTGGATCCTGGACAACGCGCTGCGCTGGTTCCGCGACTTCCACGTCGACGCCCTGCGCCTGGACGCCGTCCACGAGCTCAAGGACGACTCGCCGCGTCACCTGCTCGCGCAGCTGAGCGACGAGACCGCCGCGCTCTCGGACGCCCTCGGTCGCCCGCTGGCGCTGATCGCCGAGAGCGACCAGAACGACCCGCGCACCGTCGAGCCGACCTCCCAGGGGGGTCTGGGAATGACAGCGCAGTGGGCCGACGACGTGCACCACGCCCTGCACAGCGCGCTGACCGGCGAGCAGCAGGGCTACTACGCCGACTTCGGGTCGCTCGACGTGCTGGCCACGACCCTGACCGGGGTCTTCCTGCACGACGGCCGCTGGTCGAGCTTCCGTGGCGCCGACTGGGGCCGTCCGGTCGACCCGCTCGCCCACGACGGACGCCGGTTCGTGGGCTACCTGCAGACCCACGACCAGGTGGGCAACCGGGCCCGTGGCGACCGGATCGGGACGCTGCTCACCCCCGGTCAGCGGGCCATCGGCGCCGCCCTGGTGATGACCTCGGCGCTGACGCCGATGCTGTTCATGGGCGAGGAGTGGGGTGCCTCGACCCCGTGGATGTACTTCACCGACTTCGAGGACCGCGAGCTCGGGCAGGCCGTGAGCGAGGGGCGCCGCCGCGAGTTCGCCGCGCACGGCTGGGACGCCGAGCAGGTGCCCGACCCGCAGGACCACTCCACCCGCGACGCGTCGGTGCTGCTGTGGGGCGAGCGCGACGAGCCCGAGCACCAGCGGCTGCTGGACTGGCACCGCGCCCTGGTCGCCGAGCGGCGCCGCAGCAAGGAGCTCACCGACGGGCGGCTGGACGGCGTCCAGGTCGACGTCGCGCACGACGAGAGCTGGCTGGTCGTGCGCCGCGGGGCGCTGCGGCTGGTGTGCAACCTCGGCCGGCAGCCGGTGTCGGTGCCGCTGGACGCGCCCACCGCGCAGACCGTGCTCGCCTTCGACCCGGTGGCCCGTCAGGTCACCGACGGGACGATCGACCTCGGCGGGCACGGGGTGGCGCTGCTCCGCGTCGAGTGAGGCGCGGAGGGTACGGTCGCCCGCATGACCGTCAAGCTCGTCGTCCTCTACACCACGCCCGCCGACCCCGCTGCCTTCGACGAGCACTACCTGTCGGTGCACGCCCCCCTCGCCCGCGCCATGCCGGGGCTGCAGCACTTCGAGAGCGGCCGGTTCGTCGCGGCCGCGGACGGCGGCGACCTGTCGTACTACCGCGTCGCCGAGCTGACGTTCGCCGACCAGGAGGCGCTGGCTGCGGCCAGCGCCTCGCCGCAGGGTCAGCAGACCGTCGCCGACTACCAGCAGATCGCCCCCGAGGGCTCGCGCATGTTCGTCAGCGCGACGGACGAGTGAGGGTCAGCGCCGACTGAGCGCCACGCCGTCGCGCGCGAGCGAGATCAGCCGCGACGTCGCCCGCAGGTACTTCTTGCGGTAGCCCCCGGCCAGCAGCTCGGGCGTGAACAGGTCGGTCACCGCGGCGCCACTGACGACCACC
>JBKJTJ010000318.1:0-4563 GCA_046590855.1 Actinomycetota bacterium
GTCGCTGACCTTGCCGTGGTGCCGGCCCTGGCCGAGGTAGCGCACCAGCTCGTCCGGACCGACGATGGCCTCAGCCTTGAACGTCAGTGCGGGACACGCGATCCGGGCGACCGCGCGCAGCACCTGGGTGATCGCGTGCACCTCCGGCTGGTTCTGGCTGGTCGTGCCGATCCGCTTCCACAAGAACGCGATCGCGTCCAGCCGCAGCACCTCGACGCCGGTGTTCGCGAGCATCAGGGCGATCTCGGCGAACTCGGCGACGACGTCGGGGTTGGACCAGTCCAGGTCCCACTGCCAGGTGTTGAAGGTGGTCCAGACCCAGGCCCGCAGGTCGTCGTCCCAGGTGAAGCTGCCGGGAGCCAGCGTCGGGAACACCTCGGGCAGGGTGCGCTCGTACGCGTCCGGCAGCTCTCGGTCGGGGAAGGTCTGGAAGTACGCGCGGTAGCGGGGGTCGCCGGCTCGGGCGGCGACGGCCCACGGGTGCTCGGCGGCGACGTGGTTGATCACCAGGTCGAGCACCAGGCTGATGCCCTGCCCGCGCAGGACGGCGGCCAGCGCGCGCAGGTCGTCCATCGTGCCGAGGTCAGGGCGCACGCTGCGGTAATCCATCACTGCGTACCCGCCGTCGTTGTCACCCTCGCGCGGGCGCAGCAGCGGCAGCAGGTGCAGGTACGTGACACCGAGCTCGCGCAGGTAGGGCACCCGCTCGGCCACGCCCGTCAGGTCGCCCGCGAACCGGTCCGCGTACGCCGCGTACCCCAGCACCGAGGGTGACTGGAACCAGTCCGGCGCCAGCGTCCGCCGCTCGTCCAGCCGCAGCAGCGCGGACTCGCGCTCGCGGTGCGCCGCCGCCGCGAGGCGCACCAGCCGCAGGGCCAGCCCGTCGGGGTCCGCGTACACCCCGGTCAGGCCGTCGATCAGGTCCGGCCACCAGCGCTGCAGCCGCAGGTCGAAGGTGGTCTGCCGGTGCTCCGGCAGGTCTGCGAGGCACGCGGTGGCGAGGTCCCGGGCGGTGCCCAGCGTCACCTGGCGTGCTCGAGGTCGCGTCGCGACCCCGACAGGCCACCACCGGGTGGGCCGGTGGACCCGCGCACCTCGAGCTCGGTGGCGAGGACGACGTCGACGTTCTCCTCGCCGTCCGACCCGGCAGCGAGCGCTCCCAGCAGCAGCCGGCTGGCGCACTCACCCTGCTCAGGCACGTTCTGCCGCACCGTGGTCAGGTCGAAGGCGGCCGCCATCTCGTGGTCGTCGACGCCGATGACCGACAGCTCGCCGGGCACGGCGACGCCGTGCCGGTGGGCCGCCATGAGCACCCCCATCGCCATCTCGTCCGAGGCGGCGAAGATCGCGGTCGGCGGGTGCGCGCCGGTGAGCAGCTCGCGGCCGGCGGCCAGGCCGCCGCCGACCGTCCAGTCGCTGACGACCAGTCGACCCGCAGGAACGACCAGCCCGTGGGACGTCATGGCAGCCACGAAACCCTGCTGGCGGTGGGTCGGGGTGACGAAGTCCAGCTGGGGGGCCGGCTCACCGCCGATGTAGGCGATATCGGTGTGGCCGCGGCCGATCAGGTGCTCGGTGGCCGTGGTGGCCACGAGGACGTCGTCGATGCGCACCCCGCCCCAGTGCCGCGAGCGGGTGCCGACCGTCACCACGGGGATCCGCAACCGGTGCAGCAGCTCGATCTCGACGTCGTGCAGCTGCAGCTGGAACACCAGGACGGCGTCGACCCGCTTGCCGAGCATGTGCTGGTCGATCAGCAGCGAACGCTCGGGGCCGTTGTCACCGACGTCCAGCAGCAGCACGTGGTACCCGTGCTCGCGCAGCACCCGCGAGGCGCCGGCGATGAGGTTGGCGAAGTACCAGCGGGTCACGTAGGGGACGACGACGCCAACCACGCGCGTCTTGCCCGACGCAAGGCTCGACGCGGTCGGCGAGGCGACGTAGTCGAGACGGGCGGCGGCCTCGAGCACCCGCGACCGGGTGTCGGCGTTCACCTTGGGCAGGCCCCGCAGGGCCCGCGACACGGTGGCGGTCGACACGCCGGCCGCACGGGCGACGTCCTCGATACGGCTCATGGCTGAGTCACCCGCTCACCCACGGCCAGGGCTCATGTCAGCCCTTCAGCCCACCCGCGAGCAGCCCGCGGACGAAGAAGCGCTGCATCGACAAGAACACCGCCACGGGGACCGCGATCGAGACGAACGCACCGGCGGACAGCAGGTGCCAGGCGCTCTCACGGGTGCCGCTGAGGTTCAGGACACCGACCGTGATCGGGGCGACGTCCGACCCACCGCCCGCGAACGTCAGGGCCACCAGAAGGTCGTTCCAGACCCAGAGGAACTGGAAGATGCCGAACGCCGCGATGGCCGGCTTGAGCAGCGGGAGCAGCACCGAGACGAAGATCTTCACGTGGCCGGCGCCGTCGACCCGAGCGGCCTCGATCAGCTCACGTGGGATCTCGCGCATGAAGTTGTGCATCAGGAAGATGGCCAACGGCAGCGCGAAGATCGAGTGGGAGAGCCAGATCCGCCAGAAGGGCGGCAGACCCGCCTGGTTGTAGAGGGTGAGGAGCGGGAGCAGCGTCACCTGGATCGGCACGATCTGCAGCGCGAAGATCGCGATGAACAGCAGGCTCCGACCGCGGAAGTCGATCCACGCGAGGGCGTAGGACGCCAGCAGCGCCAGGCAGATAGGGATGACGACAGCCGGCACGACGATGACGAACGAGTTGACGACGTACTTGCCCAGCCCGGCCGTCCCCGTCGTGGCAAGCACCGTGCGGTAGTTGTCGAGCGTAACCACCGGGTTCTGGAAGAACGTCCACCAGCCGGTGGTCTTGGCCGCCCGTTCGGGACGCACCGACGAGATCAGCAGGCCGAAGGTGGGCAGGCTCCACAACACCGCGAGGATGACGGCCGCGACCGAGGCGCCGCGGCCGGTGAGCCGGGTCTTGGCCTCGTTGGCCGTGTTGGCTGTGACCTTCGTGACGCTCGTGGTCGAGGTCGACGTGGTCAGCGGGGTGCTCGCCGTGGTGCTCATGATGCCTCCGAAGCGCGCAGCTGACGGATGTTGTAGGCGACGATCGGCACGACCAGGACGAACAGCAGCACCGCCAGGGCGGCCCCCAGCCCTTGGTTGGAGGCACGGAAGCTCTGGCTGTAGAACTCGTTCGCGACGACGCTGGTCTGGAAGTTACCGCCCGTCATGGCGCGGACGATGTCGAACACCTTCAGGGTGCCGATGCCGATGGTCGTCAGCACGATCACGGTGGCCGGGCGGATCGTCGGCAAGGTGATGTGCCGGAACATGGACAACGCTCCCACGCCGTCCAGCCGTGCCGCCTCGACGATCTCGTCGGGGATGGCCTTGATGGCCGCCGACAGGATCGTCATCGCGAACCCCGCCTGCACCCAGATCATCACGACGATGAGGAACAGGGTGTTCCACGGCGAGTTGAGCAGCCAGTTCTGGGGCGAACCGCCGAACTTCACGACCAGTTCGTTGAGAACGCCGATCTGCTTGACCCCCTGCTGGTCGGGGCGGTACGCGTAGACGAACTTCCAGATGATCGAGGCGCCGACCAGCGAGATCGCCATCGGCAGGAAGATCAGGGCCTTGGCAGCCGCCTCCATCCGCGCACCGTCGACGATGATCGCGTAGACCAGGCCGATCAGCGTCGCGACGAAGGGGGTGACGACCACCCAGAGCAGGGTGTTGCGCAGCACGATCAGCTGGTCCGGCGACGTCGCGATGGTCTTGTAGTTGTCGATGCCGATGAACGAGGTGCCTGCAGCGTCGAAGAAGGACTGGATGATCGTGCGGATGCCGGGGTAGACGAGCCCCACCGTGAGCAGCAGCACGGTCGGCAGCAGGAAGATGAACGCGACCCCGCGGTCACCCTTGTTGCCGTTGAAACGACTGGCGATGAACAGGACGATGCCGACGACGGCCACGAACAGCCCGACGGCAAGACCCATGTTGAGGAACTTCTGTACGTCGGTCATGGCTGGCCCTCACCTCCTTGTGCGGGTCCCGGCGGGTCCGGGGTGCGCCTCGCGACGCACCCCGGACCGCCGAACGGATGGATCAGCTGATCAGGAAGCGGGCCACGCCTTCTCGATGTTGTCGACCGTGGTCTTGGTGTCCTGGCCGGTGATCCAGGCGGTCGCCTGCTTCCAGAACGCGTCAGAACCGACGGCGGCGGGCATCTGGTCGGAACCGTCGAAGCGGAAGACCGTCTTCGGGTCCTGCAGCAGCCCGGCCGACAGCTGGTCGATCGGGCTCTTCAGCTTGCTGATGTCCATGCCCTTGTTGGCGCTGATCCAGCCACCAGTCGGAGTTGTCGACACCTTGACGTTGGCCCAGGTGTCGCTCGACAGGTACGTCTGGAAGGCCTTGACCTCGGGACGGTCCGAGAACGCGAGGTTGAACTCGCCGCCACCCAGAACCGGCTTGGCGGTCGCGTCGACACCCGGCAGGTAGAACGCGAAGACGTCGCCGTCCTCGGCCACCTTGGTGCCCTCGGGCCAGTTCGCGGCGTAGAAGCTCGCCTGACGGTGCATC
>JBKJTJ010000350.1:0-15634 GCA_046590855.1 Actinomycetota bacterium
ACCGTCCCCGCGGCGTCCTGCTCGAAGCCGGCGGTACGACCCGCGTCGACCTGACCGGTGCCGGCCAGGTCGTAGTACGAGTACAGCGAGTCCTCCTCGCTGGGCTCCAGGTGGCCGTCGACGGCGACCCGCGGGGCGTCCTTCACCTTGTCCTTGGCGAAGGGCACCGTCAGGGTCCCGCCGTCGATCGTGGCGTCCTGCAACGGAACGAAGCTCTCCGACGTCCCGAACAGGCCGGTGTTGACGGTGACCCAGCTCGGCTGACCGGTGCTGTCGTCCAGGTACACCTGCCCGGCCTTGCCGATCTTCTCACCGTCGACAGAGTGCACGCTCGTCCCGCTGATCTGGGTGATCTGGTCGTTGCTGATCATGTGAAGGTCCTTTTCGCTCGCGAACAAGGTCAGACCCCTGATACCGCTTCTGCGGGGTCCTAAACCCTTGCGGCCCGCCCTTTCGGTCTCCGGGGGTGGCGCACCGCGCTGCCACGGACGACGCTGGGGGCCATGACCGAGCAGGCAGGGTCCAGGTCGTCAGCGAAGTCCCCGCTGCCCGATGCGTTCGTCGGCGACCCCGCGGTACGGGCCGAGTGGGACGAGCGGTACGAGGACCGCGACCAGCTGTGGAGCGGGCGACCCAACGGTGCGCTCGTGACCGAGGTCGACGGCCTGACACCAGGTCGGGTGCTCGATGTCGGCTGCGGCGAGGGCGCGGACGCCGTGTGGCTGGCTCGCCAGGGGTGGGACGTCACCGCGCTGGAGGTCTCCGGCGTGGCCCTGGCGCGCGCGGCCGGGCACGCCCGGGACGAGGGGGTCCGGGTGCGGTGGGTGCACGCCGGCCTGGCCGAGGCTCAGCTCGCTCCGGGGTCCTTCGACCTGGTCTCGGCCCAGTACCCCGCCCTGCTGCGCACGCCGGACGCCGCAGCCGAGCGGGCGCTGCTCGCAGCCGTCGCGCCCGGCGGCGTGCTGCTGCTGGTGCACCACGCAGGGATGCAGACCCACGATGCGCACGACAGCGGCTTCGACCCTGCCGACTACGTCTGGCCGGCGGCGGTCGCCGCGCTGCTGGACGACGACTGGGTCGTCGAGGTGGACGAGCAGCGGCCACGGGTCGCACCCGAGGGCGGGGCCGGAGCCCACCACGCCGACGACCTCGTGCTGCGCGCCCGACGACTGCGCTGACCCCACCCGGACGGGATCGACGAGCCCGCAGATCGGGAGCGGAACCGCACGTCAGTCCGCGTCTGCAACGAAAGCGATCTTTTCCACACTCATCCGCGGCTAGAATACCGACGTGCCACTGTTCCGCATCCGCGAGTCCGCCCAGCTGCTCGGCGTCAGCGACGACACCGTTCGCCGGTGGGCTGACAGCGGGCGGGTGCCGACGACCACCGACCCGGCGGGCCGCCAGTGCATCGAGGGTGCTGAGCTGGCCCGGTTCGCGGAGGAGCTCGCGGCCGGCGCTGAGCGCCCCGAGGCGCGCCCGGTGGTGTCGGCGTCCGCGCGCAACCGCTTCGTCGGCCTGGTCACCCGGGTGGTGCGCGACACGGTGATGGCGCAGGTCGACCTGCAGTGCGGGCCGTACCGGGTCGTCTCGCTGATGAGCAGGGAGGCCGCAGACGAGCTGAGGCTCGAACCCGGCGTCCTCGCGGTGGCAGCGGTGAAGTCGACCAGCGTCGTCATCGAGGTCCCGGCCCAGCACTGAATGACCCCATCAGCAGGCCCCGTCCGACCCGCCCCAGGAGCCGAGCATGCGCCGCACCGCCCTCACCCTCACCGCCGTCGCGCTCGCCCTGGCGGGGTGCGGATCGTCGAGCACCACCGGATCCGCGAACGACGGCGGCACGTCGCCGGCCGCCGGCACCTCGAGCGCACCCGCCGTGTCCGGCACGGTCACCGTGTTCGCCGCCGCCTCGCTGAAGGAGGCGTTCACAGAACTCGGCACGTCGTTCGAGGCCGCACATCCCGGCACCACGGTGGTCTTCAACTTCGGACCGAGCTCAGGTCTGGCGACCCAGATCAGCTCCGGCGCCCCGGCGGACGTCTTCGCGTCGGCCAGCGCGAAGAGCATGGACCAGGTCGTCACAGCCGGTGCCGCCAGCGCAGCGACCGACTTCGCGAAGAACACCATGGAGATCGCCGTTCCCCCGAAGAACCCAGCCGGCATCACCGCCGTCATCGACCTGACCAGGAAGGGCGTCAAGGTCGCCCTGTGCCAGGCGGCCGTGCCGTGCGGATCGACGGCCGCCAAGGTGTTCACCAACGCGAAGGTCACCGTCACCGCCGTCACCCAGGAGGTGGACGTCAAGGCCGTCCTGTCCAAGGTGTCGCTGGGTGAGGTCGACGCCGGCGTCGTCTACGTCACCGACGTCCTCGCGGCGGGCGACAAGGTCAAGGGCGTCGCCATCCCGGCGGACGTCAACGCGTCGACCACGTACCCCATCGCCACGCTGACGAAGTCCCCGAACTCCGTTGCGGCACAGGCGTTCACCGACTACGTCCTGTCGACGGACGGCGCGGCCGCACTCGCCGCCGCCGGGTTCGCCAAGCCGTGATGTCCTGCTGACCACCAACGGGAGCCCGATCATCCCCCCGAGCACGACGAGGTCGGTGCGGACCACCCGCGCCGTCCAGGCCCAGGGGGCGCTGCCCTGGCCGCTGACCGTGCCGGCTGCCGCGGCGGCAGCGTTCCTCCTGGTCCCGCTGATCGGTCTGCTGGTGCGCGCGCCGTGGCGCGGCCTGCCTCGGGTCCTCGCCACCACCGAGGTCGTCCAGGCCCTTCGCCTGTCACTGCTGGGGGCCACCGCTGCGACGGTGATCTCGCTGGCCCTCGGCGTCCCCCTGGCGTGGGTGCTCGCCCGGTCGCGATATCGCGGGATCACGGTGCTGCGCGCCCTGGTCACGCTGCCGCTCGTGCTGCCACCGGTCGTCGGCGGAGTGGCCCTGCTGCTGGCGTTCGGCCGTCAGGGTGTCATCGGCCGCCACCTGGACGCCGCGACCGGCATCACCCTGCCCTTCACGACCGCGGGCGTCATCGTGGCCGAGACCTTCGTAGCCATGCCGTTCCTGGTGATCACCGTCGAGGGAGCCTTCCGGGCTGCCGACCGCGGGTACGAGGAGGCGGCGGCCACGCTGGGCGCCTCCCGGCTTCGGGTGTTCACCCGCGTCACGCTGCCGCTCGTCGGCCCCTCGCTGCTCGCGGGCTCGGTGCTCTGCTTCGCCCGCGCCCTGGGCGAGTTCGGCGCCACGATCACCTTCGCGGGCAACTTCCCGGGGCGCACCCAGACCATGCCGCTGGCGGTGTACCTGGCTCTCGAGAGCGACCCCGAGGCCGCGATCGCCCTGTCCTTGGTGCTGCTGCTGGTCTCCGTCGCCGTCCTCGCCGGTCTGCGCGACCGCTGGCTGCACGCCGGAAGCTCCCCGTGAGCGGCACGGCGACGGGCCCTCTCGCGGTGTCCGGCACCGTGACCCGTGGGCCGTTCCGGCTGGACGTCTCGTTCGCGGTGGCGCCCGGGCAGGTGCTCGGTGTCCTCGGCCCGAACGGGGCCGGCAAGACGACGCTGTTGCGCGCCCTCGCCGGCCTGCAGGCGCTCACCACCGGCTCGATCCGGTTGGGAGATCTGGTTCTCGACGACGTCGACACCTCGACGTTCCTCGCCGCCGAGCAGCGGCCGGTAGGTCTGGTCTTCCAGGACTACCGGCTGTTCCCGCACCTGGATGTCCGCGACAACGTGGCCTTCGCCGCTCGCGCGAGGGGTGCCGGACGACGTCCGGCCCGCGCCCGCGCCGAGGGTTGGCTCGAGCGGCTCGACCTCACGACGCTGGCGACCCGACGTCCGCACCAGATCAGCGGCGGCCAGGCGCAGCGGGTCGCGCTCGCCCGCGCCCTCGCGGCGGACCCGGGGCTGCTGCTCCTCGACGAGCCGCTGTCGGCCCTGGACGCGAGGACGCGCCTCGAGGTGCGTAGCCAGCTGCGTGGACACATCGCCGAGTTCGCCGGGCCGGTGGTGATCATCACCCACGACCCGCTCGAGGCGATGATCATGACCGACCACCTGCTGGTCGTCGAGGACGGTCGCGTCGTCCAGAGCGGCACGCCCGCGCAGATCGCCCAGCGCCCGGCGACCCAGTACGTCGCCACCCTGGTCGGCCTCAACCTGTACGCCGGCACGATCGCGGCGAGCGGACGGGTCGACCTTGACGACGGAGGCACGCTCGCCGTGACGAGCAACGAGCCCGCGCACCACGTCGACGCCGGCCCGGGCCGGCGGGTGCTGGTCGGCATGCGGCCCTCCGCCGTCACCCTGCACACCGCGCGCCCCGGACCCGCCAGCTCGCGCAACGTCTGGCCAGGCACCATCCGGGGCCTGGAGCTGCTCACCGACCGCGTGCGGGTCCAGGTCGAGGGCGCGCCGTCCGCGCTGGTCGACGTCTCGACCGGTGCGGTCGCCGACCTCGGCCTTCGTCCCGGCCTGGCGGTGTGGATGTCCGCCAAGGCCACCGACACCGAGGCCTACGCCGAGCCCGCCCCCTGACCCGTCGTCGAGCCCGTTCCCCAGGACCAACGACCCCTGGTCATGACGCCGTCGACGGGCTCTACCGGTCTCAGCGAGTACTGCGCCGGGCAGGAGACGGACATGCGGATCACCCTGGAGACCGACCGCGACGGACGGGCGGCGCTGCTCTGCGTCCACGACGTCGACACGGTCACGGCCGGCCCGCTGGTCGACATGCTGGCGGTCGCGCAGATGGCCGGCGCCCTCAACGTGGTGATCGACCTGCGCTGCGTCGACCGCCTGGACCTGCGGGCCTGCGCTGCGCTGGCACGGGCGGCGCGCGCTCGGCTTCACCGCTGTCGTGAGCACCCACCTCCCGGTGCCCTACCCGGGCTGAGCGCCGACCGCGCCGGGCGAGCGCGCAGCGTGGCGACCGGGGCGGCGGCAAGCCAGACTGCGCCCCATGAACTCCACGGAGGTGCAGACGCCGGCACCCGGCGTCACCGCTGAACGCCTGAGCGGCCTGCGGCGGTGGAACCTCGGCCTGACGGTGCTGCACGCCGTCCAGGCGGCCGTCGTCGCCGTCCTCGCCGGTGACTTCGCGATCACCGTGACCTCGTCGTTCCCCGAGGGTCCCCCGGGCACGGCCGCCCCCGCACCGGCGGGGCTCTTCGACGTCCGGATCGGATGGGCCGTCGCGGTCTTCCTCGCCCTCGCGGCGCTCGACCACCTCCTCACCGCGACCGTGTCCCGGGCAGCGTACGAGCGCGATCTGGCGCGCGGGATCAACCGGTTCCGCTGGCTCGAGTACTCCGTCAGCGCCACCGTGATGATCGTCCTGATCGGCTTCTACTCCGGCGTGACGAGCATCAACGCCGTCATCGCGGTCATCGGCTCCAACGTGGCGATGATCCTGTTCGGCTGGCTCCAGGAGCGGATGAACCCGCCGGGGCGCACGACCACGACGATGCTGCCGTTCTGGTTCGGCACCCTCGTCGGCCTCGCCCCGTGGGTGTCGATCGCGGTCAACATCATCGGGTCGAAGACCGTCCCCGGGTTCGTCTACGGGATCGTGGTCGCCCAGTTCGTGTTCTTCTTCAGCTTTGGCCTCAACCAGTGGCTGCAGTACCGGCGGGTCGGCCGCTGGGCCGACTACGCCCACGGTGAGAAGACCTACCTGGTCCTCAGTCTGGTGGCCAAGTCCGTCCTGGCCTGGCAGATCTTCGGCGGCTCCCTGGCCGGCTGACCCTTCCTCCCCCCACCCGGTTTCCTCCCCAGGACCGGCGCCGTGCGTCCGGTTTGTCCGTTCCGGAGCGAGGCGGGGGCGGAAAGCGGGGTGGGGGACGAAGGGGTCAGGTGGTGACCGCGGCATCGGCGGGGTTTGCGGTGAGCCAGGCACAACGGGACGTGACCACGTCAAGCACGCCACGTGGTGGTTCGAGACGCGACGCCGCCGCGCAGAGCGCCACTGCGCCGCGCTGAGCGCGGGGCCCAGAGCATCACAGGTCCCGCAACCGGGAGGCGTCAACCCGACCGGCCCAGCGCGCCGAGATGGCGGTGGCCACCGCTGCGCCTCCCACGACCGTGACGAGCAGCAGCACCAGAAACGTGGTTGGCACAGCGGGCACCTGCGGCGGTGGGTCGAAGATGCCGTTGAGCACCTTGACCAGCTGGTACGCGACGACGGTGCCGGCGGCCAGTCCGCCGACGACCCCGCTGGCCACGATCCAGCGGGACTCGGTCCAGATGAACGCACCCCGCTGTCGGGCGCTGGCGCCGAGGACGGCCAGTGCGACCAGCGACCGGCGCCGTTGCGAAGCGCCAACCGTCAGCACGAGGGCGGCGCTCGTCACGGCGAGCAGCAGTCCGAACGCCAGGATCAGTCGGGCCAGGCCGGCCAGGCTGCCCGCGGCCAGCCCGGAGGCGGAGGGGACGGCGACCCGGGGTGCCGTGATGTCGTTGACCAGCGCGCTCGGTGGGGCGTGGATCGACGCGGCGACGACGGCGGGGTGGTCGGTGCGCACCAGGAGGGTCTGGACGGCGTTGCTGCCCGTGGCAGCGGCCAGGTAGGTGCGGTTGGCCAGGATGAAGCTGTCCCTGGGGGCGGTGGCGAACTCGGTGACGACCCCGACGACGTGGAAGGTGTGCGGCACGTAGGCGCCGCTGCGGTCACGCAGTCGCAGCCTCACCTGGTCCCCGGTTCGCAGCTGGTAGTCGTGCAGGGTCTCCTGCGAGAGCAGGACGCCGTCCGGGGTCGTGGCCAGGGCCGCCAGGGCGGCCGTGACGCTCGACCCGGGGGTGAAGGCGTCCTGCAGGGGCGCGGCCCGCCCGATCGTGGTCGCGTCGATGCCGTAGACGTCCTGGAGGTCCGGGCCGACGTAGGCCAGCCGGTGCGCCACCTGTTCGACGGCGATCACGCCGGGGTGCTGGGCGATCCTCGGCTCGAGCGACGTCATCGCGTCGGGAGGCAGCGTCACGGAGACGTCCGAGCCGACAGTCAGGGCGACGTCGACGCGGGCTTGTTGGTCGTACGTGGTCGTGAACACGGCGGCTGAGATGGTGACGGCCAGGGCCACTGCGAGCCCTGTGGCGCCGCGCGCCACGAGCCGACGGCGCCGGCGCACGACCTCGTGGCGCAGGTCCGGCAGCCGTCCGGCGTCGTCGCTCGATGGCGTTCGGCGGGCGCGGTTGACAGCGAGCGCGGTCAGTCGCCACACCAGCAGCGCGAGTCCGGGCCAGGCAAGTGCCGGGGCGAGCAGTGCCGCGTAGTTGACCGACGCCACGGGGACTCCCTCGGGGACGACGACCACCTGGTAGCCGCCTCTGGATGTCAACCAGAACACCGCACCGCTAGCCGCGAGGAGGACGACGTCCAGGCCGAGGCGCAGTGCGAGCGGGGTGCTCGCGTTGACCGGTGCGTCCACCTGGCTGCGCACCGACTCCGAGCCGCCTCTGAGCAACCTGGCGACGGGGGCCAGCTCGACGGCGACAGCGAGGACCACCCCGGCCAGGGCCGCGCCGAGCACCCACCAGATCGACAGCGGCGCCCGTGACCCGAGCGCGACGCGGGTGGCCAGCCAGCCGCCGAACGTGCCGAAGGCGCCACCGAGCAACCCGTCCAGGAGCGCGGTGGCACCGAGCAGCAGGGCGGCCCGGCGAGGGGTGGCGCCGCGCAGACGCAGCAGGCCCAGGTCGCGGCGCTGGCGGTCGTTGCGAAGTGAGAGAACCAGCCCGGTGACGACCGCGGCCAGCACCAGGCCCGGGCCGCCCAGCAGCAGCACGAGCAGCCGCGAGTACAGGGCGTCCTCGCGCGCGCCGGACAGCGCCGCCTCCAGGTTGTCCCCGACCAGAGCCGTTCCGGCCACCGCCGAGACCAGGTGGTTGGCCCGGGCGCGCACCTCATCGGCGGCGGCCGCGGGGTCGCCGGGCAGGCCGGCGTGGTTCAGGCGAACGTGCAGCTGGTGGACGACGTCCGCCTGCGGCACCAGCGTCGCGAAGACGGCGGGCGGCACCAGCAGCACGTTGTCGGGTGCGGCCGTCGCGGTCGCAGCACCAGTCGCCCCGACGACCTGGAAGAACGAGTCGGCTTTCGGCAGGTCGACCACTCCGCGAACCGGCACGCTCTTGGCCGTCCCGACGATCGTCACGACGGTGCCAGGCTGCGCGGCCAGGTTGGCGGCGGTCTGCTGCTGCAGCACAGCGCCCGAGGAGCTGCCTACCAGGGTCCGCAGCTCGCTCGGTGCGAAGCTGGCGTAGTCGGCTGGCAACGACACGACGTACGCGGTGCCCGTGGTGCGCACGCCCGCCGGTGACGTGGCGGTCAGGCCGGCGACCTTGGCGTAGTCCACGCGCCTGGAGCCGAGCGCTCCCGGTACCGAGGTGACAGCCCTGGCGACGGCCTGCGCGTCGGCACCGGGACCGAGCTGCACCTGCCAGTCGACCGGTACCCGGCCAGAGGCCTGCACGGTGAGCCGACTGCCCGTCGCTGCCGCGAACGACCCCAGCGAGGCCAGGAACGCGACGCTCAGCGCGATGGCCAGCGCGGCGACCACGGTGTCCAGCGGGCGACGGATGACCGAAGCCGTGACGTAGCGGGTGTTCATCGGATGCCGTTCTGGTCGAGGACGAGGGATGAGGGGTCGAGCGCGTCGAGGACGACCTGGCGGCCGAATCTGGCGGCGACCTGCTCGTCGTGCGTCGCGACGACCAGCGTCGACCCGGTGCGCCTGCACTGCTCCTGCAGCAGATCCATGACCCGGCTCCCGGTGTCCTGGTCCAGTGCCCCGGTGGGCTCATCAGCGAGCAGCAGGCGCGGTTCGATCACCAGTGCCCGCGCCAGGGCGGCCCGCTGCTGCATGCCTCCGGACAGCTGGGCCGGCAGGGACTCGGCTGCCTGGTGGTCCAGGCCGACCAGCTCGAGGGCCGTCCGGGCCCGCACCTCGGCTTGCGCGGGGGGGATCCCGCGCAGCCGCAGTCCCAGCGTCGCGTTCTGCGCCGTCGTCAGCTCGGGCAGCAGCGAGGGGGCTTGAGGCACGTAGACCACGTCGTCACGCTCGAGACCATGATCGACGGACCCGGATCCCGGGTGCAGCAGCCCGGCGAGGACCAGCAGCAGTGTGGTCTTGCCCGAGCCGGAGCGGCCGAGCAGCGCGCACTGCTCCCCGGGCTCCAGCCGCAACCCAAAGTCCCGCAGTACCGGCCGTCCGCCGTAAGCGACGCTGATGCCCGTCGCCACCAACGTCATCGGACCCTCCCATCGACCAGGTGGACGGTGCGGTCGGCGTGCGCCGCGACAGCCGCTGAGTGCGTGACGATCACGGTCGCCGCCCCGGCCGGGCGCCAGGCCCGCAGCAGGGTGAGCACCGTGCGTTCCTCGGCCGTGCTGACCTCTGCCGTCGGTTCGTCCGCCAGCAGCAGCACGGGCGCCCCGGCCAGGGCCACCGCGAGGCCAGCGCGGGCTGTCTCACCGCCGGACAAGGTGCGTGGCATGGACTCTCGGACAGACCCCAGACCCAGGCCGTCCACCAGCTCGGCGGGTGAGGGACCGTTGTCGCCACGCAGCTGCGCCGCGAATCGGACGTTCTCGATCACGTTCAGGTGCGCGAGCAGGCCACTGGCCTGGGTCAGCACTCCGACGCTGGCCGCCCGCAGTGCGGCCGACGTGGACGGGCGCTGGTGACTCAGTCGCTGTCCGGCCACCCGGACGACACCGCCGTCCGGGTCGTCCAGACCCGCCAGCAGCCCGAGCAACGTCGACTTGCCCGATCCGGACGGCCCGGTGACCGCCACCGTCTCACCCGGTTCGCAGGTCACGGTGACGTCCCTCAGGGCCGCGACCTCGGTCTCGCCCCGCCGGTAGAACCGGTGCAGCCCCAACGCCTCCAGCGGCAACGGGTGCGTCTCGGTCGCCATCACAGGAGCTTCAGGCTGGTGATCATCGTCCGGTAGGCGTCGACGTTGTCGGCACCGACGGGGCCGAACAGCTCGACGACCACCTCGTGGCCACCGGAGACGAGCTCATAGCGCTGCACCTCGTCGCGGTACTGGCGACCGGTCACCTCATCCGGCGCGGAGTTGCGGCGGTAGACGATCAGGGCGCCGGTCCCCCCGGGCACGGACGCCGGCGCCACCTTCCGCAGCTCGAAGGCCGCCTGGCTTCGGGTCAACGCTGGCACCGAAGCGGACCTGGCGGACGTGACGGTCGGCGGTTGGGTCGCAGGCCCGGGGGTGACCTGGACACCGTTGAGCTTGTCGGTGAACAGCACGCCGGTGCCCTTGACCTGCTGCAGCCAGCCCTCGGGGTGGGTGAACGAGTATCGACCCCCGGCGTTGGAGTAGGGGACGAAGGCGAGGTTGTCGGGGATGTCACCCGGTGGGTTGTTCTCCGGCGCAACCGCCTTCTGCGCGGCCGGTGCGCCCGGGCCGGCCGACGTCGGACTGGCGGGTGTCGGGGCCGCAGCTGCCGAGCCCGTCGACGTCGTCCGAGAGGTTGCGCTGGGAGCGTTCGTCGCGCCTATCCCCCCAGAGGCGCTCCCGGCACTGCACGCGCCGGCGAGCAGGGCGACGGTGACGGGGATGACAACGGAAGGCAGGTTCGGTCGATGCATGACAGCGACGCTACGCAGCGTCGTCCCAACACCAGGCCAGCCGCAGGTTAAGCCGGCGTTGACCTTGCCAGGCCTACGCTTCGCGCGTGCCGACCACCCGACCAACCGCGAGGTCACGCGGCCTGCGCCGGCAGGTGCGCGCCTCCATCGCCGGGATCGTGGTCGCGTCGTTGCTGCTCTTCGGGGTCCCCCTGGGCGTCGTGCTCGGGCGGCTGATCCACAGCCGTGCGGTTACCGGGCTCCAGCGGGACGCCACTCGCGAGCTCGCGGTCGTCCCCGACAACGTCATCGAGTCAGGCGCAACGCTGCCGCCACCGCAGGCCAGCGCGGGGACGATGCTCGGGGTGTACGACGCACGGGGCCGGCGGGTCGCCGGCACTGGGCCGGCCACATCCGGCCTTGCTGCGCTCGCCGTCGACGGCCGCGAGCACGATGGCCCCGACGCGGGCGACCTGACCGTCGTCGTGCCAGTGCTCTCCGACACCGCGGTCGCGGGCTCGGTGCGGGCCGCGATCCCCCTTGCGGTCCTGCGGCGCCGGATCGCGACGTCGTGGGCGCTGCTGGCCCTCCTGGCCGCAGTGGTGACCGGCGCGGCGGTGATCGCCGCGACCCGGGCCGCCCGGCGGATTTCGGCGCCCTTCGAGCAGCTCACCGTGGCCGCACGTGGTCTGGGATCAGGTCGGGCGGACGTCCAGCTGGCGCCCTTCGGCATCGCCGAGGCGGACGCCGCCGGCGCGGCGTTGACCGAGGCCGCCCGGTCGGTCGACGACCTCCTCACCCGCGAGCGCGACTTCGTGCGACACGCCTCCCACCAGCTGCGCACCCCCCTGGCCGCACTGGTGGTCCACCTCGAGCGCGAACCGCCGGACGTGCCAGCGGCTCTGGAGCGCGCGAGCCATCTCGACACCACGATCGCCGACCTGCTCGCCGTGCGCAGCACGACACCCAGCGCCCGCTGCGACCCGACAGCCGTAGCCGCAGCGGCCGTGCGACGGTGGAACACCACCGGTCGGCGCGTCACGCTGCGCGCTGACGACCCGCGTCCGGCGGCGTTGACCGAGGCCGCGCTGCGCCAGTGTCTGGACGTGCTCATCGACAACGCGATGCGGCACGGCTCCGGCGACGTCGTCGTGACCGTTGAGCCGCTCGGCGACCTCGTCAGCGTCGAGGTCGCCGATGACGGCCCCGGGTTCACGTCTGGGGCCCGTCCCGGGACCGGCCTGAAGCTCGCCACGGACCTGGTCCAGCGTTGCGGGGGCTCGCTGTTGCTGCGTCGAGAGACACCCCGACCTCGGGTCGCGCTGCTCCTGCCGGCGGCACCCACGAACGTTGAGGCCGGGTGGGATCAACCCGGCGGGTCGATCTCGTAGCGGTAGCCGTATCCACGCAGGGTCGTGATTCTGTCCCACCGGTCGCCGGCATCAGCGAGCTTGCGCCGCAGATTGGCGACGTGCACGTCCAGGGTCTTGGTGGACCCGTGCCAGTGCTCGTCCCAGACCTGGTCCATCAGCCGCTCCCTGCGCACCGCCTGGCCGGCCTCAGCGACCAGAACCGTGAGCAGCTCGTGCTCCTTCGGGCGCAGGGCCAGCTCGGACGTTCCCACCCAGGCACGCCGCCCGCGCGCGTCCAACCGCAACGATCCGCAGACGACCTCCTCAGACCCCACGGCCGGGTCGCGACGGCGCAGGTGGGCACGCAGCCGGGCGAGCAGCTCGACCGGTCGAAACGGCTTCAGGACGACGTCGTCCGCTCCCCCGTCCAACGCCCGCACGGCGTCGGACTCCTCGGTGCGCGCGGTGACCACGATCAGCACGAGGTCTGGCTGGGCGGTACGCAGCTCGACGCACAGGTCCAGACCGTCGACGTCCGGCAACCCCAGGTCCAGCACCACCAGGTCGAAACGCTGCTCGGACACCAGACGTCGTGCAGTGACACCGTCCTGCGCCCAGCTCACGGCGTACCCGTCCCCGGCTAGCAACCCGACCATCCCCGCCCCCAGGCTGCGGTCGTCCTCGACCACCAGGACCGCCGAGCCCGGGTGGGCTTCCCTCCGTACACCCCCTCCGTCGGGGGCGGGATCGGGCACCCGAGCAGTCACCAAGAGTCCTCACCCCATCGTCCGCCGCGACAGCTGGGTCGAACGGTCCTGGTGGACCCGGCCGTCGTCAACACCCGCCTGTGCACCTCGCCAGGCTATGGCTCCCACGCACCAGCGCCGGTTCTCCACGCGTGCGCCAAGGAACTACCGCGGTTACCGTCACGGGTTTTCCACTGCAGCAGTACGGTGGTGACAACCAGGGAGGTCGCCCGGATGCGACGTCACGACAGCGCCCACGTCACCGGCATGGTGATCGCGCTCGCACTGATCGGCGGGTGCAGCGCACCGTCCCAGCTCGGCAGCGCACCCAAGACGACCCCAGCGCCCGCGCCGGCCCCGTCGAGTGCTCCACCGCAGCCGGTGGGACCGGATGAACGTGCATGCGCCAGCGTGAAGGCTTCCCTCGCACACCTCACCGCCAACACCTCGCACTGGTCGCCGACGCTAAAACCCTTTGACCCCGCCATTGCAGGTCAGATCGCCCGGACCGCCCGCGACCTGACCGGTGAGGCGCCCACCGCCCGCACGTCAGCGGTGCGCAAGGCGGTGACAGACAACGCGAGGACGTTCCATGACCTGGCCGCCGCCATGACGCACAAGGATCGCGTGGCATTCGGCAAGAGCATCGCCGGCACCCGAGTGAGCTACCGCGAGCTCAAGAAGGTGTGCCAGTACTGAGCCTGCTTTCTCCCTGGCGCCCCACGACCTACGCTCTCATCAGGCGATCAAGCATCTCGCCGGCCAGGAGCGGTCATGGCAGGTGTAGTAGTCGGAGTGCATCACGCGGACACCTCTGGAACCTCCGTCCGGTGGGCCTCGACCGCCGCTGGGCTACGGGGGCTGCCTCTGACGCTCGTGCACGCCTGGAACGAACCTCTGGATCTCACGGTCGACCTCGACTCGAGGTCCTTGCCGGACCTCCTCGGTCCGGCGACGTCCTGCGCCGCGCACGGCCCCACAGCAGCGGTATTGCTGGCACGCGACCCAGAACTCCTCGTCCTGGGTGGACACCACGGTGCTCGGCACCTCAACCGCCTGACCCGCAGCTGCCTGGATCACGTCACGTGCCCGGTGGTCGTGGTACCTCCCACTGAGCAGCCTCAGATGGGCCGCATCGTGGTCGGGGTGTGCGGCACGCACGCGTCCGACACCGCGCTGCGGTGGGCCGCGGAGGAAGCTGTGCTGCGGCGCTCCAGACTGGTCGTCTGCTACGTCTGGCAGGTGCACCCCAGCTCGGTGCAGGACGTGCTGCACCCCGGCCGGGTGGCCCCCGTACAGGCAGCAGCGGCGCGCGAACGCATCGACCAGTGGGTGCAGCAGGTCGTGGGCCCCTGCCAGATCGAGACGCAGGTCACCCACGGC
This sequence comes from Actinomycetota bacterium, assembly GCA_046590855.1. Classification (GTDB taxonomy): domain Bacteria; phylum Actinomycetota; class Actinomycetes; order Actinomycetales; family Angustibacteraceae; genus JACMOY01. The sequence goes on from JBKJTJ010000350.1 coordinate 14,060, forward strand.
GGCCCGTTGGACGGTCTGCTCGATCAGAGTGCACGCGCCGACCTGATCGTGGTGGGCCGCAACGTCCACCGACGCATGAACAGGTTGCTGCACGGAGCCGTCAGCGATGACCTCAGCGGACTCGCGCCCTGCCCGGTCGTGGTCACTCCCGGAGTGCACGCCACCGCTTCTCGTACGGTGCTCTGAGCGTCAAGCCACACCGGCTCCACGGTCGGTCTGAGGTCCGACGGGCCGCTGCACCTGGGAGCGTCATCCGACAGTACGCACTCCAGGATCGCGGCCAGCAGGGTCACTGTGGTGCCGAGCCCGAGCCCGAGCCCGAGGCGGCCCTCGGCCCGGGCCTAGGTCTGGGACAGGAAGTCACCGATCGAGGCACCCAGCGGGCGGGCAGACTGTCACCTCCGGGACCTTGGAGAGCATGATTTTGGCGGTACTGCGCTGTGGTTCTGGCGGCGGTCATCACGCGGCTCCTTCGGGGTGACGGGCGTTCGGACCAGTGACCACCAGCCTGCTCGAGGTCACCTGAACACCGCCCGACTGCCCGTCGACAGCCCGGAGGTTTCGCGCCGTATCGCGACCCAGTCGCAACAAGCAGATAGTGTCCAGACCCATGGACTCACTGAACAACCGCCGCACTGGTCGCTACGGCGCCGCCACCACCACCGCAGCCTTGGCCATGGTCGCCCTCACCGCGTGCGGCGGATCGTCGGGCTCACCGGCGGCAGCCGGTGCCGCCGGGGGAAAGCTGACGGTGGTGACCACGGTGTCACCCATCACCAGCATCGTGGCCAACATCGCCGGCGACAAGGTGCGGATCGTCGGCGTGGTGCCCGAGGGCACGAACAGCCACACGTTCGAGCCACCGCCGAGTGCGGCCAAGATCATGTCCGAGGCAGACGTGGTCTTCATCAACGGCCTCAAGCTCGAGGACCCGACCGCCGAGCTGGCGACCACGAACGCCAAGGACGGCGCCGAGACGGTCGAGCTGGGCACCAAGAGCCTGCCCGAGTCGGACTGGATCTACGACTTCTCCTTCCCCAAGGACGAGGGCAAACCCAACCCCCACCTGTGGACCGACCCGCTGTACGCGATCAAGTACGGCGCCGAGGTCCGCGACACCCTCAGCAAGCGCGACCCCGCCAACGCCTCGACGTACGCCACCAACTACACCGCGTTCGAGAAGAAGGCGACCGCCCTGTCAGAGGCGCTCAAGGCCGACCAGGCCACCATCCCGGGCAAGAAGGTGCTGCTCACCTACCACGACGCCTACGCCTACTTCGCCAAGGACTACGGCTGGGACGTCCTGGGCGCGGTGCAGCCCAAGGACTTCGAGGACCCCACCCCCAAGGAAGTCGCCTCGCTGATCAACCAGATCCGCACCCAGAAGGTCCCCACGATCTTCGGCTCCGAGGTCTTCCCCTCCAAGATCCTCGAGCAGATCGGCCGCGAGAGCGGCGCCCGCTACGAGGACACCCTGCGCGACGACGACCTACCCGGCAAGCCCGGCGAGGCCGGCCACTCCTGGCTGGGTCTGATGCGCTACGACTACTCCACGATGGTCAAGGGACTGGGCGG